>NZ_JBDJMM010000017.1:0-149771 GCF_039673865.1 Pseudomonas sp. TWI628 | reverse complement strand
CCAAACTTGCGGTGCCTCTCGTGGTCACCCACTTCCCGCCCGGCCCTTGGGGAGGGTACCCCCCCCCCGAGGCCGGTACAGGCTGATCAGGGCTGGTCAGCCTTGCACACCTGCCCCGCCTTGATGCGCCGGTAAACCTCGGCCCGGTGCACCGGCACCTTGCGCGGCGCATCCACGCCAAAGCGCACCATGCCATTGTGCGACTCCACCACCTTGATCCGAATATCGTCACCAATGGTGATGACTTCGCCGATTTCACGCGTGATCACCAACATGCTCCGCCCCTCTCTGAACAGGAAAAAACCGCAGAGTGCTTGGGGATATTCGTCTGGACAATACTTCACCAGCAATTCAGAACAGGCCTACGCGGGCCGGTAATTTCTCCTACAAACAACTCCTACAATCAACGCGTCTGCGCCTTGGCCCGCATCTTTACCGCCATCTCCGCCATCTCGTCGTACAGCCGCTCCGGCGCCTGGCGCTTGAGCTGCCAGGCCTGGCGCCCGGCCTCATGGGGCAGGATCAGGAACTCACCCGCCGCGACTTGCTGGTGGATGTAATCGGCGATATCCGCCGCGCTGATCGGCGAGCCTTCCAGCAGCTTGCCGACCTGGGCCTTCATCGCCGGGTTCGGCCCGCGGAACGAGTCGAGCAGGTTGGTCTGGAAGAACGACGGGCACACACAGTGCACCGCCACTTCAAGCTGGCGCATTTCCACCAGCAGGCTCTCCGACAGCGCCAGCACTCCGGCCTTGGCCACGTTGTAGTTGCTCATGCCCGGCCCCTGCATCAGCGCCGCCATGGAGGCGACGTTGATGATGCGCCCCTTGCTGCGCTCGAGCTGCGGCAGGAACGCCTTGCAGCCCTTGACCACGCCCATCAGGTTGACCGCGATCTGCCAGTCCCAGTCTTCCAGCGACAGCTCGGCGAAGAAGCCGCCCGAGGCGACGCCGGCGTTGTTGACGATCACATCGATGCCGCCGAATTTTTCTTCGCAGGCCTGGGCCAGGGCGGTGAGCTGGCTATAGTCGCGCACGTCGCAGCGCTGGACGAACCCCTCGCCGCCTGCGGCCCGCACCAGCGCCAAGGTTTCGCGCAGGCCCGCTTCGTTGACATCGGCCAGCGCCAGCTGCCAGCCCTCGCGCGCCCAGCGCAGGGCGATCTCGCGACCGAGGCCGGAGCCGGCGCCAGTGATCATGATGCGGTTTTGCATGGTGGCACGCCTTGTTCTGACAGGTTGTGCAACGAGTCTAATCAAGGCTTTGGCCAGAGGCAGGATTCATCAGGCTAGTGAATGGGCGGGCATGACTGTGTGGTCAGTACCGGCAGCATTCAAATGGAATCTTTCACAAGCGGCACCGGTCCGAATTTACAAGAGGCCAGCAGTCCGAGGCCCTTGACCCTCAACCACACAAGGACTCCGTCATGACCACGATCCTCATCATCATCCTGATCCTTCTGCTGATTGGTGGCTTACCGGTCTTCCCGCACTCGCGCAGCTGGGGCTATGGCCCGTCCGGCATCATCGGCGTGGTGCTGGTGATTCTGCTGGTGCTATTGCTGCTAGGCATGATCTAGCCGCAGCAAACGAAAAAACCGCGCCTAGGCGCGGTTTTTTCGTTATCGGGCAGATCAGTGCGAAACGGCGCCGGAAGCCCCCAGGCCGGTCTGCGAGCGCACGAATTGCGGGAAGAACTTGGCACGTTCCTCATCCGCAGCCTTGGACTTGTCGGTGATCGAGAAGAACCAGATACCGACGAAGGCGATGATCATCGAGAACAGCGCCGGGTACTCGTACGGGTAGATGGCTTTTTCATGGCCGAGGATCTGTACCCAGATGGTCGGGCCGAGAATCATCAGCGTCACCGCGCTCACCAGGCCCAGCCAGCCGCCGATCATGGCGCCGCGGGTGGTCAGCTTCTTCCAGTACATCGAGAGCAACAGTACCGGGAAGTTGCAGCTGGCGGCGATGGAGAACGCCAGGCCGACCATGAAGGCGATGTTCTGCTTCTCGAACAGGATGCCCAGGCAGATCGCCAGCACGCCGAGGGCGATGGTGGTGATCTTCGACACGCGGATCTCGTCCTTGTCGTTGGCCTTGCCCTTGCGCCAGACGCTGGCATACAGGTCGTGGGAAACCGCCGAGGCACCGGCCAGGGTCAGGCCGGCGACCACCGCCAGGATGGTGGCGAAGGCCACGGCCGAGATAAAGCCGAGGAACACGCTGCCACCCACGGCATCGGCCAGGTGCACCGCCGCCATGTTGTTGCCACCGATCAGGGCGCCAGCGGCGTCCTTGAAGTCCGGGTTGGTGCTGACCAGCAGGATTGCGCCAAAGCCGATGATGAAGGTCAGGATGTAGAAGTAGCCGATGAAGCCGGTGGCGTACAGCACGCTCTTGCGCGCTTCCTTGGCGTCACTGACGGTGAAGAAGCGCATCAGGATGTGCGGCAGGCCAGCGGTACCGAACATCAGCGCCAGGCCCAGGGAGAATGCCGAGATCGGGTCCTTGACCAAACCGCCCGGGCTCATGATCGCTTCGCCCTTGGCGTGCACCTTGATCGCCTCGGAGAACAGGGTGTTGAAGTCGAAGCCCACGTGCTTCATCACCATCAGTGCCATGAAGCTGGCACCGGACAGCAGCAGCACTGCCTTGATGATCTGTACCCAGGTAGTGGCCAGCATGCCGCCGAACAGCACGTACAGGCACATCAGGATACCCACCAGGATCACCGCGACGTGGTAGTCGAGGCCGAACAGCAGCTCGATCAGCTTGCCCGCGCCGACCATCTGCGCGATCAGGTAGAAGGCCACCACCACCAGCGAACCGGAGGCCGACAGGGTGCGGATTTCCTTCTGCCCGAGGCGGTACGAGGCGACGTCGGCGAAGGTGTACTTGCCGAGGTTGCGCAGGCGTTCGGCAATCAGGAAGAGGATGATCGGCCAGCCAACCAGGAACCCGATCGAGTAGATCAGGCCATCGTAGCCAGAGGTGAACACCAGCGCGGAAATACCCAGGAACGAGGCTGCCGACATGTAGTCACCGGCAATCGCCAGGCCGTTCTGGAAGCCGGTGATCTTGCCACCGGCAGCGTAGTAGTCAGCCGCCGACTTGTTGCGCTTGGAGGCCCAGTAGGTGATCCCGAGGGTGAAGGCGACGAAGGCCACGAACATGGCGATCGCCGGCACGTTCAGCGGTTGTTTCTGCACCTCGCCGGTCAGGGCATCGGCGGCCCACACGGCGGGTGCAAAGGCTCCGCAGGCCAGTACGGCCAGGGCTTTGGCGTGGCGAATCATTGTTGCGCCTCCTTCAGGATGACCTTGTTCAGCTCATCGAACTCACCGTTGGCGCGGCGCACGTAGATGGCGGTCAGGACGAATGCCGAAACGATCAGGCCGACGCCCAGGGGAATACCCCAGGTAATCGACGAATCAGGGCTGAGCTTGGTGCCCAGAAGCTGAGGACCGTAGGCGATCAGGAGGATGAAGGCGCAGTAGAGGCCGAGCATGATCGCCGAGAGAATCCAGGCGAACCGTTCACGTTTGCTGACCAGCTCCTTGAAGCGCGGGCTGTTTTGTATCGAGAGGTAAATGCTGTCGTTCATTGTTTTTGTCCTAGCAGCACAGGTAGGGGATGGAACCCACACCCTTACTTTATGCAGCTGTTGGACGCCAACCAGACGACCTTAGTCTTAGATGCAACGGTGTTTTACCGATTGCGTAACAAAGTGACGGCCCTTTCGCGGATAAATACGCTCCCTGCAGGAGCGGATTTATCCGCGATGAATCAAAACTGGCCCAAAAGGGTTGTTACTTGCCAGTCCACTCCTTCACGCGGTCCGGGTGCTTGGCCACCCAGTCCTTGGCCGCCGCTTCAGGCTTGGCACCTTCCTGGATCGCCAGCATCACCTCGCCGATCTCGTCCTTGGACTGCCACTGGAATTTCTTCAAAAACTCCGCCACTTCCGGCGCCTTGGTCGCCAGTTCCCTGCTGCCGATGCTGTTCACGGTCTCGGCCGCGCCATACACGCCTTTCGGGTCTTCGAGGAACTTCAGCTTCCACTTGGCGAACATCCAGTGCGGCACCCAGCCGGTCACTGCAATCGACTGCTGCTTGGCATACGCGCGGCCCAGCTCGGCGGTCATCGCCGCACCGGAACTGGCCTGCAGCTTGTAGCCGGTCAGGTCGTAGTCCTTGATGGCCTGGTCGGTCTTGAGCATCACCCCGGAGCCGGCATCGATACCGACGATCTTCTGCTTGAAGCTGGTGTCGGTCTTGAGGTCGGCAATGCTCACCGCCTTGACGTACTCGGGGACGATCAGGCCGATCTTGGCATCCTTGAAGTTCGGGCCGTAGTCGACCACGTTGTCCTTGTTCTTGGTCCAGTATTCACCGTGGGTCACTGGCAGCCAGGCCGAGAGCATGGCGTCGAGCTTGCCGGTGGCCACACCCTGCCACATGATGCCGGTGGCCACAGCCTGCAGCTTCACGTCGTAACCCAGTTTCTGCTTGATCACTTCTGCAGCGACGTTGGTGGTCGCCACACTGTCGGCCCAACCGTCCACATAACCAATGCTCACTTCTTTGGCCATGGCCTGTGCAGCGCTCATGGCCAATACCAGGGCGGTGCCCACACCCAGGAAACGGCGCATTCTTGTAAAAGTAGCCATCAAAGCATCCCCTCGTCAGGTCTTGGAGATTGCATCATCTTCCTGCAACAAAGCTCGACCTGCTCCCACTGCGACCTGTACCGCACCATTGGCGACAGCACTGTGCCATTAGCGGCATTGGCCTACGCCGACCTGCGCGATCCTTGCATGCCAAAGGTTTGGCGCCGGGCTACTATCTAACGTTTTGCGCCTGACGATGGACCGCCCAATGCCTGATGCTTCCCGCCTGCTGCCGTTGTACCTGCTCGCCTGCCTGCTCGCCCTGCTCGGGCTGGGGGCGCTCTGGTACGGGCTGGGCAAGCCGGTCTTGCTGCCTGACGCCGCCAGCCCCACGCACAAACTGCAATGTGCGTCGTACACACCGTTCGACAAGGACCAGTCGCCCTTCGACCAGCCTTTCCGCCTGCGCCCGGCGCGCATGGACGCCGACCTGGCGTTGCTGGCCGAGCGATTCCAGTGCATCCGCACCTATTCGATGACCGGCCTTGAGGCAATCCCGGCGCTGGCGCGCAAGCATGGGCTGAAGGTGATGCTCGGCGCCTGGGTCAACGCCAACCCGGTCGACACCAGCAAGGAAGTGGACGCGCTGATCGCCGCCGCCAATGCCAACCCGGACGTGGTCAGCGCAGTGATCGTCGGCAACGAGGCGCTGTTGCGCAAAGAGGTGACCGGCGAGCAGCTGGCTGCGCTGATCAACAAGGTGAAAAGCCAGGTCAAGGTGCCGGTGACCTATGCCGATGTCTGGGAGTTCTGGTTGCAGCACCCGCAAGTGGCGCCAGCCGTGGACTTCCTGACCATCCACCTGCTGCCCTACTGGGAAGACGACCCGCGCGGCATCGACGATGCCCTGGCCCATGTCGCCGAGGTGCGCCAGGTGTTCGGCAACCGTTTCGCGCCCAAGGACATCTTCATCGGTGAAACCGGCTGGCCCAGTGAAGGCCGCCAGCGCGAGACCGCCGTGCCCAGCCGGGCCAACGAGGCGCGTTTCATTCGTGGTTTCGTCAGCATGGCCGAGGCCAACGGCTGGCACTACAACCTGATCGAGGCATTCGACCAGCCGTGGAAACGTGCCAGTGAAGGCGCGGTGGGCGGTTACTGGGGGCTGTACGATGCCGATCGGCAGGACAAGGGCGTGCTCGAAGGGCCGGTCAGCAACCTGCATTACTGGCCGCAATGGTTGCTGGCGAGCGTGCTGTTGATGGCGGTCACGCTGCTGATGGCCGGGCGCCCCGCTACACCGCTGGCGGCCTTGCTGCTGCCGCTGCTGGCAGCGTTTGGCGCGGGCTGCCTGGGGTTGTGGGGCGAGTTGATGCGCACCCATGCCCGGTTTGCCGGGGAATGGGTGTGGGCGGTGGTGCTGGCCGGGTTGAACCTGCTGGTGCTGATGCACGCGGCCCTTGCTCTGGTACGCCGCGACGGCTGGCGTCGGCGGCTGTTCGGTTATTTGCAGGCCCGGGCGGGTTGGCTGTTGCTCGCGGCGGGTTTTGCAGCGGCGGTGAGCATGCTGGCGATGGTGTTCGACCCGCGCTACCGCAGCTTCCCAAGCGTGGCGCTGGCATTGCCGGCGGTGGTGTACCTGCTGAGGCCGGTGGCGGCGCGGCGAGCGGAGGTAGCGTTGCTGGCCTTTATCGTCGGCGCCGGGGTGCTGCCGCAGCTGTATCGGGAAGGGTTGGAAAACCAACAGGCCTGGGGGTGGGCGGTGGTCAGTGTGTTGATGACTGCAGCTTTGTGGCGAAGCTTGCGGTTACGCCTGGCTTGATAACCTGGGGCCGCTTCGCGCCCCATCGCCGGCAAGCGCGGCTCCCACAGGGGCCTGCGTACGCCGATCAAGGTGGGAGCCGCGCTTGCCGGCGATGGGCTGCAAAGCAGCCCCTGTCAGCCCCGGTGCGGTTGCCGAACCAGCCGCAACCCGGCCAGCACCACCACGAACACCGCGATACTGGCGGTATACAGCACCAGGGCGGGAATGCCGAACACCAGCGCCAACACCGCCAGCCACCAGCCGGCGCGCCCCGCAACCAGTTGCGCGAGCAAAGCCAACCCCAACCCGGCCCAGGCCATCACCTGAAAATGGATGCCCAGGCCCAGCAGCGAACGCACCTGGCACTGCCAGTGGTCGGCTGGCACCGTGCACAGCCCGACCCACTGTCCATCCTCCATCAACCCATAGCGCACGCCATAACTGGCGGCGAGCCAGATGGCCAGAAACATCAGCAACAGAGCGGCCGGCAGCGAGCGAGACATCCCATTCTCCAATAGCGGTAATCGAAACCATCCATGATCGCCCAAGCCCAGTTGTAAGGCAAAATCACAACCCTGCAGCTATGTTGCAGATAACAAGCACACCAAAGGCCTCCGCACTCGGCAACTTTGCCCTGGCAAGCGTGGTCCTAGCCTGCGTACTGCACGACCTTGATCCTTCTGGGGGAATACATGCTTCGATCTTGGCGCCTCGCCGCCCTTCTTGGCGGCCTGCTCATGGCTGCGGCCGCTTCGGCGCGGGATATCGACGCCGCCAGCTACGGCTACCCCTTGACCAACCCGTTCGAGGCGACCATCGCCACCACGCCGCCGGAGCAGCGCCCGACCCTGCCCAGTGACGAGGACATCGACCAGTCCGACTACAGCCTGAACCTGCGCCCGGAGCGCGAGTTCAGCCTGCCCGACAACTTCTGGGCAGTGAAGAAGCTCAAGTACCGCCTGGCACGCCAGGACCATGAGGCACCGCTGATTTTCCTCATCGCCGGTACCGGTGCGCCCTACTCCAGCAGCATCAACGAATACCTCAAGAAGCTGTTCTACCAGGCCGGCTTCCACGTAGTGCAGCTGTCGTCACCGACCAGCTACGACTTCATGAGCGCCGCCTCACGCTTCGCCACCCCCGGCGTCAGCCAGGAAGATGCCGAAGACATGTACCGGGTGATGCAAGCCGTGCGAGCCCAGCACCCGCGCCTGCCGGTCAGCGAGTATTACCTCACCGGCTACAGCCTGGGCGCGCTGGACGCTGCCTTCGTCAGCCACCTCGACGAAACCCGTCGCAGTTTCAACTTCAAGCGCGTGCTGCTGCTCAACCCGCCGGTCAACCTGTACACCTCGATCAACAACCTCGACAAACTGGTGCAGACCCAGGTCAAGGGCATCGACCGCAGTACCACCTTCTATGAGCTGATGCTGGAGAAGCTCACCCGCTACTTCCAGGACAAGGGCTACATCGACCTCAACGACGCCCTGCTGTACGACTTCCAGCAGTCGAAACAGCACCTGTCCAACGAACAGATGGCCATGCTCATCGGCACCTCGTTCCGCTTCTCGGCAGCCGACATCGCCTTTACTTCCGACCTGATCAACCGCCGCGGCCTGATCATTCCGCCGAAATTCCCGATCACCGAGGGCAGCAGCCTGACGCCGTTCTTCAAGCGGGCCCTGCAGTGCGACTTCGATTGCTACATGACCGAGCAGGTGATCCCGATGTGGCGCGCCCGCACCGATGGCAACAGCATCCTGCAGCTGGTCAACCAGGTCAGCCTGTATGCGCTGGAAGACTACCTGCACAACAGCGACAAGATCGCCGTGATGCACAATGCCGACGACGTCATCCTCGGCCCCGGCGATATCGGCTTCCTGCGCAAGGTGTTCGGCGATCGCCTGACCCTTTACCCCCATGGCGGCCATTGCGGCAACCTCAATTACCGCGTCAACAGCGACGCCATGCTGGAGTTCTTCCGTGGCTAAACCATTCCTTCTCGCCACCGCACTGCTAGTCGTCGCCGGCAATGCCCTGGCCGCGGAAACCGCGCCACGGGCCAGCGTGATCGAAGCCGACCCGCAAGTGACCCATGCGCCGCTGACGCCGGAGGCCGACGGCTTCATCGACCCGCTGCGCGAACTGAAATTCAACCCAGGGCTCGACCAGCGCGAATTTGAACGTTCGACCCTGGAAGCGCTGAACGTGTACGACCCGCTGGAATCGATGAACCGGCGCATCTACCACTTCAACTACCGGCTGGACCAATGGGTGCTGCTGCCACTGGTCAGCGGATACCAGTACGTTACGCCCAGCTTCGTGCGCACCGGGGTGAGCAACTTCTTCAACAACCTGGGTGACGTGCCAAACCTGTTCAACAGCGTGCTGCAGCTCAAGGCCAAGCGCTCGGCGGAGATCACCGCGCGGCTGATGTTCAACACCATCATCGGTGTGGGCGGCTTGTGGGACCCGGCCACCCGCATGGGCCTGCCGCGCCAGAGCGAGGACTTTGGCCAGACCCTGGGCTTTTATGGCGTACCGGAAGGGCCGTACCTGATGCTGCCGGTGCTCGGCCCGTCGAACCTGCGCGACACCACCGGGCTGGTGGTGGACTATGCCGGCGAGCAGGCGGTCAATTACCTGAACGTGGCCGAGGCCAGCGAAAATCACCCGGAGATCTTCGCCTTGCGCGTGGTGGACAAGCGCTACACCACCAAATTCCGCTACGGCCAGCTCAACTCGCCGTTCGAGTACGAGAAGGTGCGGTATGTGTATACCCAGGCGCGCAAGCTGCAGATTGCCGAGTAAGCAGGCCTGGCCTCAAATTCCCAGGAACTGACACAGCTCGCGCTTTTTGGCCAGGGCATCACGCCGCCCCAGCTCGATCAGCTCGCTGCAATAGCTGGCCTCGAACAAGAGATAGCTCAATACCCCTGCACCGCTGGTCCGGGTCGCGCCCGGACCGCGCAGGAACAGGCGCAGCGCCGCTGGCAACTCGCGCCGGTGCCGCGCCGCGATCTCGTCCAGCGGTTGGCTGGGCGCTACCACCAACACCTCGATCGGCGCCAGCCCCAGGCGCCGTGCATCCAGGTGCGCCGGCAGCAGCCGGCTGAGGTGGTTGAGCCGCTGCAGCAGTTCGATATCGTCCTCAAGGCTGTCGATGAAAGTGCTGTTGAGCAGGTGCCCACCGATCTGCGCCAGGCTCGGCTGCTGGCCGCTGAACACACGCTGGGGCGGCAACGGCGCCGCAGGGCGCTGCGGGTTGCCGCTGACCCCGACCACCAGCACCCGGCTGGCACCCAGGTGCAGGGCCGGGCTGATCGGTGCCGACTGGCGCACCGCACCGTCGCCGTAATACTCGTCGCCCAGGCGCACCGGGGCGAACAACAGCGGAATCGCCGCGCTGGCCAGCAGGTGGTCGATGGTCAACGGCGTGGGCACGCCGATGCGGCGGTGGCGCAGCCAGGCGTCGATGGTGCCGCGCCCCTGGTAGAAGGTCACCGCCTGGCCACTTTCGTAGCCGAATGCGGTCACGGCGACGGCCCTTAGCTGCTCGGCGGCGATGGAATGACCGATGCCATCCAGGTCCAGGTGCGACTCCAGCAGGCCCCGCAGGGGGCTGCTGTCGAGCAAGGCCACCGGCGCCTGGCCGCCCAGGCCAAGCAGGCTGTGGCCGACGAAGCGGCTGGCCTGGCGCACCACGCCGGGCCAGTCGCTGCGGATCACCAGGCGGCTGCGGAAGTTCTGCCAGAACGTGGTGAGGCGCTGCACGGCGTCGTTGAAGCGGGTGGCGCCGCTGGCCAGGGTGACGGCGTTGATGGCGCCGGCCGAGGTGCCGACGATCACCGGGAACGGGTTATGCGCGCCGGGCGGCAGCAGCTCGGCGATGCCGGCGAGGACGCCGACCTGATAGGCGGCACGGGCGCCGCCGCCAGAGAGGATCAGACCAGTTACCGGGGGTGGCGCCATGGATTCCTTCCTGGATCAGCGTTTTTTCTTGTCGTATAGCCGCGGCGCGCCCTCGGGCCGCGACTTGAAGCGCCGGTGCGCCCACAGGTATTGCTCCGGGCACTCGCGCAGCACGCCTTCGACCCACTGGTTGATGCGCAGGCAATCGGCTTCTTCGCTCTCACCGGGGAAGGCCTCCAGCGGCGGGTGGATCACCAGACGATAGCCGCTGCCGTCCTCCAGGCGCTTCTGGGTGAACGGAATCACCTGCGCCTTGCCCAGGCGGGCGAACTTGGTGGTCGCGGTGACCGTGGCAGCCGGAATACCGAACAACGGCACAAAGATGCTCTGCTTGGCGCCGTAGTCCTGGTCCGGTGCGTACCAGATCGCCCGGCCCGAGCGCAGCAGCTTGAGCATGCCACGCACGTCATCCCGCTCCACGGCCAGCGAATCGAGGTTGTGCCGCTCACGGCCACTGCGCTGGATGAAGTCGAACAGCGGGTTGCCGTGCTCGCGGTACATGCCGTCGATGGTGTGGGCCTGGCCGAGCAGCGCGGCGCCGATTTCCAGGGTGGTGAAGTGCACCGCCATCAGGATGGCGCCCTGCCCGGCCTGCTGCGCAGCCTGCAGGTGCTCCAGGCCTTCGATGTGGGCCAGGCGCGCCAGGCGGGCCTTGGGCCACCACCAGCTCATGGCCATCTCGAAGAAGGCGATACCGGTGGAGGCGAAGTTGGCCTTGAGCAAACGCCGCCGTTCGTCGTCGGACAGCTCAGGGAAACACAATTCAAGGTTGCGGGCGGCAATGCGCCGGCGCTCGCCGGCCACGCGGTACATCAGCGCGCCCAGGGCACCGCCGAGCCACAGCAGGGCACGGTAGGGCAACTGCACCACCAGCCACAGCAGGCCCAGGCCCAGCCACAGGCCCCAGAATCGCGGGTGGAGGAAATAGGGTCGAAAACGCGGGCGTTCCATTGAAGCTTCCGGCAAGACAAAGGCCGAGCATTCTACATCGGATCGGCACCGGTTGCGGCCAACCGGTCTTATCGTTATAAGTCAGGGCACTTTTTTCGCAACAAGCCGTCTATGCAGACCATGAGCCCAAACCACACACCCGACACCGCCTCCGTGTTCCAGCTCAAGGGCAGCATGCTCGCCATCACTGTGCTGGAACTGGGGCGTAACGACCTGGAAGCCCTCGACCGCCAACTGGCGGCGAAAGTGGCCCAGGCCCCAAATTTCTTCAGCAACACGCCGCTGGTGCTGGCGCTGGACAAGCTGCCGGCCGACGAAGGGGCGATCGACCTGCCCGGGCTGATGCGTATTTGCCGCCATCATGGCCTGCGTACCCTGGCGATCCGCGCCAACCGTATCGAGGACATCGCTGCGGCGATCGCCATCGACCTGCCGGTGCTGCCGCCGTCCGGCGCCCGCGAGCGGCCGCTGGAGCCTGAACCCGAGGTAAAGAAGGCCGAGCCTGCTCCGGCCCCGGCCCCCGAGCCAGCCCTTGTGCAAGAGGTGCGGCCGACCCGGATCATTACCGCGCCTGTGCGTGGCGGCCAACAGATCTACGCCCAGGGGGGCGACCTGATCGTCACCGCCTCGGTCAGCCCGGGTGCGGAACTTCTCGCCGATGGCAACATCCATGTGTACGGCGCCATGCGCGGCCGCGCCCTGGCCGGGATCAAAGGCAATACCAAGGCACGTATCTTCTGCCAGCAGATGACCGCCGAAATGGTCTCGATCGCCGGCCAGTACAAGGTGTGCGAAGACCTGCGCCGCGACCCGCTGTGGGGTGCCGGTGTGCAAGTCAGCCTGTCCGGTGACGTGTTGAACATCACCCGTCTTTAACGGATACTTGCCGTCATTTTTAGAGCAACTTTTTTATCTGTTGCCATTATTTGCATTTTGCTGGGACACATGTCCCGACTTATTTAGGGGTGAAACACCTTGGCCAAGATTCTCGTCGTTACTTCCGGCAAGGGGGGTGTGGGCAAGACCACCACCAGCGCCGCCATCGGCACCGGCCTCGCACTGCGCGGCCACAAGACTGTCATCGTCGACTTCGACGTGGGCCTGCGTAACCTCGACCTGATCATGGGCTGCGAGCGCCGCGTGGTGTACGACTTCGTCAACGTGGTCAACGGCGAAGCCAACCTGCAGCAGGCCCTGATCAAGGACAAGCGCCTCGAGAACCTGTTCGTGCTGGCCGCCAGCCAGACCCGCGACAAGGACGCGCTGACCCAG
This sequence comes from Pseudomonas sp. TWI628, assembly GCF_039673865.1. Lineage (NCBI taxonomy): Bacteria > Pseudomonadati > Pseudomonadota > Gammaproteobacteria > Pseudomonadales > Pseudomonadaceae > Pseudomonas > Pseudomonas sp. TWI628. The sequence continues at coordinate 137,164 of NZ_JBDJMM010000017.1, read as the reverse complement.
GAAGGCGTGGAAAAGGTGCTGATGGAGCTGAAAGAACAGTTCGAGTACGTCATCTGCGACTCCCCGGCCGGTATCGAGAAAGGCGCACACCTGGCAATGTACTTCGCTGACGAAGCGATTGTCGTGACCAACCCTGAAGTGTCCTCGGTACGTGACTCGGACCGCATGCTGGGCATCCTGTCGAGCAAGTCGCGCCGCTCCGAGAACGGCGAAGAGCCGATCAAGGAACACCTGCTGATCACCCGTTACCACCCCGAGCGCGTCGAAAAGGGCGAAATGCTCAGCATCGCCGACGTCGAAGAGATCCTGGCGATCAAGCTCAAGGGTGTGATCCCCGAGTCGCAGGCCGTGCTCAAGGCCTCCAACCAGGGTATCCCGGTGATCCTCGACGACCAGAGCGATGCCGGCCAGGCGTACAGCGACACTGTCGACCGCCTCCTGGGCAAAGAGAAACCCCTGCGTTTCATCGAAGTGCCGAAGCAAGGATTCTTCGCGCGCCTGTTTGGAGGCAAGTAAACCATGAACCTTTTTGACTTCTTTCGTGGCAGACAGAAACAGACCAGCGCGTCGGTAGCGAAAGAGCGTCTACAGATCATCGTGGCGCATGAGCGCGGCCAGCGCAGCGAACCGGACTACCTGCCGGCGCTGCAAAAAGAACTGCTGGAAGTGATCCGCAAGTATGTGAACATCGGCAACGATGATGTGCACATCGAGCTGGAAAACCAGGGCAGCTGCTCGATTCTGGAGCTGAACATCACCTTGCCTGATCGCTGATTCAGTCGCTTCAGGCACAGGCAAAAACCACTGGGGCTGCATTGCAGCCCCAGTGGTTTTTGTCATTTCCATAGAGAACCCGCAATGCCGCTGTCGAACATCCAGATCCTCCATGAAGACGCCGCCATCCTGGTGATCAACAAACCGACCCTGTTGCTGTCGGTGCCTGGCCGTGCCGAGGACAACAAGGACTGCCTGATCACCCGCCTGCAGGAAAACGGCTACCCGGACGCGCTGATCGTGCACCGTCTGGACTGGGAAACTTCCGGCATCATCCTGCTGGCCCGCGATGCCGACAGCCACCGCGAGCTGTCGCGCCAGTTTCATGACCGCGAAACCGAAAAGGCCTACACCGCGTTGTGCTGGGGCCAGCCGGCGCTGGACAGCGGCAGCATCGACCTGCCCCTGCGCTACGACCCGCCGACCAAGCCACGCCACGTGGTGGACCATGAACAGGGCAAGCATGCGCTGACCTTCTGGCGCATCGTCGAGCGTTGCGGGGATCACTGCCGGGTCGAGCTGACGCCGATCACCGGGCGTTCGCACCAGCTGCGCGTGCACATGCTGTCGATCGGCCATCCGCTGCTGGGCGACCGCCTGTATGCCAACCCAGAGGCGCTGGCGGCCCATGAGCGGCTGTGCCTGCATGCCTCGATGTTGAGCTTCACCCACCCGGTCAGCGGTGCGCGATTGAAGTTCGAGTGCCCTGCCCCCTTCTGAAGGTATCTGCGCTAAACTCGCGCCACTGCTGTCTGGAGTGAGTTATGCGCGAAGCACTGAATACCGGCCTGATTGAATTCCTCAAGGCCTCCCCGACGCCCTTCCATGCCACCGCCAGCCTGGCCCAGCGCCTGGAAGCGGCCGGCTACCAGCGCCTGGACGAGCGTGACAGCTGGGCCACGGTGCCCGGTGGCCGCTACTACGTTACCCGCAACGACTCCTCGATCATCGCGATCAAGCTGGGCAAGCAGTCGCCGCTGCACAGCGGCATCCGCATGGTCGGCGCGCACACCGACAGCCCTTGCCTGCGGGTCAAGCCGCAGCCTGAGCTGCAGCGCCAGGGCTTCCTGCAACTGGGCGTGGAAGTGTACGGCGGCGCGCTGCTGGCGCCGTGGTTCGACCGCGACCTGTCGCTGGCCGGGCGCGTCACCTTCCGCCGTGATGGCAAGGTAGAAAGCCAGCTGATCGACTTCAAGCTGCCGATCGCGATCATCCCCAACCTGGCGATCCACCTGAACCGCACTGCCAACGAAGGCTGGCAGATCAACCCGCAGAACGAACTGCCGCCGGTTCTGGCCCAGGTGGCCGGTGACGAGCGCATCGACTTCCGCGCCGTGCTCACCGAGCAGCTGGCCCGCGAGCACGAGCTCAACGCCGACGTGGTGCTGGATTACGAGCTGAGCTTCTACGACACCCAGGACGCCGCGCTGATCGGCCTGAACGGCGACTTCATCGCTGGCGCCCGCCTGGACAACCTGCTGTCGTGCTATGCCGGCCTGCAGGCGCTGCTGAGCGCCGACAGCGACGAAACCTGCGTGCTGGTGTGCAACGACCATGAAGAAGTCGGCAGCTGCTCGGCCTGCGGCGCCGATGGCCCGATGCTCGAACAGACCCTGCAGCGCCTGCTGCCGGATGGCGACGCTTACGTGCGCACCCTCCAGCGCTCGCTGATGGTCTCGGCCGACAACGCCCACGGCGTGCACCCCAACTATGCCGACAAGCACGACGGCAACCACGGGCCCAAGCTCAACGCCGGGCCGGTGATCAAGGTCAACAACAACCAGCGCTACGCCACCAACAGCGAAACCGCCGGGTTCTTCCGCCACCTGTGCATGGCCGAGGAAGTGCCGGTGCAGAGCTTCGTGGTGCGCAGCGACATGGGCTGCGGGTCGACCATCGGGCCGATTACCGCCAGCCATCTTGGGGTGCGCACGGTGGATATCGGTTTGCCGACCTTTGCCATGCATTCGATCCGCGAGCTGTGCGGCAGCCATGACCTGGCGCACCTGGTGAAGGTACTGAGCGCCTTCTACCGTAGCCGCGAACTGCCTTGAGGTGCTGGGGGCTGCTGTGCAGCCCCAGAACGCCTCAGGCCAAATCCTGCGCAAGGTCAATCCGCCTTCTGCCCAACCCGCTATGCTTGTTGTATGGCCCCCCAAAGCAGAAGGACCACTGCCCATGTCCCCCTTTCTCTCACTGTTCGTGCCGGTGTTCCTGTTCCTGATGCTGCTGACCATCGGTTTCAGTATGCGCGAGCGCAATATCGGCGTGCTGATGATGTGGATCGGCACACTGGGTATCTTTGGCCTCACCTGCTGGACGATCCTGGAGAAACTGCCGACATAAACCTCTACACTCGGGCAATCGTTTGACCTGAGGTAGATTTCCCGGTGCCAGCCTTCCTGCGTTGCCTAGCCCTGCTGTTGTTCATCTTCATGTCCCCGGTCCAGGCGGCGGGCTTGCCGAGCCTGCTGGGCTCCAGCGCCCCCGCCCAGCCCGAAGCCACCGAGCCACTGGGCAAATCGCTGGACGAGGTGATCAAGAACCTCGAGAACGACCAGCAACGCGCCAAGCTACTGGCCGACCTGAAGAAGCTGCGCGACGCCACCAAGCAATCGCAACCCACCGTCGAGCAGGGGGTCCTGGGCCTGATCGGCGGCGCCCTGAGCGACTTCGAAAAGCAGTTCAGCGGTGACTCCAGCCCGTTCTACCGCTGGTCGCAGGAAATCGAACAGGCCCAGGCCGAACTGACCGAACTGATCGTGCCGGTGCATCAATGGCCGGCCATCCTGTTCGGCTTTGCTGCGGTCATCGCCGTGTGGAGCCTGCTGGCCTACGCCTTCAACTGGGTCGGCCACCGCGTGCGGGTGCGTTTCGGCCTGACCGAGGAACTGCCGCAACACCCCCGTACCTGGGACCTGGTGCGCTTCGCCCTGCGCAAGCTGGGCCCGTGGCTGGTGGCACTGATCTTTACCGTGTACCTGAGCTTCGCCCTGCCGCCGTCACTGGGCAAGTCGCTGGCGATGGTGCTGGCCTATGCGCTGGTGGTCGGCACCTGCTTCTCGGCCATCTGCGTGATTGCCTTCTCGCTGCTCGACGGCCCTCACCGCCACCGCGCCCTGCACATCCTGCGCCACCAGGCCTTCCGCCCGCTGTGGCTGATCGGCAGCTTCGCCGCCTTTGGCGAGGCCATGAGCGACCCGCGCATGCTGGTCGCCCTGGGTACCCACCTGGCGCATGCCCTGGCGACCCTGGCCAATGTCATCGCGGCGCTGTCGTCCGGCCTGTTCATCCTGCGCTTCCGCCGGCCGATCGCCCACCTGATCCGCAACCAGCCCCTGGCCCGGCGCCTGACCCGGCGCACCCTGAGCGACACCATCGAGATCCTCGGCAGCTTCTGGTTCGTGCCCGCGCTGATCCTGGTGGCCGTCTCGCTGTTCGCCACCTTCATTTCCGCCGGTGACACCAGCACCGCGCTGCGCCAGTCGTTGATGTGCACCGTGCTGGTAGTAGTGTGCATGGTGCTCAACGGCCTGGTGCGCCGCCACGCCGCCAACCCCAAACGCGCCAGCAAGCGCCAGGCGGTGTACGCCGAGCGCCTGCGCAACTTCGGCTACCTGCTGGTGCACCTGTTCATCTGGCTGGTGTTCATCGAACTGGGGCTGCGCGTGTGGGGCCTGTCGATGATCGGCTTCGCCGAAGGCGATGGCCATGAGGTGAGCGTGCGCCTGCTGGGCCTGGCCGGCACGCTGATCGTCGCCTGGCTGGTGTGGATCCTCGCCGACACCGCCGTGCACCATGCCCTGGTGCGCTCGCGTCGGGGCATGGCCAACGCCCGTGCGCAGACCATGATGCCGCTGATCCGCAACGTGATGTTCGTGGTGATCTTTATCATTGCGGTGATCGTCGCCCTGGCCAACATGGGCATGAACGTCACGCCGCTGCTGGCCGGTGCCGGTGTGATCGGCCTGGCCATCGGTTTTGGCGCCCAGTCGCTGGTGGCCGACCTGATCACCGGCCTGTTCATCATCATCGAAGACTCACTGGCGATCGACGACTACGTCGATGTCGGCGGCCATCTGGGCACGGTCGAGGGCCTGACCATCCGCACCGTGCGCCTGCGTGACATCGACGGCATCGTGCATACCATCCCGTTCAGCGAGATCAAGAGCATCAAGAACTACTCCCGTGAGTTCGGCTACGCGATCTTCCGTGTGGCCATCCCGCACAGCATGAACATCGACCAGGCGATCACACTGATCCGTGAAGTGGGGCAGAAACTGCGCAACGACCCGCTGATGCGCCGCAATATCTGGTCGCCGCTGGAATTGCAGGGGGTGGAGAGTTTCGAGTCAGGCTCGGCGATCCTGCGGGCGCGGTTCAAGACCGCGCCGATCAAGCAGTGGGAAGTGTCGCGGGCGTTCAACCTGGCGCTGAAGCGCCAGCTCGATGAAGCCGGGCTGGACCTGGCCACGCCGCGCCTGTCGGTACAGGTAGTGACTGCCGGTGGCGGTGGCGTGACAGGGGCCGGCGCCTCCAGCTAACGCGCTAGCCCGCCTGCGCGCGAATGCGGATGGCATCGTGCCGCCAATACTCCAGGTCACAGTCGATCAAGTGCCCATGCTGGTCACTGTTGACCCGGGTGATATGCAGGCCCGGGCTGCCGGCCGACACCTTCAGCGCCCCCGCCGCATCCACCGGCAAGGCGGTCGGCAGGATCTCGAAGCACACCTGCCCGTACCGGATACCATACACCCGCCCGTAGATCTCGGTCAGCGACTGCGCCAGGTCGTGTTCGAGGATGCCGGGAAAATACCTCGGGTTCAGGTAGTGCTCGGCATACAGCACCGCCCGCCCATCAATGCGCCGCAACCGGCAGATCCGCACCACGCTGGACAGTGCCGGCAGCTGCAGGCGTGCACAGATGGCCGCCGAAGCCGGCTGCAGGCGCGCCGAGAGCAATTCGGTGCTGGCCTCCCGCCCCTGGTCGCGCACCATCGCATGGAAGTGGCTACGCTCGATCAGGTCGTAGGTCAGGCGCTGCGGTGCGACGAACCAGCCACGCCGTTCTTCGCGGTAGATCAGGCCCTGGGCTTCCAGCTGCACCAGTGCCTCGCGCAGGGTGATGCGCGTGGTGGCGAACACCTCGCTGAGCTTGCGCTCGGCCGGCAGCTTGCCGCCCGGCGCCAGCAGGCCGTGCTCGATCTGCTCCTGCAGGGCATGGCAGATGGCTGTTACCGCGCGCGGTGGCGTCGACTGCATCAAAAGGTTACCTATCTGGACTAGTCCAGCCCCATGACGGGGCCTCTGGAGAATAGTGCAAGCCTAGGCAGGGCTGATGAACATCCTGTGACAAAGGCCTGGGCAGACACTGCCAGAAACGCGCCAAGCCAGCATATCCGGGGGGATCGGGTGGTCTACGCTGTAGCTTCATGGGCTGCATAGGCCCTGCCCTACATCAAACTGTCACGCAAGCGGCCTACCTTGGCTCAAGCTTTGCTGACCTAGACCAACGGTCAGCAAAAACAGCTTCATTCATAACAACGATCGCTAAAGGCACCCACCCAAGGAGCTTCGGATGAAAAAGTTGTTCATGGCGTCACTGCTCGGTTCGGCCATTACCCTGTGCACCTCGGCCATGGCCGCAGGCCCCGACCTCAAGGCCCTGGAAGACGCCGCCCGCAAGGAAGGCACCGTCAACAGCGTGGGCATGCCCGATGCCTGGGCCAACTGGAAAGGCACCTGGGAAGACCTGGCCAGCAAATACGGCCTCAAGCACAGCGACACCGACATGAGTTCGGCCCAGGAAATCGCCAAGTTCGAAGCCGAGAAGGACAACGCCAGCGCCGACATCGGCGACGTCGGTGCCGCCTTCGGCCCGATCGCCGCCAACAAGGGTGTGACCCAGCCGTACAAGCCAAGCACCTGGGACCAGGTACCTGAGTGGGCCAAGGACAAGGACGGCCACTGGGCGCTGGCCTATACCGGCACCATCGCCTTCATCATCAACAAGGACCTGGTCAAGGAAGGCGATCGCCCGACCAGCTGGCACGACCTGGAAAAAGGCAAGTACAAGGTCGCCATCGGTGACGTCAGCACTGCCGCCCAGGCCGCCAACGGCGTGCTGGCCGCGGCCATCGCCTACAAGGGTGACGAGAAGAACATCGAGCCTGGCCTGCAGCTGTTCACCAAGCTGGCCCAGCAGAAACGCCTGTCGCTGGCCAACCCGACCATCCAGACCATCGAGAAGGGCGAGGTCGAAGTCGGCGTGGTGTGGGACTTCAACGGCCTGAGCTACCGCGAGCAGATCGACCCCAAGCGCTTCGAAGTGCTGATCCCGTCGGATGGTACGGTGATCTCCGGCTATACCACCATCATCAACAAGTACGCCAAGCATCCGAACGCGGCCAAGCTTGCACGTGAGTACATCTTCAGCGACGCCGGGCAGATCAACCTGGCCAAGGGCCATGCGCGGCCGATCCGTGCCGAGCACCTGAAGCTGCCCGAGGATGTGCAGGCCAAGCTGCTGCCCAACGAGCAGTACAAGGCGGCGCAGCCGATCAAGGACGCCGCAACCTGGGAAGCGACCTCCAAGGCACTGCCGCAGAAGTGGCAGGAGCAAGTGATCATCGAGATGGAATGAATCAGCTGCTAGCTTCAAGCTGCAAGTAGAAGCCGATCCGCTTTTACTTGCAGCTTGTGGCTTGCTGCTTGTCACTTGAACAATTGGAGCCACCATGCAACACAACGTCATCCTGGTCCTGCTCGACGGCCTCAACTATCAGGTCGCCCACCACGCCATGGGCCACCTGCACGCCTACGTCGAGGCCGATCGCGCCGCGCTGTACCGCATGGAATGCGAACTGCCGTCGCTGTCACGGCCGCTGTACGAGTGTATCCTCACCGGTGTGGCACCGATCGACAGCGGCATCGTGCACAACAACGTCAACCGCCTGTCCAACCAGCGCAGCGTGTTCCACTATGCCCGCGAAGCCAACCTGGGCACGGCCGCGGCGGCCTATCACTGGATGAGCGAGCTGTACAACCGCTCGCCCTTCGACCCGCAACGCGACCGCCACACCCACGCGCCGAAGCTGCCGATCCAGCACGGCCTGTTCTACTGGGACGATCGCTATCCCGACTCGCACTTGCTGGCCGACGGCGAATACCTGCGCCGCCGCCATGCACCGAATTTCCTCCTGGTACACCCGATGAGCATCGACGACGTCGGCCACCGCCATGGCCTGGACAGCAGCCAGTACCGCAACGCTGCGCGCAGCGCCGACATCCTGTTGTCCGACTACCTGCCGGGCTGGCTGGAAGAGGGTTACCAGGTGCTGGTCACCGCCGACCACGGCATGAACAACGACCGCTCGCACAACGGCCTGCTGGCCGAGGAGCGTGAAGTGCCGCTGTTCGTGTTCGGCGACGCCTTCAGCCTCGACCCGGCCGCCAAACCGCTGCAGACCGAACTGTGCGGGACCATCTGCGAGCTGCTGGGGGCTGCACACGACAAGACGGTTTGCCGGGAGTTGCTCAAGTGAGCCGTGGCCGCTACCTGGCCCTGCTCTGCCTGCTGCCGTTCGCCGTGTTCTTCGTCATCTTCCAGATCGCCCCGCTGGCCTGGGTGGCGATCAACAGCCTGCAATCGGAGGCCGGCTGGGGCGTGGACAACTTCAGCAAGGTGTTCGCCTCGAAGTTCTACCTGCAGGCGCTGCAACGCAGCCTGGAGATCAGCTTCTGGTCGAGCCTGTTCGGCATCGTCATCGCCACCCTCGGCGCCTACTCGCTGCGCCAGGTCGACTCGAAGCTGCGCGACTTCGTCAGTGCCTTTGCCAACATGACCAGCAACTTCGCCGGGGTGCCGCTGGCCTTCGCCTTCATCATCCTGCTCGGCTTCAACGGCGCGCTGACCCTGCTGCTGAAACAGATCGGCCTGCTGGAGGACTTCAGTATCTACTCCAAGAGCGGCCTGATCCTGGTGTACACCTACTTCCAGATCCCGCTCGGCGTGCTGCTGCTCTACCCCGCCTTCGACGCCCTGCGCGAAGACTGGCGCGAGTCGGCCGCGCTGCTCGGGGCCAGCCACTGGCAGTTCTGGCGGCATATCGGCCTGCCGGTACTGACCCCGGCGCTGCTCGGCACCTTCGTCATCCTGCTGGCCAACGCCCTCGGTGCCTACGCCACCGTATATGCCTTGACCACCGGCAACTTCAACGTGCTGCCGATCCGCATCGCCGGCCTGGTGGCGGGCGACATCAGCCTCGACCCGAACCTGGCCAGCGCCCTGGCGATGGTGCTGGTGGGGCTGATGACGCTGGTCACGGTGGTTCATCAATGGCTGCTCAAGAGGAGCTACCATGCGCGCTGAAAAAACCTCCGCCGGGCTCTACCATCGGCTGGTGGTGTACCTGCTGTTCCTGATCCTGCTGCTGCCGCTGGCCGGCACCCTGCTCTACTCGCTGGCCACCAGTTGGTCGGCGAGCCTGCTGCCCAGTGGCCTGACCTTCAAGTGGTACGTCGCGCTGTGGAGCGAACCACGCTTTCTGGCCGCGTTCGGCCAGTCGCTGCTGGTGTGCGTGGGCGCGCTGCTGCTGTCGGTGGTGCTGATCCTGCCACTGCTGTTCGTGGTGCACTACCACTTCCCGAAACTCGACGCACTGATGAACATCCTCATCCTGTTGCCGTTCGCGGTGCCGCCGGTGGTGTCGTCGGTGGGCCTGCTGCAGCTCTATGGCAGCGGCCCGATGGCGATGGTCGGCACGCCGTGGATCCTGATCGGCTGCTACTTCACCATCGCCTTGCCGTTCATGTACCGGGCGATCACCAACAACCTGCAGGCGATCAACCTGCGCGACCTGATGGACGCCGCCCAGCTGCTCGGCGCCAGCACCTGGCAGGCCGCCCTGCTGGTGGTGCTGCCGAACCTGCGCAAGGGCCTGATGGTGGCGCTGCTGCTGTCGTTCTCGTTCCTGTTCGGCGAGTTCGTGTTCGCCAACCTGCTGGTCGGCACCCGCTACGAGACCCTGCAGGTGTACCTGAACAACATGCGCAACAGCAGTGGCCACTTCAACAGCGCGCTGGTGATCTCGTATTTCGCCTTCGTGCTGGTGCTGACCTGGGTCGCCAACCGCCTGAACAAGGACAAAACCTGAGATGAGCTTCGTCAGCGTACAGAACCTGCAAAAAAGCTACGCCGGCAGCCCGGTGTTCGAGAACATCGACTGCCAGATCGAACGCGGCGAGTTCGTCACCCTGCTCGGCCCCTCCGGCTGCGGCAAATCCACCCTGCTGCGTTGCATCGCCGGGCTGACCCCGGTGGACGGCGGCAAGATCCTCCTCGACGGCCATGACATCGTGCCGGTCAGCCCGCAAAAGCGCGGCATCGGCATGGTGTTCCAGAGTTACGCGCTGTTCCCCAACATGACCGTGGAGCAGAACGTTGCCTTCGGCCTGCGCATGCAGAAGGTCAAGGCCGACGAAAGCCAGCAGCGTGTGCGCGAAGCATTGGACCTGGTGGAGCTGGGCAGCTTCGCCGGGCGCTACCCGCACCAGTTGTCCGGTGGCCAGTGCCAGCGCGTGGCGCTGGCCCGCTCGCTGGTCACCCGCCCACGCCTGCTGCTGCTCGACGAGCCGCTGTCGGCGCTGGATGCGCGCATCCGCAAGCACCTGCGCGAGCAGATCCGCGCGATCCAGCGCGAGCTGGGGCTGACCACCATTTTCGTCACCCACGACCAGGAGGAGGCGCTGACCATGTCTGACCGCATCTTCCTGATGAACCAGGGGCGCATCGTCCAGAGCGGCGATGCCGAAACCCTCTACACCGCACCCGTGGACCTGTTCGCCGCCGGATTCATCGGCAACTACAACCTGCTCGACGCCGATAGCGCCAGCCGCCTGCTGCAACGCCCGGTGGCCGGTCGCCTGGCGATCCGCCCGGAGTCGATCACCCTGGGCGTCAACGGTGAACTGGATGCCGAGGTGCGCAGTCACAGCCTGCTTGGCAACGTCATCCGCTACCGCGTCAACGTGCGTGAGGTGGAACTGGTGGTCGACGTGCTCAACCGTTCGCCTGGGGACCTGCATGCCGACGGCCAGCGGGTTTCCCTGTCGATCGACCCCACGGCGCTGCGCGAAGTGGCCTAAGGAGAATCAGCAAGATGGCACTGGCAATTTTCGATCTGGACGAAACCCTGATCCACGGCGACTGCGCGTCGCTGTGGAGCGAACAGATGGCCCGGCTGGGCTGGGTCGACGGCAAGGAGTTCCTGCGCCGCGACCATGAACTGATGGCCGCTTACGGCAAGGGCCACCTGCAAATGGAGGACTACATGGCCTTCAGCCTGGAGCCGATTGCCGGGCGCACGCTGGAGGAAGTCGAGCATCTGGTGGCGCCGTGGGTCGAAGAAGTGATCGAGCCGCTCATCTACGGCGACGCCTGCCGCTGTATTGCCGAGCATCGCCAGCGGGGCGACCGGATACTGATCATTTCTGCCTCAGGCACGCACCTGGTCGGGCCGATTGCGGCGCGGCTGGGGGTGGATGAGTACCTGGCGATCGAGCTGGAGGCGGTGAACGGGGTGTATACCGGCAAGACTCACGGCGTGTTGACCTACCGCGAGGGCAAGATCACCCGGTTACTGGAATGGCTGGATCAGGAGCAGGAGAACCTTGAGGGGGCGAGTTTCTATTCCGATTCGCGCAATGACCTGCCGCTGTTGCTGAAGGTCGATTACCCGCATGTGGTGAATCCGGATGCGGTGCTCAGGGAGCATGCCGAGAAGAATGATTGGCCGGTCTTGAGCTGGACGTGAGAGTCATGGCACCTGTTCCGGCCCTTTCGCGGGGGCAAGCCCGCGAAAGGGCCGGGCCTGCTTACGCCAGGCTTGGGTCGATCACCATCACCAGCTTGCCGGACACCTGGTTGCTCTCAAGCTCGGCATACGCCGCTTGGGCAAACTCCACCGGGTAGGTATCGACCAGTTGCGGCGACAGGCGACCTTCGGCAAACAGCGGCCACACCTGCTGTTGCAGATCACGCAGCAGTTCGGCCTTGAAGCCGTGGTCGCGGTTGCGCAACGTGGAGCCGGTGATCTCCAGGCGCTTGCCCAGCACCTGTGCAAGGTCCAGTTCGAACTTGCGCCCGCCCATCAGGCCGATGATCACCCAACGCCCGTCACGGGCCAGCAACTTGAGGTTGAGCTCGCCGTAGCTGGCACCCACCGGGTCCAGAATCACATCGAACGGCCCGAAGCCTTCCAGCGCATCGAGGTCCTGGTTACGCACCACGCCACCCGCAGCACCCAGCGCCTCACAGTAGTCCAGGCGGTCCTGGGAGCCGACACTGACCCATACCGGGCTGCCAAAGGCCTTGCACAGCTGGATCGCCGCCGAGCCCACACCACTGGCGCCAGCATGCACCAGCACCTTCTCACCGGCCTTCACCTTGCCCAGCTGGAAGATGTTCAACCACGCCGTGGCATACACCTCCGGCAGCGCCGCCGCTTGGTGCAGGCTCAGGCCCTCTGGCACCGGCAATACGTGGCGGGCATCGACCACCACTTGTTCGGCCATGGCACCGCTGGCCAACAGCGCGCAGACGCGGTCGCCCACACGCCAATCAGCGCCAGCGCCGACTTCCTCGATCACCCCGGCGCACTCCAGGCCCATGTACGGGCTGGCGCCTGGCGGCGGTGGATACAGGCCCTTCATCTGCAGCAGATCGGCGCGGTTCAATCCCGCAGCAGCCACGCGAATGCGCACTTGGCCCGCGTCACAGGCCGGGCGTTCGGCCTCGACCCAGGCCACATGTCCGTCAACGCCTTGCAATGCCTTCACAGTGCCTCCATAGTTGAATCACAGACTGAGCCTGAGGAGCCCGCTCCCCAGGCTTTTTGCAGTATTTGCCCGGCTCCGATGGAACCGGCGAACGGAAAAGACGGCCTACTATGCGTGATCAATTGCCTCCACGTCGAATCAGCATGAAGCATTTCCTCCCAAGCACCGCCCTGGCCCTCATGGTTGGCCTGGGCAGCCTCACGCTCGGCGGCAATGCGGCGGCCGCCAACAAGTGGGACAGCCTGCAGCCGGACCGCGACGAAATCGTCGCCAGCCTTAACGTGGTGGAGCTGCTCAAGCGTCATCACTACAGCAAGCCACCGCTCGATGACGCCCGCTCGGTGATCATCTACGACAGCTACATCAAGCTGCTCGACCCGGCCCGCAGCTACTTCACCGCAGCCGACATCGCCGAATTCGACAAGTGGAAGACGCAGTTCGACGACTTCCTCAAGAGCGGCAACCTCGACCCCGGCTTCACCATCTACAAACGCTACCTCGACCGCGTCAAGCAGCGCCTGGACTTCGCCCTGGCCGAGCTGGCCAACGGCGTCGACAAGATGGACTTCACCACCAAGGAAACCTTGCTGATCGACCGCAAGGATGCCCCGTGGGAGAAGGACCAGGCCGCGCTCGACGAGCTGTGGCGCAAACGCGTCAAGGACGAGGTACTGCGCCAGAAGATCGCCGGCAAAGAGCCGAAGCAGATCCAGGAAACCCTGACCAAGCGCTACAAGAACCAGCTGGCGCGCCTGGACCAGACCCGTGCCGAGGACATCTTCCAGGCCTATATCAATACCTTCGCCCAGTCCTACGACCCGCACACCAACTACCTGTCGCCGGACAACGCGGAAAACTTCGACATCAACATGAGCCTGTCGCTCGAAGGCATCGGCGCGGTGCTGCAGAGCGATAACGACCAGGTCAAGATCGTGCGCCTGGTGCCGGCAGGCCCGGCCGCCAAGACCAAGCAGGTGGCACCGGCCGACAAGATCATCGGTGTCGCCCAGGGCAACAAGGAAATGGTCGACGTGGTCGGCTGGCGCCTGGACGAAGTGGTCAAGCTGATCCGTGGTCCGAAAGGCTCGATAGTACGCCTTGAAGTCATCCCGGCCAGCAATGCGCCAAGCGACCAGACCAGCAAGATCGTCTCGATCACCCGCGAAGCCGTGAAGCTCGAAGAGCAGGCGGCGAAAAAGTCGGTGCTCAAGCTCAAGCAGGACGGGCGTGACTACAAGCTCGGCATCATCGAAATCCCAGCCTTCTACCTGGACTTCAAGGCCTACCGTGCCGGTGACCCTGAGTACAAGAGCACCACGCGCGACGTGAAGAAACTGCTCACCGAGCTGCAGAAGGAAAAAGTCGACGGCGTGGTCATCGACCTGCGCAACAACGGCGGCGGCTCCCTGCAGGAAGCCACCGAGCTGACCAGCCTGTTCATCGAGAAAGGCCCGACCGTGCTGGTACGCAACAGCGACGGCCGCGTCGATGTGCTCGAGGACGAAAACCCCGGTGCCTTCTACAAAGGCCCGATGGCGCTGCTGGTCAACCGCCTGTCGGCCTCGGCCTCGGAGATCTTCGCCGGCGCCATGCAGGACTACCACCGTGCGCTGATCATCGGTGGCCAGACCTTTGGCAAAGGCACCGTGCAGACCATCCAGCCCCTCAACCATGGCGAGCTGAAGCTGACCCTGGCCAAGTTCTACCGGGTCTCCGGGCAGAGTACCCAGCACCAGGGCGTGCTCCCGGACATCGACTATCCGTCGATCATCGACACCAAGGAAATCGGCGAAAGCGCCCTGCCTGAGGCCATGCCGTGGGACACCATCCGCCCGGTGGTCAAGCCAGCAGTCGACCCGTTCAAGCCGTTCCTGGCCGACCTCAAGGCCAAGCATGACGCACGCAGCGCCAAGGATGCCGAGTTCACCTACATCCGTGACCGCCTGGCCCTGACCCAGAAGTTGATGGACGAGAAGACCGTCAGCCTCAACGAGCAGGAGCGCCGTGCCCGCCACGATGACGTCGAAACCAAGCAGTTGGCCATGGAGAACATCCGTCGCAAGGCCAAGGGCGAGGAGCCGCTCAAGGAGCTGAAGAAAGTCGACGAGGACGCCCTGCCGGAAGACGATGACAAGACCAAGCCGGAAGACGATGCCTACCTGGCCGAGACCGGTCGCATCCTCATCGACTACCTGAGCGAAAGCACCAAGATGGCCAAGAAGTAATCCGACCGATGATGGCAGATTAATGTGACCCGTCATCAAATAGTCATCGCACTGTCGTGAAATGGACGGGCCGGGCATGCAAATGACCGGCCCTTTCATTTTCAGGATACCGTCATGACCGTCGCCGAACAGCTCAGTGCCTTGAGCGCAATTCTCGCTCAGCGCAGCATTCACAGCCTGTTCCAACCGATCGTCTGCCTCAGCGAACGGCGCATCTTCGGCCATGAAGCCTTGAGCCGGGGCCCGTCCAACAGTCCGCTGCATTCACCCTTGAACCTGTTTGCCATTGCCCGCCAGGCCGGTCACTTGACCGAACTGGAGGCCGCGTGCCGGGAAAGTGCGTGCCGACGCTTCAGCCAGCAGGGGCTCGACGGCAAGCTGTTCCTCAACATTTCACCCGAATCGCTGCTGGAACCGCACTACCCTTCCGGGCGCACCCTCAAGCTGCTCGAACAAGTGGGGCTGGCACCCAACCGGGTGGTGATCGAACTGACCGAGCAGACCCCTACCGACGATTTCCAGCTGCTATCCAATGCCTTGCATCACTATCGCGACATGGGCTTTTCCATCGCCCTGGACGACCTCGGCGCGGGCTATTCGAGCCTGCGCCTGTGGTCGGAGCTGCGTCCCGAGTACGTGAAGATCGACCGCCACTTCATCGATGGCATCCACCGCGACCCGCTCAAGCGCGAGTTCGTCGGCTCCATCCTGCAGATTGCCCGGGCCTCGAAGGCGCAGGTGATAGCCGAAGGGATCGAGCTGCCGGAAGAGCTGGCGGTGTTGACCGAGATGGGTGTGGACCTGGTGCAGGGGTATCTGCTGGGGCGGCCGCAGGAGATGGGAGTGCGGGAGAATCAGCAGCTATTGGCGCAGGTGCTGCCCGTGGCTCTGGTCGAGCAGCCGACGGTGGGCCTGAATGCCACGATCGGGCAAATCATGGAGCTGTTCGGGCGGCATGAGCACCTGGAGTCATTGGAAATTCGCGATGCCGAAGGCATGCCCTGTGGCCTGGTTCATCGCAATGCATTGCCTGTACCGGCCTCATCGCTGGCAATCCAGCGATGAGGCCGGTACAGGCAATTAATCAGGCTGTTTCGGGATAGCTGTACTCAAACACCCGAACGACCTCGGAGGCATGCCAGGACGCCGCCTCCATGCCATCTACCGGCCCCGAAAAACGCCCCAGGCGCTCCACGCACTCGAAAAAGCCGGTGCGCGGCAAACGGCTGGCACCCTGGCTGATCACCAAGGAGCTGCGCAGTGGCTGCTCGGCACGGGCATCGAGCACCGCCAGGTACTCCAGCGCAGCGGTGAGGGTCTGCATCGCCGGGCTGGGCAACTGCAGGCGCTCGATCAGCGCACGGTAAGTGAGCAGGTGGCGTTGACGGCGGGCCAGGTCAAGCTCGTCCAGCAGGTTTTGCCAATGCTGTCGGCTGATCCTGACCTGGCTCATGATGGCTCGCTCCAGCCGGCCACCCCCAGATGCCAGGCCAGGGCACGGCGGATTGCAGCATCCGGCTGGCGCTCGCCCGATTCGATCATGGCCAGGTACGCCGGGCTGACCCCGACATTACGCGCCAACTGCTCAGGGGCGATGCCTTTGGCCTGGCGCAGTTGCGCCACTTCACTGAACGCTGGCAGGCTGGCTGCCGGGGCGCTTTGTTGCGCTGATTCGCCAGCCACCTCGGCCGGAGCTTGCCCGGCTGCCCTGAGCAGCGCCTGATACTGCTCCCAGGGCACGACGGCGTACTCGGGCTGACCGTCCCGGCTAATGACCTGAATACCCATACAACCCCCTTACGTAAGCATTACCGTTTTCGCGCCTGCTACAGGCTTTCGACCAATAGCGAAAGGCAATCGGGCTGCTCCCCTTTCGTTATATCCCATTGTAAGAGATTTCCGATCAGCGTGCCCAACGTCAGTGCAAGAGAGCGCGATTCTGATGTGCTGTTCAAGTTCTGATGCCGGCGGTTGCCTATAGAGAATACTTGTCGTCTTCCCGAATCGGTTGACCAATGCACCGACCAAAGATATTGGCCAAGTGCGCATCATCACCAAGGTAAGATTGGATATTGGCCGCGACCCACTCTTCGCTATTCACACCATCCCAGTTGATGGAGAACCCCGCGTTCACGATGATCCACTCAAAAAGGATACGCTGAGTGCGTCCATTGCCCTCCCTGAACGGGTGCGCAACGTTCAATGTGCCATAGGCCTCTGCCACCGCTTTGATCAGCTGGTCGCGCGAGTAATCTTCGAACCATCTCGCTGCCGCCATTTTCGAGAATTCTTTCCTGGATTCTGGCTCTATGAATTCAGGACTACAAAACCTCGTGCTGCCTTTGCTGATTGCAGCAGTACGTAGTTTTCCCGCCCAGCTGTAGATCTTCGAGAAAAGCGCGCAATGAATTTGCCTTAGGGATTCCAGGCTATAGGGAGGAGGCACGAACTCTAAAGCGGAAGCCGCGATTGCGCTGAGATAACGCTCGGCATCCTCAAGGTCTTCAGGATCGCGCAGGTCGAGCAGATTTATGAGTACGTCAGTTCCCGGATAGCAATCCGAGTCTTGTTCAGCACCGTACTTGTCCCTTCTCAAGCCTTGACCAGCTGCACAGCCTTGAGCGCAGCAACACGAGTGGGCAACTTGATTTCACCATCATCTTTAGACACGCAGAATCCCTCAAGCCGAAGGCTGGCTGCATAGTTGGCTTTGCGATGCTTGGCATACCAGGCTTTCTTGGCTTCCAGACTGAGCTTTTCCATATCTTCGACCTTACGGTTACGTGCCTTCAGATTGTAGCTGATCAAGGCGTCCATTTGGGCAATTGCCTTCCCCACATGTCAGTGCGCTTTGCGCTCCAGGCGCAGTGCTTCGGGGGTGTCGGGCAGGCGTTCGACCACCAGCAGGCGCTCAGGCGCCTGGCTGTCGCGCCAGGCCTTGAAGCGCGCCAGCTCATCAGCCACGGTCTTCAACACCCAGCCGAGCACGGCGATGTCATCGAGAAAACCGACGCCGAGAATCCAGTCGGGGATGGCGTCGATGGGGCTGACGAAGTACAGCAAGCCGGCGACGATGGTCACCAGTGCCTTGGGGCTGATGGCGCGGTACTCACCCCGCCACCAGGCCAGGCAAAGCGACTGCAGCAGCTTGACGTCATCGCGCAACTGGCCGATGCGCGGGCCTTTGCGGGCCACTGCGAACAGCAAGGCCGGCAACCGGCCACGGCTGAGCAGGCGCTCGGCCAGGGGCAGGAAACGGGCGAAATTCCAGGGTGCGCTCATGGAGCCTCCAGCAGGGGAAGGTTATCCACATTTATTGTGGATAACCTTGTGAACAGGGCGAAGTTTGTGACGGCGGGCGCCCACAAGGCAAGGGCCCCGGTCAGATCGGGCGTTTTTTACACAGTCGTTTCAGATCCGCAAACGTTTTGCGTCAGAAGCTTCCGGCTTCTTCACTCTGCCCTTGCTCGGACAATGCCAGCCGCTCGAGGTTCGCCGAATGATCCCCCACAAACGACAACGCCCCGTCAGGACGGGGCGTTGTGCAGGTACCAGCCGTTATTACTTGGCAGGTGCTTCGGCCGGAGCTTCAGCTTCTGGCGCTTCGCCACCCTGCAGTTGGGCCGGGTCCTTGATGGCGATCAGTTCCAGGTCGAACACCAAGACCGAGTTGGCCGGGATCAGCGGGCTCGGGCTCTGGGCGCCGTAGGCCAGTTCAGCCGGGATGAACAGCTTGTACTTCTCGCCAACGTGCATCAGCTGCAGGCCTTCGACCCAGCCTGGGATCACACCGCTGACGGGCAGGTCGATCGGGCTGCCGCGCTCGACCGAGCTGTCGAACACCTTGCCATCGATCAGCTTGCCTTCGTAGTGAACGGTGACCACGTCGGTCGGCTTCGGCTGCGGGCCGTCAGCCTTCTTCACGACTTCGTACTGCAGGCCCGAGGCGGTGGTAACCACGCCAGGCTTCTTGGCGTTTTCTTCGAGGAATTTCTTGCCGGCGCTGGCAGCTTCTTCGCTGGCCTTGGCCAGGCGTTCTTCGGCGCGCTTCTGCAGCGCGGTGAAGGCTTCTACCAGTTCTTCGTCCTTGATGCGTTGCTCTTTCTTGCCGACAGCGTCTTCGATGCCGAGGGCGACTGCTTTCGAATCAAGGTCTTCCATGCCTTCCTGAGCCAGGCTCTTGCCCATGTTCAGGCCGATACCGTAGGAGGCTTTCTGTGCCGGAGTCTTCAGCTCGGGGCTGCTGGCTTGTTGATCGCAGCCAGCCAGTACCAGGCCTACCAGGGCAACCGCAGCCGCCAGACGATGCTGTTTCATGCTATTTCCTTGTTCATGCGCCATAAGGGCAATCAGGGTAAAGCCGCGAGCTTATCAGGCGGCCATCACCAATGGCTACCGGCATAAGAGCGGGTTTTCGTAAGGAAGTTCAGTAGGTAAAGGCTTCTTCATGGATGCTGTACAGCCATTGGCCAGTATTGACCCTTTGTGCCGGGTTTTCCTGGTTTTTGTGGCTTTTTATTTCTGGCAGTTCTGATCAGGGATACGCGCCTTCCCGGTACTGCTCAGCGAGCTCGCGCAGCACCTCGCACACCCACTGCCCCTGCAGACTCAACGGCAATGCCGCATTGCGGCAGATGCCCACCGAACCGCCCGGCTCGCGCACGCCGAGGTCAACTTCGGCCAGCTCACCCCGGCGCAAATCCAGCAGCACCGCATCACGCGGCGCCACCCATAATGCGTCACTGCCCAGCAGATAACGCCGGCTCAGCGCCAACGACAAGGTCTCCAGCCGCTGCGCCGGCATCTGGATACCGCACTGCACGAACAGGCTGTCGGCATGCTGGCGAATGGTGGTGCCCGGCGGCGGCAGTACCAACGGATACTGCCCGACCCGCTGCCGCTCCACCGGTGCGCTCGCCAGCAAGGGATGGCCGGGGCGCACGACCAATGCCATCGATTCGCTGTACAGGTGCTCGAACGACAGCCCCTGGATCTGCGGGCTGTCGGTCATGCGCCCGACCACCAGCTCCAGCTCGCCCAGGTGCAGTTGCCCGAGCAACTGCGCACTGACCCCGGTGACCACGCTGATCACCAAGGCCTCATGGCGCTGATGCAGGCGGCACAGCACCTCAGGCATCAGCAGCCCCTCGACCGTCGACAGCACACCAATACGCACCTGCGACGGCGCCCGCGCTTCACCGCGCAGGCTGCTCACGCCATCACGCAGCGCCTGCACGCTGGGCCCGGCGTAACGCATGAAGCGGGTGCCAGCCGGGGTCAGCTCGACGCCCTGGCGGCTGCGCTCGAACAGACGCGCTTCGAGCAGGTCTTCTAGTTCCTTGAGCGTCTTGGAGATCGCCGGCTGGCTGATCGCCAGGATGTCCGCCGCCCTGGCCAGGCTGCCCTGCCGGGCAATCTCCAGGAAACACAGCAGGTGGCGGTACTTGATACGGGTGTCGAGGTTCATGCCGGCAAGCTTACCGCATCGCCACCTGCGGCGTATCCGGGTCGCGCTGCTGGCGGCGGAACTGCCCAGGCGGCAGGCCGTGGATCTGCCGGAAGCGCCGGGAAAAGTAGGCCTCATCGGCGAAGCCACAGAGCCGCGCCACCTCGCCCACCGGGCGACTGCCATTGAGCAGGTAATTGCGTGCGGTGTGCATGCGCCGCTCCAGCACCAGCTCGCTGAAGGTCTTGCCGATTTCCTTGCGCAGCCAGTGGGTCAGGTAGGTCGGCGACAAGTAAGTGGCGGCGGCGACTTTCTGCAGGTTCAGGTCGGGGTCGTCGATATGCCGGCGCAGGTACTCGCTCATGCGCCCCAGCGCGGCGCGGCGGCTGAGCTGCGCGGCATTGCTGTCAGCCAGTTCGCGCAGCGGCTCGGCGTACAGGCCGCAAACCTGGCCGATCAGCTGCAGCAGCAGGCCCTTGAGCACTTCGCGGGTGCCGAAACGGCGGTTGGCATCGAGTGCGCGCATGCGTTCGAGAACCTGCCGCACCTCGGCGAACTCGGCCTCACCAAGGCAGAAGTCGAGATGCTCCTGGAAGCGGAACGGTGACAATTCCGGAGCCTGCAGGATCGACACCTCTTCCAGGTCCATCGGGTCGCAGGCCAGGTGCGGCAACAGGAACGTCTGGGAGAAATTGATCACCACGAAATCGCTGTCAGCCGGGTGCGGGATCACATGCACCCGATGCGGCAGGATGAAGGCCAGGGTGTTGCGCCTGAAGGGGCGCTGCACGCTGCCGATGTGCTGCACCGTGTCGCCACCGAAATTGATCTGAATCTGGAAGTACTCGTGGCGATGCGGCGCGGTTTCGGCGGGGCGGCCGCGCTGGTCGCGGATGTAGAAATCCATCAGCTCGCTGCGCTGCTGCATGACGTAGGTCGGAACCTCGCGCTTGGGGGGCATGGGCAATCTCCGGGTTGCGGGGCTCTAAGTTGTACGATGTCCAAACTCTGCAATTTAACCCCTTCTGCAAAAACCTGCGCAACAGCAAATCCACGCAACCCGCAAAAAACGGGACATCCAGCAGAAAATACGAACAAAACCCCACTTATGAAATTTCTTGGACAGCGCAGCGCTGCCCCGCCTGCCGTGAAAAAAACGGTCTAAACCCGCCGTTGCATTCATCTCGTTGTACGACCACCTTAGAAAAGGGACTGCAGCCCAACCTCTACCAACAACAACAAACGAGGTCGACTCATGTCGAGCACGCCTACCCCCCGCGCCGCGTCGTCATACGCGCTGGACGCGGCCCCTGCCCAGCGCCTGCCCACCCGGCGCCGCTGGTTCATGCTGTCGCTGCTGCTGCTGGCGACCATCATCAACTACGTCGACCGGGTGAACATTTCCATCGCTGCGCCGTTCATGGCCAAGGACCTGGGCCTGGACAAGGTCGAGATGGGCTTGATCTTCTCCGCCTTCGCCTGGACCTACGCCCTGGCCCTGGTACCCGCCGGCTTCATCGCCGACCGCTTTGGCTCGCGCCTGACCTACGGCGTATCGCTGATCAGCTGGTCAGCGGTCACCGTGGCCCAAGGCCTGGCCAGCGGCTTCGCCTCACTGTTCGGCCTGCGCCTGGCGGTCGGTGCCATGGAAGCCCCGGCGTTCCCAGCCAACAGCCGCGCGGTCACGGTGTGGTTCCCCGCCCGCGAACGCGGCATGGCCAGCAGCATCTACGTGTGTGGCCAATACCTGGGCACCGCGCTGTTCACCGGCGCGCTGCTGTGGCTGGCGACCACCTACGACTGGCGCCACGTGTTCTACAGCACCGGTCTGGTCGGCATCCTGTTCGGCGTGGTGTGGCTGTGGCTGTACCGCGACCCGCTGAACTGCAAGAAGGTCAGCAAGGAAGAACTGGCCTACATCGAACAAGGCGGCGGCCTGGTGAAAAGCAGCCAGCAACGTACCCGCTTCGACTGGCGCCAAGTTGCCGAGCTGTTCCGCTACCGGCAGATCTGGGCCATCTGCCTGGGCAAGTTCGCCAGCACCTCGGCGCTGTATTTCTTCCTCACCTGGTTCCCCACCTACCTGATCGAAGAGCGCCAGCTGACCTTGATCAAGGTTGGCATTTTCGCGGTCATGCCATTCATTGGTGCCACGGTCGGCATCCTCCTCGCGGGGATCGTTTCCGACCTGCTGATCCGCAAGGGCTACTCGCTGTCATTCGCCCGCAAGCTGCCGCTGGTGGTGGGTTCGATGCTGGGCATGTCGATCGTGCTGGTGAATTTCACCGACTCCAATGTGCTGTGCATTGCCGTACTCACCCTGGCGTTCTTCGCCCAGGGTATCGCCTCGGCGTCGTGGGCAGCGGTGTCGGAAGTGGCGCCCAAGGAGCTGATCGGCTTGACCGGCGGGGTCACCAGCCTGGCGGCGAACATCGGCGGCATCGTCACGCCGATCGTGATCGGCGCGATCGTGCATGCCAGCGGCTCGTTCGCCATGGCGTTCTGGTTCATCGGCGGGGTGGCGTTGATGGGCACCCTGTCTTACTCGCTGCTGCTCGGGAAGCTGTATCGCATCGAACTGAAGACCACGGCATGAGCCCCGATTAGTCCAAGCCGCCCCTGCTTTCGTCCAACTTTATCGGCCAGCCTCTGACTTACGCTGGCCACTCCAGTACGGAGGATCCACCCATGACCTACCTGTTCAACCCGCCAGCCATCGTCAGCCTGCCGATCCGCGGCAGCGCTGCGCGCTTCCCGGTCGGCCGGGTGTTCTGCCTGGGCCGCAACTACCCATGGCCGGAGTCCTACGGCCCGGCGCCACAGGAGCCTGTGTTCTTCATGAAACCGGCGTGCAACGTGGTCGAGGCGCAGGGCGAACTGCCCTTCCCGCCGCAGACCAATGAGTTCTGCCACGAAATCGAGCTGGTCGCGGCGATCGCCAAGGGCGGCGCCGACATTGCCCAGGAGCATGCCCTGGAACACGTGTTCGGCTTTGCCGTCGGCCTCGACCTGACGCGTCGCGACCACCAGCGCAAGGCCAAGGCCGAGGGCCTGCCATGGGAAGGCGCCAAGGTGTTCGAGGCCTCGGCACCGATGACCGCCATCGTCCCCGCCAGCGAATGCACCTGGCCGCTGGATGCGTCGCTGTGGCTGCAGGTCAATGGTCAGGAGCGCCAGCGTGCCCACCTGAGCCAGCAGACCTGGGCCCTGGCCGAGGTGATCAGCCGGCTGTCCCGCCAGCTGCCGCTGCGCCCCGGCGACCTGATCATGACCGGCAGCCCGCCCGGTGTGGCGCCGCTGAACCCGGGTGACACGATCCACGCCGGCATCGATGGCATCGGCGAACTGCACCTGCGCGTCGGCCCTCGCCCTGCCGGGCAAGCCGCCAACGCTGCCTGAATTCACTGGAGCCCGAAATGAAGCAAAACAAGAAAATCGCCCTGGTCACCGGCGCCGGCAGCGGCATCGGTCGCGCCGTCGCCCTCGCCCTGCTGGAAGAAGGCTTCAGCCTGGTCCTCGCCGGCCGCCGCGCCGACCCCCTGCAAGCCGTCGTCGAACAGGCGCTGGCAGCGGGCGGTGAAGCCCTGGCCGTAGCCACCGACGTGCGCGATGAGCAGAGCGTCGCGCAGCTGTTCGCCACCATCGAGGAGGTGCATGGCCGCCTCGATGTGATCTTCAACAATGCCGGTATCAATGCCCCCGCCGTGCCGGTAGACGAGCTGCCGCTGGAGAACTGGCGCAACGTCATCGCCACCAACGTCGACGGCGTGTTCCTGTGCGCCCGCGCCGCCTTCGGCCTGATGCGCCGCCAGCAGCCGCAAGGCGGGCGGATCATCAACAACGGCTCGATCTCGGCGCACACCCCGCGCCCGTTCACCGCGCCCTACACCGCCAGCAAGCACGCGGTACTGGGCCTGACCAAGGCGCTGGCGCTGGATGGCCGCCCCTACAACATCGTCTGCAGCCAGGTGGATATCGGCAACGCCCTGACCGAGCTGTCCGAACGCATGACCCGTGGTGTGCGCCAGGCCAACGGCGAGATCGCCGCCGAACCGATGCTCGACGTGCGCCATGTGGCCGACGCGGTGCGCTACATCGCCGCGCTGCCACTGGATGCCAACGTACTGAACATGACCGTGATGGCCAGCAACATGCCGTTCGTTGGCCGTGGCTGAACCCTGTTCCTGATGGAGTGACCGATGAAACCTGAAGTCCTGCAACTGAGCCCGATCCTCATCCCGCAAATCCGTGAGCAGCTGGAACAGCTGTTCACCGTGCACCGCTACTACGAACAGGCCGACAAGGACGCCTATGTCAGCCAGCATGCCGACAACATCCGCGGGGTGATCACCGGTGGCCACACCGGCATCAGCCAGGCGCTGATGGCGCGCCTGCCCAACCTCGAAGTGATCGCTGTCAATGGCGTCGGCACCGATGCGGTGGACCTCGCCTATGCCCGCGATCGTGGCATTCAGGTGACCGCGACCATCGGCGCCCTCACCGAAGATGTCGCCGACCTCGCCATCGGCTTGTTGATTGGCTTGTGCCGGGGCATTTGCACCGGTGACCGCTTCGTCCGCGCCGGCCATTGGGCCACCAGCGCCACACCGCTGGCACCGTTGCCGCTGGCCCGCCAGGTGTCGGGCATGCGCGTGGGCATCGTTGGCATGGGCCGGGTCGGCCGCGCCGTAGCGCAGCGGGCGGCGGCGTTCGGTTGCCCGATTCGCTACACCGATTTGCAGGCGCTGGAAGTGCCTTATGGTTTCGAGGCGGATCTGCTGCAACTGGCCAAGGGCAGCGATGCGCTGATCCTGGCGGCGGCGGCCGACAAGGGCGAAGCGCTGGTCAACCGCGAGGTGCTGCAGGCGTTGGGAGCCCAGGGGTATCTGATCAACATCGCACGCGGCAAGCTGGTGGATGAGCCGGCGCTGATTGCCGCGCTGGAGGCCGGCGAGATCGCTGGCGCGGCGCTGGATGTGTTTGCCGATGAACCACGGGCGCCCGAGGCCTTGTTCGAGCGTGAGGATGTGGTGCTGCAACCGCATCGCGCCAGTGCCACGGTGCAGACCCGCACGCGCATGGGTGAGATGGTGGTGGCCAGCCTGGTGGATGTGTTTGCCGGGCGCAAGCCGCAGGGGTTGGTGGTCTGATTTGAAACTGGAATAAGAACGGCGAATGGCAAGCTGAATGCCACTCACCGTTCCACTTTTTGCCGCACAAACTTACATTAAGTTACTTCTAGCCAAAACATCTCAAAAGTCATTTGGCGAAAAATCCTACAAGGTTTTAGGAAGAGCGAAGCTCCTCTGAGAATTGATTCCTCGTTAGTGTTCAGGTGCAAATCATATGCATCTGTTCGCTAACCAACCGTTGGCCGGCATAGCCGTGCGATGACGGGTGAAAGAGGAACTTCAATGCTCAACAAGTTTGATTCAAACAGCAAGAAGCCGGCTACGGCAAATGCCACCCAAGAGATAAACGAGCACAATACCAGGCCCATCCTCAAACCCTCGGCATGGGGCTCCAGTCCCACATCTCACTCCCCAGACAGCCAATCCGAATTCGCTGAGCCGCATGAGAGCAACCCGGTCGCCCCTGACTTCAAACTACGCGGCACTTTCCAGAGCCCGTTGCTGAACAGCGCCGTGCCCATGGCGGTGACGTGCGGGATCTACAGCTACCGCCTGCAATTGCTGACCAACGAAGTGCTGGAGTCGCTCAAGCACAATGCCTGCGATGGGTGTGAGGAAAAAGGCCGATGAACAGTAAAGCCTTGGTCGAGCTCATCAACGAGCATCACCGCTCCGGGCAGCACAGCTATGTGCTGCTGGACCCGCTGGCAGCCCCGAAAGACAGCGAACATTCATTACTCAAAAACCTGAAGTCGGTATTGGGCGACTGTGCGATGACACGGGTGGTTAGGCCTAATATGCCCCATGCACCTGAATCGCATCCAGTGCTCGTGTGCCTTGGCTCACCAGGCAGCTTGCCTGACGCGGCGCTGCTGGAGCTGACAACAAAGGCTGCCGAACACGACATGCACCGGCGCAAGCGCCAGGTCTGTGGCTGGCTGCTCAGCGAAGCCGCGCCCTCTGCCATTGCATCTCACGTGACCGCGCTGTGCCGTTTGCCCGAAGCATCCGGAGCGACGTCGTTTCACCCTGTTTACGAACCGCTGCGACTGGAACTGCTGGCAGCGTTGTTCGAGCGTGCGGAACAGGGACCGTGGTGGCCGATCGAGCGCTGGGTGTTCGTGACCAGTGGCGGCAGCCTGGCGAGCCTGAGAGGTCAGCCTCGCAACCGGCGTAGTCTGCCTGCGGGCGCCATCGGTGTGCAGCAGGACGCCGCGCTGATCGAGGCCGTGTTAGCGATATGGAAAGCGTCCCTCCTGTTTACCAGTGCTACCAAAGTCTCAACGTTGCCTCCTTTCGCTGCTGTGCGTGCCTCCAATCACATCAATAGTGCGCGCGGGCTCGGCTTGAGCGCTGAGCAGGACATCCAGGCACTTGCCCTGCATCTGCTTTGCCTGCACCCACAGCTGCACACCCTCCAGGCCGTGCGCGACATGATCGATGCGGCCATTCATCGGCAATGCCCGCTGAGCGCCCAGCTGGCGCGCTACTCCGATTCGAACTGGCAGCGCCTGGTTGCCACCCTCCCCTGTCACGAGGCCTACCCATGAGCTTCAGCCAGAACATTGCCAACCTGATCACCGAAACCGACTTCCTCCTCACCCCCTGCAAAGCCTGCCAGCGCCAGGGCCTGCCCATCCTCCCCCTGCGCCACGCCGTGGTTCCCGATACCCGCCCCGGCAGCGACCCCGCAACGCAAACCCGGAGGGGCCTGCGCACGTTACGCAGTGGTTACCTCTATGTGCTGCTCGACCAGCGCATCTGGCACGCCTACGAGGTCACCGCGCAAGGCCACTTGCGCCGCATCAATCCCTACGAGCCTAATCCTGGCCCACCAGCGTCGCTGCCCGAGCGCTGCGTGCATGAGGACCACGACATCCCCTCGTCCTTCCTCAACATCGACACCGAGACTTACGGCTCGGCCTGGCTGGCGTTCTCCAGTGATCCCTGGCCGGTCAGCGTGCTGCAGGCTTACAAGAGCGGCCAGTATCCTGCGCATCGCTTCGAGGGCCTGGACCTGATCCAGGCGCGCAAGCACCCCGAACTGCTGGGCCTGGCCATGACCCCGGATAACCTCCAGGTTGACCGCCAGGTGTTCGAATACGCCCAGCAACTGAACGGCCCGTTCGACAGCGCCCATGGCTTTCACAGCCGTTTCCTGCGCAAGACCGCCCTGCGCGGTTACCTGGTCAATGCCATGGCCCGGTACCAGCTGGAAAACGGCGTGCTGGCGGTGGTGCTCGACGATACCGTCGGCCTGATCCAGGAGTACAACCACCAGCGCCTGAACTGGGTGGTCAAGCGCCAGGCCTGGCGCGAAGACCCGCTGCGCGCCTATCAGCTGCAGACGTCGCAGATCCTGCAGATCATCCGAGCTACCCAGCGCGAATGGGCGGCGCAGAAAGTGTTCACGTTCGAAGCACAGACCGGTGATGGGCCGCCTGTGTTCGCCGATCCCGAAAAGCAGCGCCAGCCGGTGGTCGAGATGCGCCAGCAAGAGAGCGACGAAAAGCTCGAGGAGCGCTATGACGAACCCCGGCGTGCGGCGTTCCAGGCGGAGTATGAACAAGAGGAAGCCCGCTTCCAGGCCTACATCGACCGGCATGCCAGCACCTACGCGCAACTCTGTGAGAGCGCTGCCTTCGCCCTCATCGAAAGGCACGACTACGACGGCCGGGACCGCGAGTCGGGCATCGCCTACAGCAAGACCATCGCCGCCTGCCTGGCTGGTGGCATCACTGAAGCGCCGTCCATCAATCCTGAGCCAGCTTCCAACACCAGCGAAGCATTGTGGCTGAACTGGCTTCAGGACCCGAATAGCCCACCCTACCGGGCGCTCCTTCTTCGCGACGGGCCACTGATGGCAGCGCTGCTGCCAAGCTTTTCGTCGACCGAACCGACCAACTGGAACGACAGCGAAAAGTTCTACAGCGCCTTGAGCAAGTTCATCTCCAGTGAAGACGCCGGCCTGAAGATGCGTGATTCGCTCAAGCAGGCCATCACTGAACTGCAGGGCGCAGTCAACGCCGCCAGCATGCGCCTGCAAGTGCACCTCAACCCCGGCATTCAGCAGGCCGTACGGCATCTGAACAGTGCCGGCCAACGGGTTTACAACGGCGTGCACCTGATCGAACTGCAGGTGCAGATGAAGTTGGGTGAGTACTACGCCCTACAGAGCGCGCACCTGCGTGAACTGCAGAACAGGGCCAGCGAGAAACTGGCCAAGGCGCGGGAAGGCATGATGCTGTCTCTCGACGAACTGCAAGCCGGCGTACAGAACGGAGCGCGCAAGGTCAAACCGATCATCCAGACCGGGCTGCTGAGCCTGGCCGTGCTCGACCCGAAAGTGGCGCACCAGGTAATCCCGGTCAGCGTCTGGGTCGAAGGCACGGCGTATGAACTGCATGAGCGGTTGGCAAGGGAGGTCAAACTGAACGTCAACCAGTTGAACGATGCCGCGAAGATGGCGCTAGTGGAACTCAAGGTAGCAACGGGGACGCTGGAGCTGGATGCGCGAAAAAAACTGGATGGCATGAAGATCAGCGCTGGGCAGGCTTCTCAGTTGCTGCGTGATAGTTTCAGCGGACTACGAGGAACGGGAAAAGGCTCGGAGGTGCTGCTCTCGCTGGGCGGCCTTTATTTACTAAACGACAGCGCTGGCAAGAACCTGAAAAAAGCAGAAGAAGAGATTGGCTCTAAGTCCCCCGAAGCCTTGGTAGCGTTGTATGGCTCAATGATAGGTATCGCTGGCAGCGGCATAGAATTAATTGGACTTTTCATACCACACAGAGCAAGTACAACCAATAACTTGGCCACTGGCCGTACAATTGCAAAATTCGGAG
Source organism: Pseudomonas sp. TWI628 (assembly GCF_039673865.1). NCBI lineage: Bacteria > Pseudomonadati > Pseudomonadota > Gammaproteobacteria > Pseudomonadales > Pseudomonadaceae > Pseudomonas > Pseudomonas sp. TWI628. The sequence goes on along the minus strand of NZ_JBDJMM010000017.1, from coordinate 107,907 downwards.
CCATGATTAACGCTGCCGCAGGTCTTTTCGAGTCGATTTATCTTATGATGGCTACAAAACGCAAACATGGTGATGGTGATAGCAAAGCTGCTTTGGGATACGGACTCGCTGCAGCCTTAACCATTGGAGGAGTCGCCAGTGGGATACGAGCTGTATTTAGCCCGCTGTTAATTGGTGCAGTAGGCGCGACTATTATGCTTAGCGCAATTACATACAAGATCACCAAGTGGGCTGAAAAAATGGAATCAACACGACTGGAGCAATGGGCCAAACGCTGCTTTTTCGGAATCGCTAACGAGTCACCACGAATTCATTGGAATTCACCAAACCATGCCGACATCGCCTTTGCTGAGTTAAACGCAGCCACCTTGGACCTAACCGGCGGGTTAGCATTCAAAACTGAAAGAGCAGATCCTGCAACCAGTTCAAAAATAGGCGGACTTGTTAACCTAGAAACGAAGCGAAGCATAAAATTTCAGTTCACGCTTCCGTATTTCTCAGAATTGAGCTCCAGCTATCATTGGGCACTTGTATTTCATCGCCATGGAGATGGCTTGCCACCCAACTATATAGGTGGCGAGGTTATCGCAACGGATCGATTTTCGCCACCACCAGTGAGATCCAGAACCTCTATATTTTCCGCAATGACAACTTCAAAAAAAACCAAAACGCCTGATTATCTTGCGGATACTTTGAAGGTAACCCAAAAGCGCCGCAAAGTAACCCAGAGCGAAGAAGAATACAATTTCGAGGTCTTCGGCGGGACTATAGAACTCACACCAGATATTGGAAGACACAACATCACAAGTGCTTCACTATTGATAGCTTACTGGCCAGACCGAAACATACCCGATGCGTATGCCGAAATTGCATTGCAGGGTGAAGCATAATGACCCAACGACATCGCGCCATTGGCTGGAAGTATGATCTCCCAGCCACAAACGCTCCTAGCCTCTTGAACCTAGACATAGCTAATCTGGATCCGCCACCAAACCGTATCGACGACATTACAATTGAAATATCCAGGCCCCCTATGGAGCTCAGAGGATTCTCCTTCATAATGGGATCCCTAACATTAATAGCAACATCTGGCGTCACAGCAGCGTCATTATATTATAGTTTTTTTGTAGCAACCAAAACCGACATATCATTCGTAGCGATATTCTTAGCAGCCTGCATCGCAGCCTTCATCTTATTGACTCCATACATCCGCATGGACATTGAGCAGCCTCGAAATGAGCCAGTTCGCTTTAATAGGAAGCGTCGAAAGGTCTACTTCTACCAATACAGAACGGACCTATTGCATCCCTTCAGCATAAAGCGCTGGGGAGTAAAGCCCATCGCGTACGACTGGGATGATCTTACTGCTGAAGCTTACCGCTTGTATGCACCCATGGGATATGGCGGATTAATGGAGAAAGTCATGATATCCGTTTGCAAGCCTGGTACAAACGAAGTAATAGACCGCGTACTCTTTGCTGACAACATAGAGACTGGCGAACAATACTGGGCAATCGTCAGGCACTTCATGCAGAAGGGGCCCGAAGCCCTCCCCGATTTCGTCCACCCACCTTGGGACTGGAATGAGGGCATTTATTCCAATCCTTTCGATCAACGCGCTCCCAAGGTCCAGTGGCCCACCGAAATGGACCTGGAATCCCGCACCGCCCCCGCCCCAGGAGAACAACCATGAAACCTGTGGTGCTCGTCGGCCACTCCCATGCCTGCCCGATCCACGGCAAAGGCGTCGTGGAAACCGGCAGCCCCAACTACACCTTCAACGGCAAGGCCGTGGCCAGGGTCGGTGACCGGACAAGTTGCGGGGCAGTGATCGTCAGCGGCTCGGCGGGCTACCAGATCGAAGGCAAGGCCGTGGCGCGCCAGGGAGATCGAACTGACCATGGTGGGTATCTGGAGGAAGGCGATATTGGCTGGCAACTTGAATGATCTGGCGGGCCATACATAAAGGGGGCCGCTTTGCGGCCCATCGACGCGGCTCGTCGCCACCACAAGCGCGGCTCTCACAGGTCCTCCATCGTTTTCAAAAAGCGGTGGAGGACCTCCCGATACATCAGGCCACCGCCAGCTCCACCGCCTCCCCATTCATCCGCACCGGCCACACCCGCAGCCGCTGCCCGGCATCCTCCAGGCACGCCCCGCTCTGCAGGCTGAAGTGCTGCTTGTACAACGGCGCCGCCACCACCAATTCCCCTTGCAAGCTACCGACCAGCCCTCGCCCGATGATATTGGCCCCCGAGCGCGGATCGCGGTTGTCCACCGCATACAGGCTCTGCTCCAGTTCGGGCAGGTAGAAAAGCGCCACCTGCGCGCCATCCAGCCACACCACCACGCCAGAGTCGGCCACCAGGTCATCGGCCTGGCACACCGCCTTCCAGCTCTCTTGGGGTTTCACAGCAGCATTGGACAGGTTCATCAGACAGCCTCCTCGACGGTTGGGATCAGGTGCAGCGGTGCAGCCGGCCGGCGTTGTTCGCGCTCGCGCACGAAGTGCACGTCCGGGTCGGCGCGCTTGTCGTTGACGAAGGTGCGGAAGCGCTTGAGCTTCTCGGGGTCGTTGAGGGCGTTGGCCCATTCGCATTCATACTGGTCGACCACATGCTGCATCTGCGCCTCCAGCTCGGCCGCCAGGCCCAGGCTGTCATCAAGGATCACCTGCTTGAGGTAGTCCAGGCCGCCTTCCAGGCTTTCGCGCCAGACCGAGGTGCGCTGCAGCTTGTCGGCGGTGCGGATGTAGAACATCAGCACGCGGTCGATCTGGCGCACCAGGGTTTCGTCGTCCAGGTCGGTGGCGAACAGCTCGGCGTGGCGCGGGCGCATGCCGCCGTTGCCGCAGATGTACAGGTTCCAGCCTTTGTCGGTGGCGATCACGCCGATGTCCTTGCTCTGCGCCTCGGCGCACTCGCGGGTGCAGCCGGATACCGCAAACTTGAGCTTGTGCGGGCTGCGCAGGCCCTTGTAGCGGTCCTCCAGGCGCAGGGCCATGCCGACGCTGTCCTGCACGCCGTAGCGGCACCAGGTGCTACCCACGCACGACTTCACCGTGCGCGTCGACTTGCCGTAGGCGTGGCCGGTTTCGAAACCGGCTTCGATCAGCTCGCCCCAGATCAGCGGCAGCTCGTGCAGCTGGGCGCCGAACAGGTCGATGCGCTGGCCGCCGGTGATCTTGGTGTAGAGGTCGTACTTTTTCGCCACCTGGCCGATCACGATCAGCTTGTCGGGGGTGATCTCGCCGCCGGGAATGCGTGGCACCACCGAATAGGTGCCATTCTTCTGCATGTTGGCCATGAAGGTGTCGTTGGTGTCCTGCAGCGGCACCAGCGCCGGGTCCGTGATCGGCTGGTTCCAGCACGAGGCAAGGATCGAGCCCACCGCCGGCTTGCAGATGTCGCAGCCGACATGGCCCTTGCCGTGGCGTTCGAGCAGTTCGTTGAAGCTACGGATACCCTCGACCCGCACCAGCCCGTAGAGCTCCTGACGGGTGTAGGCGAAGTGCTCGCACAGGCTCTTGTCGACGGTCACCCCACGGGCGGTGAGTTCGTGCTCGAACACCTGCTTGAGCAGTGCCGCGCAACCGCCGCAGCCGGTGGCGGCCTTGGTGCAGCCTTTGACCGCAGCGAGGTCGCCGCAGCCACTGTCGATGGCCGCACACACCGCGCCCTTGCTGACGTTATGGCACGAGCAGATGGTTGCGCTGTCGGGCAGCGCATCGGCGCCGAGCGCAGGCGCGCCGCCACTCTGCGGCAGGATCAGTGCTGCCGGGTCGGCCGGCAGGGCGATGCCGTTCTGGGCGTACTGCAGCAGGGTGTCGTAGTAGCTGTTGTCGCCCACCAGCACCGCGCCGAGCACGTGCTTGCCGCTGGCATCCACCACCAGCCGGCGGTAGGCGCTGTTGGCCTCGTCGATGAAGCGGTAGCTACGCGAACCCGGCGTGGCGCCGTGGGCATCGCCGATGGAGCCGACATCCACGCCCAACAGCTTGAGCTTGGTCGACATGTCGGCACCGGTGAATTCGCTGGCAGCTTCGCCCATCAGCAGCGCTGCCAGGTTGCGCGCCATGCTGTAGCCCGGGGCGACCAGGCCGAACACGCTGCCATTCCACGAGGCGCATTCACCGATGGCGAAGATGCGCGGGTCGCTGCTACGACAGTGGTTATCGATTACCACGCCACCGCGAGCGGCGATCTGCAGGCCGCTGGCACGGCCCAAAGCGTCTTGCGGGCGGATACCGGCGGAGAACACGATCAGGTCGGTTTCCAGGTGTTCGCCGCCGTCGAAATTCATGCGGTAGCGGTAGGCTTCACCCGCGCTGATCGACTGGGTGGCGCGCGACAGGTGCACGCCGACGCCCAGCGCTTCGATTTGCGCCTTGAGCGCGGCGCCGCCCTCGCCGTCCAGTTGCACCGGCATCAGCCGTGGGGCGAATTCCACCACGTGGGCTTCCAGGCCGAGGCACTTCAGGGCGTTGGCGGCTTCCAGGCCGAGCAGGCCGCCACCGACCACCACGCCACGGCGCGCGTGGCCGGCAGCGGCGCGAATGGCATCGAGGTCGTCGAGGGTGCGGTAGACCAGGCGGGCATTGCCGCTGGAGCCTTCGATTGGTGGCACGAACGGGTAGGAGCCGGTAGCCAGGATCAGCTGGTCGTAGCCGTAGCGCCCCTCGGCAGTCACCACCTCGCAGCGTTCGCGGTCGACTTCCAGCACCGCTTCGCCCAGGTGCAGGTGCACGCCGCTGTCGCCGTAGTAGGCCTGCCCGCACAGGGCCAAGGTCTCGGCGCAGCTGCCGGCGAAATACTCCGACAGGTGCACGCGGTCGTAGGCACGTTGAGGTTCTTCGCCGAACACGTGCAGCTCGAAGCGCTCAAGGGCGCCGCGTTCGACCAGTTGCTCGACGCAATGGTGGCCGACCATGCCGTTGCCGACGATGACCAGTCGCTCTCGTTGCCCGCTCGCTGTTGCCTTCATAAGCCGATCCTCGATCAAAAAAAAAGCGCCTGGAGCCGAAGCTCCAGGCGCCTTTGCCTGTATTCATCACGGTGGGTGGCCCGGGTTGATCGCCGTTGATCAGTGGGCTTTGTTGTATCAGGGTTAAAGCAGGGACTGTGCCAATCCAGTTTCCTGTAAAGGCCTCTTCGCGGGTAAAACCGCTCCCACAAGGGCCTCCACTGCCTTCAACTTTGCACAGTACCTGTGGGAGCGGGTTCACCCGCGAAGAGGCCGGCACAACAAATGCACATTTCAAGTGCAGAGCTCACCATCCTGGAGCACATCAGTACACATCGCGCCGATAGCGCTTGGCCTTGCCCAACGCCTCGACATAGGCCTCCGCATCCACCCCGCCATGCACGGCAATCACCTCACGCAACGCCGCATCGACATCCTTGGCCATGCGCTGGGCATCACCACAGACATAGAAGTACGCGCCCGCCTCCAGCCACTGCCACAACTGCGCGCCCTGCTCGAGCATGCGCTGCTGCACATAGACCTTCTCGGCCTGGTCCCGCGAGAACGCCGTGTCCAGGCGCAAATGCCCGCTCGCCTGCCAGGCCTCCAGCTGTGCCTGGTAATAAAAGTCCGTGGCCGCAAACTGCTCGCCGAAGAACAGCCAGTTACCGCCGGTGGCACCGCGTGCCTCGCGCTCTTCGAGGAAGGCACGGAACGGCGCGATGCCGGTGCCGGGGCCGACCATGATCACTGGCAGATTGTCGTCCTCAGGCAGGCGAAAGTGCTTCGACACTTGCGGGAAGATTGCCACCCTCAACGCCTGCGCACGGTCCGCAAGGAACGTTGAACACACCCCTTTGCGCTCGCCATAGCGCACGGTGGCGACGGTGAGGTGGACCTGGTCCGGATGCGCCAACGGGCTGGAGCTGATCGAATACAGACGCGGCTGCAACGGCTTGAGCAGGTCGAGCCAGGTAGCCAGCGGCAACTGCTGAGGGAACGCACGCAGCACATCGACCAGTTGCCGGCCCCACAGCCAATCCTGCAGTTCGGCCTTGCACTCGGGCTGCAGCAGACGCCGCAGGTCGGCGGCATGGGCGCTGAACACCTGCAGTTGCTGCGGGTTGACCTTGGCGATTTCCAGGTGCGTTTCCAGGGCCTCGGCCAGTGGCATCGCCTGCTGCCCCTTCAACGCAACCCATTCCTTGCCATCGAGCTGCATCAGCGCCAGCAGCTCCTCGACCAACGCCGGGCAGTTGCGCGGCCATACGCCCAAGGCATCGCCGGCGGCATAGGTGAAACCGCTGCCGGACAGGCCAAACACCAGCTGGCGGGTTTCCTTGTTGGCACCCGGGCCGTTGAGCAGGTGATTTTCCAGCAGCGGGGCCGACCACGGTTGCTGCTTGCTGTAGCTCGCGACCGGCGCCGGTGCACTGACCGGTGCTGGCGAGCCGGTGCTGCCGAGCTCCGGCAGCAGGGCTTCGAGCCACCCGGCGAAGGCCTCATCGAAATCCGGTTCGCAATCGACCCGCTGCAGCAAACGGCGCCCTCCCAGTTCGGCCAGGCGCTGGTCGAGCTTGCGGCCAAAGCCGCAGAACTGGTCGTAGCTGGAGTCCCCCAAGGCCAGCACGGCATAGGGCAGCTCCGCGCAGCAAGCGCCCTCCTCGCCTTGCAGCGCCTGCCAGAACGCCGTGGCGCTGTCGGGCGCGTCACCGTCACCGAAGGTGCTGGTAATCAGCACCACACTGGCGGCGCCTTGCAGCTGGCTGGGGCTTACCGCGTCCATGCAACTGAGCTGCACGTCGAGACCAGCGCCGCGCAGGCGCTGGGCACAACGTTCGGCAAGCGCTTCGCCATTGCCCGTCTGCGAGGCCCACAGCACCTGGTGGCGCGGCGCGGCGATGGCCGGGGCAGCGGCTGGCTGCGCAAACAAGCCCGCCAGCAAACCATCGACAAACAGCCGCCGTGAAGCAGCCAATGGCGCGCTGGCCGGCAGGCTGGGTACGCCCTCGGCACGCGCCTGATCAAGGCCGAGCAGGAAGCCCTGCAGGTAATGACGCTCGTCATCGGCCAGCACCGGGGCTGGCAAAGTGTCCAGGCCAAGCAGGCGGGACAGGGTCGCGGTCGGCATGCGGGCAGGCTCCGGCAGAGGGGTGTTCAGCTCAAGGGCATCGATGCGCTCGCCAGCGACCCGCTCCAGGGCCACGGCGCAATGCTTGAACGCCGGCTGCAGCGACAGCGGGTCGACCGCATCGCAGGTCACGGCATTGATCGCCAATTGCTCGCCGACCAGGTCATTCCAGTGGAACGGGGCAAAGCAGTTGCCGGGCATGACCCGGTCGCTGATGCGCGCCGGCAACAGCGCCTGGCCGCGACGTGAGCGGATGGCGACCTGATCCTTGTCGGCGATGCCCAGGCGCGCAGCATCATCAGGGTGGATTTCAATGAAGGGCCCGGGCTCCAGCTTGTTCAGCGCCGGCACCTTGCCGGTCTTGGTCAGGGTGTGCCACTGGTGCTGCACGCGGCCGGTGTTGAGCACCAGCGGGTAGTCGGCGTCTGGCAGCTCGGGCGCCGGCAGCCAGGGCCGGGCGAAGAAGCGCGCCTTGCCACTGGCGGTAGGGAACGCCAGGGCAGGCGCATGGCCCTCGGCATCGCGCAACAGGTGCTGGCTGCTGCCGTCGTTCAGGTAACGCAGCGGGCTGCGGTCGTCATCGCGACCCGGCGCGCTGGGCCATTGCCGTGGGCTGAGGCGCAATTGCTGATAGCCGATGCCGCGCAAGTCGTAGCCGGTGGCCGGGTTCCAGAAGCGCCGGATCTCGTCGTACACCGCCTCAGCGTCGGGATAATCGAACGCCTCGGCGTAGCCCATGGCGCAGGCAACCCGAGCGATGATCTGCCAGTCCGCCAGGCTTTGGCCGGGCGCCTGGACCGCCTGCGGCATCAACGTCAGGTTGCGCTCGCTGTTGATCATCACACCCTCGCCTTCGGCCCACAGCGCGGCGGGCAGGAGAATATCGGCGTAGCGGTTGGTCTCGGTGTCGAGGAAGGCGTCCTGGGTGATCACCAGTTCGGCCTGGCGCAGGCCGTCGATCACCTGCTGACGGTTGGCGACGCTGGCCACCGGGTTGCTGCAGATCACCCAGCAGGCTTTCACCTCGCCCGCCTTCATCTGCTCGAACAGCGCGATCGTGCCCTCGCCGCCTTCGCTGCGCAGGCTGCCCGGTTGCAAGTGCCATTGCTCCTCGACGAAGGCGCGGTCTGCCGCCACCAGCGCAGAGCGCTGGCCCGGCAGGCCCGGGCCCATGTAGCCCATCTCGCGGCCGCCCATGGCATTGGGCTGGCCGGTCAGCGAAAACGGCCCGCTGCCGGGGCGGCAGATGGCGCCCGTAGCCAGGTGCAAGTTGCACAGGGCGTTGCTGTGCCAAGTGCCGTGGACGCTCTGGTTGAGGCCCATGGTCCAGCAACTCATCCACTCCCCGGCCGTGCCGATCCATTCGGCTGCCTGGCGGATGTCGGCTTCGCTCAGGCCGGTGATGGCGGCCACGCGCTCCGGGTTGTAATCGTCGAGGAAGGCCGGCAGTTCGTCCCAACCCTCGGTGTGACAGGCGATGAACGCGGGGTCGGTGTGGCCGTTGTGGTGCAGCACGTGCAGCAGGCCATTGAGCAGGGCCATGTCAGTGCCAGGGCGCACTTGCAGGAACAGGTCGGCCTTGTCGGCCGTGGCAGTGCGCCGCGGGTCGACGACGATCAGCCGGGCACCGGCCTTGACCCGGTCGAGCAGGCGCAGGAACAGGATCGGGTGGCAGTCGGCCATGTTCGCGCCGATCACCAGGAACACCTTGGCGCGTTCGAAATCCTGGTAGCTGCCGGGGGGGCCATCGGCCCCGAGCGACAGCTTGTAGCCGCTGCCAGCACTGGCCATGCACAGCCGCGAGTTGGACTCGATATGCCGGGTACGGATAAAGCCCTTGGCCAGCTTGTTGGCCAGGTACTGGGCCTCCAGCGACATCTGCCCGGACACATACAGCGCCACCGCGTCCGGGCCATGCTGGTCGATGATGCCGCGCAGGCGCTCACCGGCCTGGGCAATGGCCTGGTCCATGCTGCTGCGCGCCGGCTGCTGGCTGCGTTGCTGGCGGACGTAGGCGTCCTCCATGCGCCCGGCGGCGGTCAGTGGCAGGTGTGCGGTGAGGCCCTTGGTGCACAGGCGGCCGAAGTTGCTCGGGTGCTGCTTGTCGCCGCTGATCTTGCTGACCTTGCCGTCGGCAACGCTCATGACGATGCCGCAACCGACGCCACAGTAGGGGCAGACGCTGCGTACTTCGCGGGTGGTCATGGGCGGTCTCCCCTTTCAGGCATGCAAAAAGGCGCCGGCTGCCCGGGCTTGCAAAGCAAGCGGGGCAACACGGCGCCTTTGTCGTGAGTGGTGGGGCTGTCGACGTTGATAGCCCTGGATAAAGGTCATTGAGCAATTAGTGGGCCAGCTGTACCAGCCCTTTCGCGGGTGAACCCGCTCGCACAGAATCGCCGCAGGCTTGAAGGCAGTGCAGGACCGGTGGGAGCGGGTTCACCCGCGAAGAGGCCAGCACAGGCAGCGCACCACGCGGTGGCAAGCGAGCTACCCATGGCGCTATGCTGGGGCAATTTCCAGCAAGAGCTACAGCCCGCATTCCATGTCCAAGGTGATCCTCAAGACCCCCGCCCAACTCGAACTGATGCGCAACGCCGGCCGGCTGTTGGCCCAGGTGTTCGCCGAACTCGACCGCTTCATCCGCCCCGGCGTGACCACGATGCAGATCAACGACCGCGCCGAGGCCTTCATCATCGACACCCTCAAGGCCCGCCCGGCCAGCAAGGGCCAGTACGGCTTCCCCTACTCGCTCAACACCTCGGTGGACCATGTGGTCTGCCATGGCATCCCCAAGGTCGATGAAGTGCTCAAGGAAGGCTCGATCATCAACGTCGACATCACCCTCGAACAGGGTAGCTACATTGCCGACTCGTCGAAGATGTACAGCATCGGGCCAATCAGCGAAGACGCCCAGCGGTTGGTCGACACCACTTACGATGCGCTGTGGAAAGGCATCGAACAGGTACGTCCCGGGGCGACGCTGGGGGATATCGGCCATGCCATCCAGGCCCATGCCGAAGCGGCTGGCTACAGCGTGGTACGCGAGTACTGCGGCCATGGCATCGGCCAGCAGATGCACGAAGGGCCCGAGGTGCTGCATTTCGGCCTGCGTGGCATGGGCATGAAGTTGCAGCCGGGGATGGTGTTTACCATCGAACCGATGATCAACCAGGGTGGGCGCGGGACGCGGACGCTGAAGGATGGCTGGACGGTGATTACCCGGGACCACTGCCTGTCGGCGCAGTGGGAGCATACGGTGGCGGTGACCGAGGATGGGGTCGAGGTGCTGACGTTGCGCGAGGAAGAGCGCAGCCATTAAGGCCAGAAACGAAAAAAGCGACCCTGGGGTCGCTTTTTTTGTGGCTTCCGGGTGTTCAGTGGGCCCTGGAAGCGGAATATGGCGCAGCGGACGGGACTCGAACCCGCGACCCCCGGCGTGACAGGCCGGTATTCTAACCGACTGAACTACCGCTGCGCTATACATCGAGTGGTGGGTGATGACGGGATCGAACCGCCGACCCTCTGCTTGTAAGGCAGATGCTCTCCCGGCTGAGCTAATCACCCTTCGTCTCGGTGTGGCGCGCATTCTACGGACGGCCTGCCACCCTGGCAAGCACTTTTTTAAATTTTCTCAAAAAAAATTCCAAGCCTTTCAAAGACCTAGGGCAGCCGGGGCTTTTCTTCCCTTATAGGGCACTGCTGGCCCTCTGACAGGGTTGGCCTTGGAGCACTGCTCGGAGAATAATGCCCGCCTTATGCATTAAGGAGAGATTGCCCCCCATGTGGTTCAAGAACCTGCTGTCCTACCGCCTGACCCAGGAAGTACCGTTCGAGCCTGAAGCGCTGGAAGCTGCGCTGGCCACCAAGCCAGCCCGCTCGTGCGCCAGCCAGGAGCTGACCACCTACGGTTTCATCGCGCCATTCGGCAAGGGTGAAGACGCTCCCCTGGTGCACGTCAGCGGCGAGTTCCTGCTGATTGCCGCGCGCAAGGAAGAACGTATCCTGCCGAGCAGCGTGGTCAACGATGCGGTGAAGGAAAAGGTCGAAGAGATCGAGACCGAGCAAATGCGCAAGGTCTACAAGAAGGAGCGCGACCAGATCAAGGACGAGATCATCCAGGCCTTCCTGCCACGCGCGTTTATCCGCCGCTCGATGATCTTCGCCGCCATCGCCCCGCGCCTTGGCATGATCCTGGTCAACTCGGCCAGCGCCAAGCGCGCCGAAGACCTGCTGTCGACCCTGCGTGAAGTGATGGGCTCGCTGCCGGTGCGCCCGGCCACGGTGAAGATCGCACCGACCGCGACCATGACCGACTGGGTCAAGTCGCAACAGGCTGCCGAAGGTTTCTATGTGCTGGACGAATGCGAGCTGCGTGACACCGCCGAAGACGGCGGCATCGTCCGTTGCAAGCGCCAGGACCTGACCAGCGAGGAAATCCAGCTGCACCTGAGCACCGGCAAGGTAGTCACTCAGCTGGCCTTGGCCTGGCAGGACAAGCTGTCGTTCGTGCTCGACGACAAGATGGTGATCAAGCGCCTGAAGTTCGAAGAGCTGCTGCAGGAGCAGGCCGAACAGGACGGTGGCGACGAAGCCGCGCAGCAGTTCGATGCCAGCTTCCAGCTGATGATGATGACCTTTGCCGAGTTCCTGCCGGCGCTGTTCGAAGTGCTCGGTGGCGAAGAGATTCCGCAAGGGGTCTAAAAGCAGCTGCAAGCTTCGAGCTGTAAGCTACAAGAACAATCAAAAGCGATAGTGCGGTGCCCCATGCGGCACCGTACTGCTTTCACTTGCAGCTTGAAGCTTGCCACTTGAAGCTGAAACCGGAGGTTTCCCAATGCGCGCCCTCGCCGCCCTCAGCCGCTTCGTCGGCAACACCTTCGCCCTGTGGGTGCTGGTGTTCGCCGTGCTGGCCTTCTTGATGCCCCAGTGGTTCATCGCCCTCAAGGTGGCTATCGTGCCGCTGCTGGGCCTGGTGATGTTCGGCATGGGCCTGACCCTCAAGCTCGACGATTTTGCCGCCCTCGCCCGCCAGCCCTGGCGCGTGGCCCTGGGCGTGGTGGCGCACTTCGTGATCATGCCGGGCATGGCCTGGCTGCTGTGCCAGCTGTTCCACCTGCCGGCGGAAATCGCCGTGGGCGTGATCCTGGTCGGCTGCTGCCCGAGCGGCACGGCGTCTAACGTGATGGTCTGGCTGTCCAAGGGCGACCTGGCGCTGGCGGTGGCGATCGCCGCGGTAACCACCCTGCTCGCCCCACTGCTGACCCCGGCGCTGATCTGGTTCCTGGCTTCAGCCTGGCTGCCGGTGTCCTTCATGGACATGTTCTGGTCGATCCTGCAGCTGGTGATGCTGCCCATCGTGCTCGGCGTAGTGGCCCAGCGCTTGCTGGGTGCGCGGGTGCAGATGGCGGTGCAGGTGCTGCCACTGGTGTCGGTGGTGAGCATCGTGATGATCGTCTGCGCGGTGGTGGCGGCCAGCCAGGCCAAGATCGCCGAATCGGGGTTGCTGATCATGGCGGTGGTGGTGCTGCACAACACCTTTGGCTATCTGCTGGGCTACCTCACCGGCCGGCTCTGCAAGCTGCCGCTGGCCCAGCGCAAGTCGCTGGCACTGGAGGTGGGGATGCAGAACTCGGGGCTCGGGGCGGCGCTGGCGGCGGCGCATTTTTCGCCGCTGGCGGCGGTACCGAGCGCGCTGTTCAGCGTCTGGCACAACATTTCCGGGGCGCTGCTGTCGACCTGGTTCCGCAGGATGGAGGATTCATCGGCCGCCATTGAAGAGGTTGAGCCGGCCAGGCAATGATGTGTACCCTGATGGCCACTGTGAGGACGACCTCACGACGCACCGCGTGACCATCCCGGGGACGGCCCCATCATTCACAACGATGGAGACGCATCATGTCCTGGATCATCCTGTTCTTTGCCGGCCTGTTCGAGGTCGGCTGGGCCGTCGGCCTGAAATACACCGACGGCTTCAGCAAACCCCTCCCGACCGTACTCACCGTCGCTGCCATGGCCATCAGCCTGGGCCTGCTGGGCCTGGCCATGAAGGAACTGCCGTTGGGCACTGCCTATGCCATCTGGACCGGCGTCGGCGCCGTCGGCACGGTGATCGCCGGGATCATCCTGTTCGGCGAGTCGGTGGCCCTGGTGCGGCTGGCCAGCGTGGCGCTGATCATTACCGGCCTGATAGGCCTGAAAGTCAGCGCCAGCTGATTCCCCTTCCTTAACGCAGGCCGCCGCGCAGGCGGCTGACCTGCTCACGCAAGGTCTCTGGCTGCGCCGCCTCCACCGGGATGGCGGCGCCCGCCACGATGGTCACCTTTGACCACAGGCGCTTGAAGAAGCCCTTGGCCGGATCGCGGCTGAAGAAGCTCCCCCACAGGCCCTGCAACGCCAGCGGAATTACCGGCACCGGGGTTTCTTCAAGGATGCGGCTGACGCCCCCCTTGAACACATCGATCTCGCCATCGCCGGTCAGTTTGCCCTCCGGGAAGATGCACACCAACTCACCGTCCGCCAGGTACTCGGCGATACGCGCGAAGGCTCGCTCGTAGGTGGCCTGGTCTTCGTTGCGCCCGGCAATCGGAATGGCGCCCGCCGTGCGGAACACGAAGTTGAGCACCGGCAGGTTGTAGATCTTGTAGTACATGACGAAGCGGATCGGCCGGCGGATCGCCCCGCCCAGCAGCAACGCATCGACGAACGACACGTGGTTGCACACCAGCAGCGCCGCGCCTTCATCGGGGATGCGTTCGAGGTCGCGGTGCTGCACACGGTACATCGAATGGCTGAGCAGCCAGATCAGGAAGCGCATGGTGAACTCGGGCACGATCCTGAAGATGTAGGCGTTGACCAGCACGTTGAGCAGCGACACCACCAGGAACAGCTGCGGGATGCTCAGCTTGAGCACACTCAGCAGGACAATGGTGAAGATCGCCGAGACCACCATGAACAGGGCATTGAGGATGTTGTTGGAGGCGATCACCCGGGCCCGTTGGTCTTCAGCGGTGCGCGCCTGGATCAGGGCGTACAGCGGCACGATGTAGAAGCCGCCGAACACACCGAGGCCGACGATCGACATCAGGATCCACCAGGCCTGGTGCATGCCCAGCAGCGCCAGCCAGTCGTGCGGCTGGTCACCAGCTGGCACGTCACCCGAGTGCCACCACCAGAGCAGGCCGAACAGGGTCAGGCCGAACGAGCCGAACGGTACCAGGCCGATTTCCACCTTGCGCCCACTGAGGCGTTCGCACAGCAGCGAACCGAGGGCGATGCCCACCGAGAACAGGGTCAGTACCAGGGTCACTGCGGTCTCGTCGCCGTGCAGCCACTCCTGGGCGTAAGTCGGGATCTGCGTCAGGTAGATGGCGCCGACGAACCAGAACCACGAGTTGCCGACGATCGAGCGCGACACCGCCGGGGTCTGCCCCAGGCCCATGCGCAGGATCACCCACGACTGCTTGAAGATGTTCCAGTCCAGCGTCATCTGCGGTGATGCCGCTGCGGCCCTCGGGATCCAGCGGCTGGCCAGGTAGCCCAGCACGGCAGTGCCGACCACGCCACCGGCCACCACCGTGGCGTAACTGTCGTGGGCCATCATCACCCCGGCGCCAATGGTGCCGACCAGGATGGCGAGGAAAGTGCCCATCTCCACCAGGCCGTTACCACCGACCAGCTCTTCTTCACGCAGGGCTTGGGGCAGGATCGAGTACTTCACCGGGCCGAACAGCGCCGAGTGGGTGCCCATGCCGAACAGCGCCAGCAGCATCAGCGTGAGGTGGTTGGTGACGAAGCCGATGGCGCCAACCGCCATGATGACGATCTCGGCCAGCTTGATCGCGCGGATCAGCGCGTCCTTGGCGAACTTCTCGCCAAACTGCCCGCCCAGCGCCGAGAACAGGAAGAACGGCAGGATGAACAGCAGCGCGCAGAGGTTGACCCAGATCGAACGGTCACCGTCGCCCAGGCTGAGCTTGAACAGGATCGCCAGGATCAGCGACTGCTTGAACAGGTTGTCGTTGAAGGCACCCAGCAACTGGGTGACGAAGAACGGCAGGAAACGCCGCTTGCCGAGCAAGGTGAATTGCGAGGGGTGACTCATCGTCCTTGTTCCTGAGTGTCTTTTGTCATTGGAGGCACGCGAAGCGCTGCGAGCCACAAATCTGCATGGGAAAGCCTGTGCCTGGCAAGAAACACGGGGCAACACCGGAACCCGCTCACAATTTGATATCACAGTGACATTAATTTCAGCCCAATCACTGTTCAGATTTTGTTACATGTGCCGATAATTCATATAGATGACTATATCTGACAGAAGGAACAGACCTCAGGTCTCCTCCAACGCATAAGAAAAGGAGCTCGGCAGTAATGTTTACCTGGTTTGGCGACCTCAAGATCGCCCACAAACTCTTACTCGGTTTCGGCCTGGTGCTGTGCCTGACACTGGTGCAGTCGCTGATCAGCTGGGACGGCCTGGGCAGCCTGGTACGGCGCAGCGAGGTAGTCAGCGATGTATCGCGCCTCAACGACGCCCTCGGCGACCTGCGCGAAGCGCGCTTGCGTCATGCCATGGCCAATGGCGCCCCAGCCGAGAGCAAGCAACTGCAGGCTGCGCTGGACGCCTTCAAGCCGACGCTGGCCAAGCTGCGCGAGGTGATGGTCAAGGCGCAGAGCCATGCGCTGATCAATGCCGCCGATCAGGCCTTGCAGGGCTACAGCGGCAACCAGGCCGCCAGTTTCCGCGCCTATGAGAAGATGCGCGCCGCACAGAAGGAGATGGGCGAACTGGCCACCCAGTCGTTTGCCAGCATCGAGCAGATTCGCAACCAGGTACGCGCCTTGCCCGATGCCGAGCAGCGCTTCGTGCGCATTGAGGCCATCAACCAGATCCGCGAAAACCTGATCCTGCTGCGCTATCACGTTCGCGGCTACACCGGAAACACCAACGCCGAGACCGAGAAGCTGATGAACGCCCAGATCGCCAGCACGGTGAACGACCTGCCTGGGCTGGTCGCCCGCTTCAACGGCAATTTCCCGCAGCATTTCCAGCAACTGGAGCAACAGGTGCACGCCTATGCGAAGGCCGTCGAGGCGTTCCGTGGCGAGGTCAGCAACCTGGTGGGCTACCGCGCCGCCATGGCCAACGACATCGAGACCCTTAATGGTGTCATCGGTCAACTGCTGGACGACCAGGCCGTGTGGGTCGCCAAGGACAGCCATTTCGCCCGCACCCTGCAGATCGCCGCTACCCTGCTCGCCTTGCTGCTCGGTGCCCTGGCTGCCATGGGTATTGCCCGGCAGATCAGCCAGCCGCTGCGCCAGGCACTGAAAACCATGGAACAGGTGGCTGCCGGTGACCTCAGCGAACAACCGGCCAGCCGCCGCCGCGACGAAGTCGGCCAACTGCAGAACGCCCTGCAGGGCATGACCCGCAACCTGCGCGAGCTGATTGCCCAGGTGCGCGATGGCATTTCGCAGATTGCCAGCGCTACCGAGGAGCTTTCGGCAATCACCGAGCAGACCAGTGCCGGTGCCAACAACCAGAAGGTGGAAACCGACCAGGTGGCCACGGCCATGCAGGAAATGGCCGCCACCGTGCACGAGGTAGCGCGCAATGCCGGCGAGGCCTCCGTGGCCGCCAGCGCCACCGACGAGGAAGCCCGCGAAGGTGACAGCGTGGTCAACCGCGCCGTGGCCCAGATCAGCCGCCTGGCCAGCCAGGTGGATGCCACGGGCGAGGCCATGGGGGCGCTGCGCACCGAGAGCCAGCGTATCGGCAAGGTCATGGACGTGATCAAGGCCGTGGCCGAACAGACCAACTTGCTCGCGCTCAATGCCGCCATCGAAGCGGCCCGAGCCGGTGAAGCAGGCCGTGGCTTTGCCGTGGTGGCCGATGAAGTGCGCAGCCTGGCACAGCGCACCCAGGCATCGACACTGGAGATCGAATCGGCAATCGGCAGCCTTGAGGAAGGCACTCGCTCGGTGAGCGAATTGATGGAGCAGAGCCAGAGCCTGACCGAAAGCAGCGTGGCACTGGTGCGTGAGGCCGGGGTAGCGCTGGAGGGGATTACCCAGCGCGTGTCGGGGATCCAGCTGATGAACCAGCAGATTGCGGCGGCTTCGGAACAGCAGAGCGCGGTGGCTGAAGAGATCAGCCGCAGTGTGGTGACGGTGCGGGATATTTCCGAGCAGACGGCTGAAGCCAGCCTGCAGACTTCGGCGTCCAGCGTCGAGCTGGCGCGGTTGGGTGGGCAGTTGCAGCAGATGATCAGCCGGTTCCGCTTCTGATCGACAAAAATGCCCTGCTGCCGGTGTCGGCAGCGGGGCATCTTTTAGAGTGACTTCGCCTGCACCCGCGAAGGGGCCGGTAAAAGCCCCCGATCATTCAAACCCGAACAGCGCCTGCGCGGTATCCGCCAGCAGCGCCCGGCGCAATTCAGCCGAGCAGCCCAAGGCTTCGAACTGCTCGACAACCCTGGCAAAGCTCACCACTGACTCATGCTGGGTATGCGGCCAATCGCTGCCCCACATCAGCCGCTCGGCACCATAATGGGCTTCAAGCGCACACAGGGCCTGACGTGCAAACGCCAGGTTCTGCTCCGGCGTGCCTTCCAGCCGGTAGATACCCGACACCTTGACCCACACCTTGCCCTTGCCACCCAGCGTCAGCAGCTCGGCAAACCCCGGCTGCCCAAGCCCCAGGCGGGCATCGGGCCGACCGAAATGGTCGACCACAATGTTCAGCCCATAAGGCTCCAGGGCCCGCACTAGCGCAGGAATGTCCGCGACATGGCGGTGCAGTTCCAGGTGCCAGCCCTGTTCGCCAACACGCTCCAGCATCGGTCGCCATTCGGCCCCCGTCAGGTCTGGCAGGTTCTGCCCCATGAGGTTCAGGCGCACGCCCCTGACCCCAAGCCGATGCATCTCCTGCAATGTCTCGCGCTCGACGTCCCGATCAAGCATCACCACCCCGCGCAACTGCCCCGGCACGGTCTGCAGGGCGCTGAGCAGGTAGCGGTTGTCAGTGCCCAGGAAACTGGGCTGCACCAACACGCCATGGCTGAAACCATGGGCCAGCAGCTGGCCCAGGTAGTCACCCAATGGCGCATCGTAGCTGGGCGCGTAACGCCGCTCGCTGGCCAGGTTCAGCCCACGGCTGAACACGTGGGCATGGCTGTCGATGGCGGTCAGGTGTGAAACGGGAACGTCGGGCATGGTCATCACAGGACAGTCAGGTTACTTGGCGACAGCGCCAGCCATTTCCGGCGCTGGCGTGGCCTCAAGGTTGCGGCCACGGGTTTCCGGCAGGCACAGCGCGGCGAGCATGGCCACGCCGTATGCGATGCCGGCATCGATACCGATCGCGCTACCCAGCGACATGGATTCGCTCATGTGGCCGACCAGGAACGGGAACACCGCCGACAGCACGCGGCCGAAGTTGTAGCAGAAGCCGACCCCGGCACCGCGCACGTCGGCCGGGTACAGCTCATTGAAGAACGCCCCCAGGCTGGCCGGGATGCCGGCGGCAAAGAAGCCCAGCGGGAAGCCGAGGAACAGCATCTGGGTATTGCTCAGCGGGAAGAACACATAGGCCTGCACCGTGAGCACGCAGCACAGCGCGAACAGCAGGATGTTCTTGCGCCGGCCGATGCGGTCGATCAGCAGGCCGCTGACCACGCAACCACACCAGAAGGCGAAGATGATCACCGCCAGGTAGCCACCGGAGTTCAGTACCGACAGGTTGCGTTCGGTCTTGAGGAAGGTCGGCAGCCAGGTCATCACCGCGTGGTAACCGCCGTGGGCGCCCAGGCCCAGCAGGCCGCCGAGCAGGGTCACGCGCAGCAGCTCTGGGCGGAAGATGCCGGACATCGACTTGAAGAAGCTGCCGGGAATGGCCTTCTCCTTCTGCAGGCGCTGGAAGCTGTCCGGCTCTGGCACGTTGCGGCGTACCCAGATAATCAGCAGCGACGGCAGCAGGCCGACGAAGAACATCACCCGCCAGGCGTACTCGGCCGGCACCAGCGAATAGATCAGGGTGAACAGCCCCACTGCCAGGCCCCAGCCCACGGCCCAGGCGCTCTGCACGGTGCCCATGACCTTGCCGCGGTATTTCGGGTTGATGGTCTCGGCCATCAGCACCGCACCGGCCGCCCACTCGCCACCGATGCCGAAGCCCTGCATGGCCTTGACGAACAGCAACGGGTAGAAGCCGGTGACGAACGCCGAAAGGAAGGTGAAGAAGGAGAACCAGAGGATCATCCACTGCAGGGTGCGCACGCGGCCATAACGGTCCGACAGGGTGCCGCCGAGCCAACCACCGATCGCCGAGGTAACCAGGGTCAGGCCGCTGATCAGGCCGGCATCGCCCTTGGTCAGGGAGAACGCGGCGATCAGCGCGGGGATGGCCAGGCCGAACATCTGCACTTCCAGCGCATCGAGCGACCAGCCACCGAAACAGGCCCAGAACGTCTTGCGTTCCCGTGAAGTGATCTGGCGGTACCAGCTGAACATGATTGTTATCCTTCTAGTCGTGTGTGTTACGGGCAGGCGAAGCCACTGCGCCGTGGCAGAACGGCGCAGACGGGTAACGGGCGAAGCGGCCGGCTTAACGGCTCAGCGAATCTCGACGCGGTAGCGGAAGTGCTGCGCGTGGCCGCGCGAGCGGCGCCATTCCAGCGGTTTGCCGGCGTAATCGCGGGCCAGGCGCTCGATCACCACCACCGGGCTGTCGACCGGCAGTTGCAACAGGCGGCCATGGGCTGCGTCGACCGCTTCGGCGGTCAGGGTCTCTTCGGCGTAGGCGACCACCTGGCCGCACAGCTCCTCGTAGATGGGGTAGAGCAGCGGGCCTTTGCTATCCAGCTCGACGTCGAGCAGTGGCTGGAAGGTCTGGCGCGGCAGCCAGATTTCCTCGGCAAGCACCGGCTGGGCGCCGAGCAGACGGGTACGGACAATGCGGATGACCTCGGCTTCGACGGCCAGGCCCAAGGCCTGGGCAACGGCCGAAGGTGCCAATACCGGCTCGATCGAGAGGATGCGGCTTTCCGGCATCAGCCGCTCGCCGGTGGCGCTTTCGAAGCGGAAGAAGCGGAACAGCGAAGACTGGAACTGCGGGCGGCGGATGAAGGTGCCGCGGCCCTGCTGACGCTCCAGCACGCCTTCGGCGACCAGCACGTCGACGGCCTTGCGCACGGTGCCGACGGACATGTCGAACTCGGTGGCCAGGGCGGCTTCGGTGGGAATGGCCTCGCCCGGACGCCAGCGGTTGTTGGCGATCTGCTCGATCAGGTGATCGCGCAGTTGCTGATAGCGTGGTAGTCGAGCATCACCTGACAGTGGGTGCATGGGTCGGCTCTCGTCTTGTTATGTAAACATATATATGAATTTTCCGAGAGTATTCCCCGTGGGGTACGGGCTGTCAATCCTCCGCTGGTCGCCGTCGCTGGCCTCGCTTATCCTCAAGCATCGGAAATCCCCACAACAAGGACGTGGTAATGCTCGCCGCCCTGAAAGGCTATCCCGCCAGCGTCCGCCTGTTACTGGCCACCACGTTCACGCTGACTGTCGCCCGTGCCCTCACCCTGCCCTACCTGGTGGTTTACCTGGCCGACAACTTCCAGTTGTCGGTCGGCCAGATCGGCCTGCTGATCGGTGGCGCGCTGATCGTGGCCTCGCTGCTGAGTCTCTACGGCGGGCATCTGGTCGACACCGTGCGCAACCACACCCTGGTCAGCGCCAGCACGCTGGCCTTCGCCCTCGCCTTCGTGGCGGCCATCGCCAGCCGTTCGGTGTGGCTGTTCTTCACCTGCCTGGTGCTGATCAACCTGGCCCTGGCGGTGGTCGACATCGCCGCCAAGGCCGGCTTCTGCGCGCTGCTGCCGGTGGATCAACGGGCCGAGGTGTTCGCCATCAAGTACACCCTGAGCAACGTCGGCTATGCCGTCGGCCCGCTGCTCGGCGTGGCCATGCTGGAGCTGGACGATCACCTGCCGTTCGTTGCCTCTGCGCTGACCGGCCTGGGCATGTGCCTGGCCTACTGGCGGCTCGGCGACCGTGGCCTGCAGGCCAGCGCACAGGAGCAGCCGGGCGCCGGGTTCACTCAGGTGGCGCTGGGGCTGGCGCGTGACCGTCGGCTGGTGTGCTTCACCTTGGGCGGGGTACTGAGTGCGGTGGTGTTCGGCCAGTTCACCGCCTATCTGTCGCAGTACCTGGTGGTGACCAGCAGCGCCAGCGAGGCGGCGCGGCTGGTCGGCTACCTGGTGACCACCAACGCCGTCACGGTGATCGCCCTGCAGTACCTGATCGGTCGGCGCATCGGCCGCCAGCAGCTGATGCCCTGGCTGCTGGCCGGCATGGCGCTGTTCATTGCCGGGTTGCTGGGTTTTGCGGTGGCCGGGTCGCCCTTGGCCTGGTGCCTGGCAATGCTGGTGTTCACCCTCGGTGAGATCATCGTGATCCCTGCCGAGTACATGTTCATCGACCTGATCGCCCCTGAGCACCTGCGCGGGGTGTATTACGGGGCGCAGAACCTGTCCAACCTCGGGGCGGCGCTGGGGCCGGTGATGGTGGGCTTCGCCCTGGGGCGGTGGTGGCCGGGGCTGATCTTCTACCTGCTGGTGATGTCGGTGATACTGGCAGGGGTGTTCTACTGGCTGGGCACCCGCAGAGCTTGATGCTGCCTGCGACGACTCACCGCTGCGACCATCGTCGGCGCTGACGAACCGCCGCCCGCGTGCCAGACTGATTGATCGGGACCGCGTTATCTTTTTTGCTCCGGAGTCTTCATGTCGTTGTCCAGCGGGCTGATCGCCGTGGTCGCCCTGGCCTATATGGCCGTCATGTTCGCCATCGCCTTCTACGGCGACCGTCGCAGCACGCCGTTGCCGCCGCGCCTGCGTGCCTGGGTGTACAGCCTGTCGCTGGCGGTGTACTGCACCAGCTGGACGTTCTTCGGCGCGGTCGGCCAGGCGGCCGAACAGCTCTGGGCGTTCCTGCCGATCTACCTCGGGCCGATCCTGCTGCTGATCTTCGCGCCGTGGGTGCTGCAGAAGATGGTGCTGATCAGCAAGCAGCAAAACATCACCTCGATCGCCGACTTCATTGCCGCCCGCTACGGCAAGTCGCAGTCCCTGGCCGTGGTGGTGGCGCTGATCTGCCTGGTCGGCGTGCTGCCCTATATTGCCCTGCAGCTCAAGGGCATCGTACTCGGCGTCAACCTGCTGATCGGCGCCAACGCCGACGCCACCGGCACCCGCGTGCAGGACACCGCACTGGTGGTATCGCTGGTGCTGGCACTGTTCGCCATCGTCTTCGGCACACGCAGCCTGGATGTCACCGAGCACCACCGCGGCATGGTCCTGGCGATTGCCTTCGAGTCGCTGATCAAGCTGTTGGCATTCCTCGCCGTGGGCGTGTTCGTGGTGTTCAACCTGTACGACGGCTTCGACGACCTGTTTACCCAGGCGCGCCAGTCGGTGCAGCTGGACAACTACTGGCAGGAAACCATCAACTGGCCGTCGATGGTGGTACAGACCGCCGTGGCGATGATGGCGATCATCTGCCTGCCGCGGCAGTTCCACGTCACCGTGGTGGAGAACATCGAAGCCCAGGACATGCGCCTGGCGCGCTGGGTGTTCCCGCTGTACCTGGCCCTGGCTGCGCTGTTCGTGGTGCCGATCGCCCTGGCTGGGCAGATGCTGCTGCCGGGTACGGTGATATCCGATTCCTTCGTCATCAGCCTGCCGTTGGCCGAAGCGCACCCTAGCCTGGCCCTGCTGGCCTTCATCGGCGGTGCTTCGGCCGCCACCGGCATGGTCATCGTCGAGGCCGTGGCGCTGTCGACCATGGTCTCCAACGACATGCTGCTGCCCTGGCTGCTGCGCCGCAACAACGCCGAGCGGCCGTTCGAAGCGTTCCGCCACTGGATGCTGTCGGTGCGCCGGGTGACCATCGTGGTGATCCTGCTGCTGGCCTATGTCAGCTACCGCCTGCTCGGCTCCACCGCGAGCCTGGCGACCATCGGCCAGATCGCCTTTGCCGCCGTCACCCAACTGACCCCGGCCATGCTCGGCGCGCTGTACTGGAAGCAGGCCAACCGCCGTGGCGTGTTCGCCGGCCTGGCAGCGGGCATCTTCCTGTGGTTCTACACCCTGGTGCTGCCGATCATCGCCCATAGCCTGGGCCTGTCGCTGGGGCTGTTCCCGGGCCTCGCGTGGCTGCACGGCAACCCACTCAACCTGCCGATCAGCCCCTTGACCCAGGGCGTGGTGCTGTCGCTGGCGGGCAACTTCACCCTGTTCGTGTGGGTGTCGATGCTGTCGCGCACCCGCGTGTCGGAACACTGGCAGGCCGGCCGCTTCATCGGCCAGCAGACCAGCGCCCGGCCCAGCAGCAAACCGTTGCTGGCGGTGCAGATCGAAGACCTGCTCACCCTCGCCTCGCGCTTCGTTGGCGAGGAGCGCGCACGACAAAGCTTCATCCGCTTCGCCTATCGCCAGGGCAAAGGGTTCAACCCCAACCAGAACGCCGACGGCGACTGGATCGAGCACACCGAACGCCTGCTTGCCGGCGTGCTCGGCACCTCCTCGACCCGTGCCGTGGTCAAGGCCGCCATCGAAGGCCGCGACATGCAGCTTGAGGACGTGGTGCGCATCGCCGATGAAGCCAGCGAGGTGCTGCAGTTCAACCGTGCTTTGCTGCAGGGCGCCATCGAGAACATCAACCAGGGCATCAGCGTGGTCGACCAGAACCTGCATCTGGTGGCGTGGAACCGCCGCTACCTGGAGTTGTTCAACTACCCCGAGGGGCTGATCAGCGTCGGCCGGCCGATCGCCGATATCATCCGCTACAACGCCGAGCGCGGCCTGTGCGGCCCGGGCGAGGCGCAAGTCCATGTGGCGCGACGCCTGCACTGGATGCGCCAGGGCCGTGCCCACTCTTCAGAGCGGCTGTTCCCCAACGGCCGGGTAATCGAACTGATCGGCAACCCGATGCCCGGCGGCGGCTTTGTCATGAGCTTCACCGACATCACCCCATTCCGCGAGGCCGAACAGGCGCTGCGCGACGCCAATGAACGCCTGGAGCAGCGCGTGGCCGAACGTACCCACGAGCTGTCGCAACTCAACCAGGCGCTGTCGGAAGCCAAGAGCCAGGCCGAAGCGGTAAGCAAGTCCAAGACCCGCTTCCTGGCTGCGGTCAGCCACGACCTGATGCAGCCGCTGAACGCCGCAAGGCTGTTCTCCGCGGCCTTGTCGCAGCAGGCCGAAGGCATGAACGAAGAGGCCCAGCAGCTGGTGCAGCACATGGACAGCTCGCTGCGCTCGGCCGAAGAGCTGATCAGCGACCTGCTGGACATCTCGCGCCTGGAAAACGGCAAGATCACCCCCGACGCCAAACCCTTCGCCCTCAACGAACTGTTCGACACCCTTGGCGCCGAGTTCAAGGTGCTGGCCGCCGAAAAGGGCCTGGAGTTCCGCCTGCGCGGCAGCCGCCTGCGAGTCGACAGCGACATGAAGCTGCTGCGCCGGGTGCTGCAGAACTTCCTTACCAATGCCCTGCGCTACGGCAAGAGCCCGATCCTGCTAGGCGTACGCCGCCAGGGCGAACACCTGTGGCTGGAAGTGTGGGACCGTGGCCCGGGGATTGCCGACGACAAGCTGCAGGTGATTTTCCAGGAATTCAAGCGCCTGGACAGCCACCAGACCCGCGCCGAAAAAGGCCTGGGCCTGGGCCTGGCGATTGCCGACGGCCTGTGCCGGGTGCTTGGCCACACGCTGGAAGTGCGCTCCTGGCCCGGCAAGGGCACGGTGTTCCGCGTCAAGGTACCGATTGCCCATCAGGCCGCGGCAGCACCGAGCGCCCCGGTGGAAACCGCGAGCCAGCCGTTGGCCGGCTTGCAGGTGCTGTGCGTGGACAACGAAGACAGCATCCTGATCGGCATGAACAGCCTGCTCAGCCGCTGGGGCTGCCAGGTGTGGACCGCACGCAACCGCGCCGAATGCGAAGCGCTGCTGGCCAAGGGCATGCGCCCGCACCTGGCGCTGGTGGACTTCCACCTGGATGACGGCGAAACCGGCACCGGGCTGATGGGCTGGTTACGTGCGCGCCTGGGCGAGCCGGTGCCCGGCGTGGTGATCAGCGCCGACGGCAGCAAGGAAACCCTGGCTACCGTGCATGGCGCAGGCCTGGATTACCTGGCCAAACCGGTGAAACCGGCGGCCTTGCGCGCCCTGCTCAATCGCCATCTGAGCCTGGTTCAGTAACCGCCTCGTCGGCCAGCGCCTCGTCTGACAGTGCCCGCTCCAGCAGCTCGGCCGGCAGGCTCTTGCTGGCACGCGCACCGAGCAGCTTGAGCTGTTCGCTGCGGCTGACCAGGTTGCCGCGCCCTTCGCACAGTTTGTTACGGGCTGCGGCGTAGGCCTTGTCGACCTGCTGCAGGCGGTTGCCGAGTTCGTCCAGGTCCTGGATGAACAGCACGAACTTGTCGTACAGCCAACCGGCGCGCTCGGCGATCTCGCGGGCGTTCTGGCCCTGACGTTCCTGCTTCCACAAGCTGTCGATGACCCGCAGGGTGGCCAGCAAGGTGGTCGGGCTGACGATCACGATCTGCCGGTCGAAGGCTTCCTGGAACAGGTTGGGCTCGGCCTGCAAGGCTGCCGAGAAAGCCGCCTCGATCGGCACGAACAGCAGCACGAAATCCAGGCTGTGCAGGCCTTCGAGACGGTTGTAATCCTTGCTCGACAGGCCTTTGACATGGTTACGCAGCGACTGCACGTGCTGCTTGAGCGCGGCTTCGTCATTGCTGCCGACAAATTGCTGGTAGGCGGTGAGGCTGACCTTGGCATCGACCACTACTTGCTTGTCGCCGGGCAGCATGATCAGCACGTCAGGCTGGAAGCGCTCGCCGTCGGCGCTCTTCAGGCTGACCTGGGTCTGGTATTCGCGGCCTTTCTCCAGGCCAGCATGTTCCAGCACCCGCTCGAGGATCAGCTCGCCCCAGTTGCCCTGGGTTTTCTGGCCCTTGAGTGCCTGGGTAAGGTTGGTGGCTTCGTCGGACAGGCGCAGGTTGAGTTGCTGCAGGCGCTCCAGCTCCTTGCCCAGCGAGAAGCGCTCGCGGGCTTCCTGCTGGTAGCTTTCCTCGACGCGCTTTTCGAACGCCTGGATGCGCTCCTTGAGCGGGTCGAGCAACTGGCCCAGGTGCTGCTGGCTGGTCTGGGCGAAGCGTTGCTCGCGCTCGTCGAAGATTTTCGTGGCCAGGTCGGCGAACTGGGCGCGCAGGGTGTCACGGGCCTCCTGAAGGTCTTCCAGGCGCTGCTGGTGGCTGTCCTGTTGTTCGCGCAGCTCGGCTTCCAGGCGCGCGGTCTGGGCCTCCAGGCGACGCAGTTCGGCTTCGCGATTGGCGCGTTCGAGGTGCCAGGCGTGAGCCGCATCACGGGCATTGTCGCGGTCGATCTGCAGCAGCTCCAGTTCACGGCCTTGGGCGGCCAGTTGAGTCTGCTTGACGGTGTTGGCTTCGCTGAGGTCGCTGACCTCGTCGCGGCTGGCGTCCAGTTGCGCCTGCAGGCCGGCCTGAGCCAGTTGCGCACTGTTCAGGCGCTCCTCGAGCAGGGCCAGCTCGCCCTGCCGCGCGCCGTGACGGCGCTGCACCTGCATGACCCACCCCAGGCAAGGCAAGGCCCCTGCCACCAAGCCCAGCAGAATGCTGGTCATATCCACTGTCATGCTTACCCCGATCACACTAATGCGCGTTGAGTGCAGCTTATCAGTCTGCCCGGTCGGGCGCCTGTTCCGGCGCATCGGCCTGGAACAGCCGCGCGTACTCCAGCTGCGCCCGCAGGTCCCCGGCCCGCGCCGCCTGACGCAGCAGCTCGTGGCCGATGCGGCGGTCCCGGGCATTGCCGCAATCACGGCAGAGCATCTGCCCCAGCCGGCTCTGCGCAACTACCACGCCTTCACGCGCAGGCTGCTTGAGCAGGCGCCCGGCGAGGTGCTTGACCTGCTGCTTGTCACCCAGGCGCGGGCTGTCGAGCAGCCAGAGGGCCACTTTCAGGGAAAAGCGTTTGGGCGCAGGGGCTGATGAGGCAACAACGGGGCTAGCGAGGGATTTACCGCGAAACTTCATGACCGACAGGGATGGCAACTCGAAAGGCGCGCCACTCTACTCCTTTTTTTTGTGCATGGCCTGTCGATTTCCGGAGGACTGAAATTTTTTTCGATGATTTTTTCTTGACGTTTCCGAGTGGATGACTGGCTGCTCGGTTGGTGCCTGTCGATTGTCGGACAGATCTCTGATTTGCTGGCACGCCCGTCCTAGAGCAAGCGCTCGGGACAATCCACAGTTCCTGTGGATAACTCGGTGGACAACCCCTCCAATGAGCCCGCAAACCCCCGTGAAATGGGGCTTACAGTCAAACTGACGATTTTTTCACCAGCAAAAATTAGTGTTTTTTTTCATTGACTTAAGGTGCCAGTCAAGTCATTGGCGAGCCTGAACCGGGCTGTTGCCGGGCTGTTACAAGTCACGCCTCGAATGTGAACAAGTGCACCGAAAGCCTGCGTTTGGATGCACGAAATTGGCACATCGGGCCGGTTGGAGGCCAGTTGCCCCCTCTTCCCATCAGGCGAAAGACGCGCCATACTGCGCGGCTAGCCTGAACAAACGTACAAAGCTTGCAAAGGCGTCACATTTTCGGTAAGGTGCGCCTCGTTAGTACCAAGCTGAAAGTCAATTCTGGCCAGAAGCGTCCTTGCAGCCCATCGCTCTCCCGAACGATCGCTGCTGAAACCAGGACCGGCCCCCTCGATGATTCACTCGCCAGCCATGCGCTGCTCAAGCACGAATCAAACGGAAGATTGATCAGGATTCCACCCCGATGGCCTAGAACCTTGGCCCCGGCGTGCTGCCTGCCTTCTGAAGTACCTACCAGTCAGCCCAAGCGCCCACACATTGATTGCGCTCTCTCTGGCTGCCCTGTTCCAGTCAGGTTCGTTCGTCCCTTAATAAAGGCGTCACTGGAACGTTTCTATCATGCACGGATCATAACCCCGTGTTTAAAGCAGGAACCTCCAAATAACATGCAAACTCATCATCAAATTCAGGCTGCCATTGGCACCCTCTCCCAAGCCTTCTCGCCGTTGAAGTGCCTTATCGTTGCCCCACGCAAGGGCAGCTTCAGTTTCACCCTGGTGGACGAGCACGGCATCGCCTGCCACACCGAACGCCTGTACCCCGAACAGTACAGCCGCTCGGAACCTCTGCAGGCGGTAATCGCCCGCACCCGTCAATCGCTCACCGCGTGAGTGGCGAATATCGGGGTATTCAAAGGCTGAATGGCACCTGCCACGGGCTGCCTGATCGTTCTTGGCCTAATTGCCGCAAGGCATATAGCGCAGGGCAGCAGGCAGCAATCGATTTAAAAACAGCCCTTTACACCACGATTATCACACTACACTTCAACTCGAGCGGTCCTTACCGCTTCCGGCGGGCCTGACCAATTACCAGCTGCCAAGCTCCAGCGCCCGTCGGCCCTTTACTGCTCGAGGGCATCATGGGTATCGCGGCGAGTGAATTGTGTCAGTATGTGATCCGACCAACCCTGGTCTACCTGAATCGTCATTGCGCCAGCGCCGAGGCCCTTCTGTTGGGTATTGCGGCCTGCCAATCGGCACTCGGTTCAGCCTTGCACGACCGCCGCGGCCACGGCCTCTACCGCATTGGCGAAAGTCGTCACCAGGCCGTCTGGGACCACTTTCTTGCCCGTGACCCGGAGCTGGCCAGCCTGGTACGCGGCCTGGCCAGCCAGCACGCCTTCCTTGGCGGGCCGCACCTGGAGCTCACGGTGAACTTGCGCTACTCCACCGCCATCGCCTGGATGCTCATTGAAGAGCAGGCCACGCCGCTGCCAGCGGCCGACGACCTGCTCGGCCTGGCACGTATCTGGCGGCAGATTTTCCACCCTCAAGGTCGCCTGCGCGACTTCACCCAGGCCTGGCAATTGTGCATTGAGCAGAAATTGCCACAGGCATCTTAAGAAGCGTCCTACGCCATTACCGGAAAAAAGGGAATTTTGGTCGGATTGTCCTACAAAACCGCTCTATCTCCTGTGATATGGGCTATAGCGCGGCGCGTGATTTGTTGGTAGCTTTTCGCCCCGGAGATCACAAGGAGTTTCTAATAATGAAAAAAGCAATGCTCAAAACCTCCCTCGGCGTAGCCGTTGCCCTGGCATCCAGCCAACTGTTCGCTGCCGGCTTCGCACTTAACGAACAAAGCATCAGCAGCATGGGTACCGGCTTTGCTGGTCGTTCTTCTTCTGCCGAAGACGCGAGCACCGTGTATGGCAACCCTGCCGGCATGTCGCGCCTCAAACGCCAGGAAGTGACCGTGGGCGGAGCAGCAGTAATCGCCAAGACTGACATTTCGGGCCCGGGCAGCCGCCCACTGCCAGGCGAAACCGACGGTGACATGGTGCCTACCGTTGGCGTCCCAATGGGCTACTACGTGAAACCGATCGATGAGCACTGGAGCGTCGGCTTTGGTGTTTACGTCCCATACGGCCTGGTGACCGATTATGGCAGCGGTGACGCCGCTCGCTATTGGGGCAAGAAGAGCCACGTCGAGGTCATCACCTTCCAACCTACCGTCAGCTACGCCTTCAACGACAAGGTGTCGATCGGTTTCGGCCCGACCATCAACCGTATCAAGGGCGAACTGGGCTCGAACACCATCAACCCGCGCTCTCCAGGCGTGAACGATGGCGAAGTGAAGATCAAGGGTGACGACACTGCCGTTGGTTACAACATCGGGATCCTGGTGCAGGCCACCGACCGCACCCGCGTCGGCCTGACCTACCACTCCATGGTCGACTACAAACTGGAAGGCGACACCAAGATCAACAACGCCCTGATCGGGCCTTTCAGCGGCAGCAAGTTCGATGCCACCCTGAAGATCAAGACGCCTGAGTCGGTGGACTTCTCGGTCACCCACGAACTGGACGACCAGTGGACCCTGTATGCAGGCAGCACCTGGACCCGCTGGAGCCGCCTGGAGAACATCACTGTCAACAACGACGTCCCGGCACCGCTGAGAGCCCAGTTTGGTACCATTACCGAAGAGCAGAACTGGCATGATACGTGGGCTCACGCCATTGGCGCCTCCTACAAGGTGAACAAGGAGTGGGTTCTGCGTACCGGCTTCTCCGTCGACCAGTCGCCAACCAACAACACTGACCGCTCGCCGCGCATTCCTACGGGTGATCGCAAGGCGATCAGTATTGGCGCTGGCTGGAGCCCAAGCGACGACATGACCATCGACGTGGCCTACTCCTACCTGTGGGAAGAGGACACCAAGGTCAACCTGGCAAGCCCAACCAAGGGTCGCTACCAGGCCAAGTACGAGAACAGCGCACACGGTATCGGTGCCTCGCTCACCTACCGCTTCTGATTCGTACAGCAGCATGAATAAACCGCCCTCGTGGCGGTTTTTCATGCCAGCACTTGCCAGCTGTCGCCCAACGGCTCACGCAGGTAGTCCATTGGTGCGCCCTAACGACGCCCCATCTACGGGTGCGAGGCTATCGCCTTCTCGATCGCCGCCCTGAAGGCGGGATCATCAGGCTTGGTCAGGCTCGAAAAGTTGCCAATCACCTTGCCCTGGCGATCCACCACGTACTTGTAGAAATTCCACTTCGGCGCACTGCTCTGATGCGCCAGCTCGGCAAACAGCGGTATCGCATCCTGGCCGCGAACCGCCTGGGTCTTGGTCATGGTGAAGGTCACACCGTAGTTGGCGTAACAAACCTTGGCCGTCTTCTCACTGTCGGCGTCTTCCTGCTTGAAGTCGTTGGACGGCACACCGAGCATTTCCAGGCCCTGCTCGTGGTACTCCTTGTAGGTCGCTTCCAGCCCTTCGAGCTGCGGCGCAAAACCGCAATAGCTGGCCGTATTGACCACCACCAGCGGCTTGCCGCCGAAGCGCTGGCACAGATCGACCTGCTCCTTGCCACGCAATTCAGGCAAGCTGCCCTGCAACAGCGCCGGGCAATCGGCAGCCCAACTGGAACTGGCGGCCAGCAGAACCAGCAACGGCATCGTCAACCATTGGGCACGCATGATTCATTCCTCCTGCAAGACAATCCTTGAACTTGCAGGGTAGCGCTTAACAAACGCTCATGCCCAGTTGCATCAACGCCATCCCACCCCGCTGCCAACCCCACCACACCAGCGCCAGCAACAATGCCGCAGCCGCCAGCAGCAGCCCGCGGGCCAGATAGCGGTTCATGCCGCCTGTACCTGCAAGCGGGCGACCGGCCGTTCACGCACCGGCCAGTTGAGCGCCGCTGCCAGCACGCTGAGCAAGATCGAGATCTGCCAGACCAGGTCATAGTTGCCGGTCTGGTCATACACCACGCCACCCAGCCAGCCACCGAGGAAAGCGCCCAACTGGTGGAACAGGAAGACGATGCCGCCGAGCATCGAAAGGTTGCGCACGCCGAATACCGTGGCCACGGTGCCATTGGTCAAAGGCACCGTGGAAAGCCACAACAGCCCCATGGCGATACCGAACAGGTAGGCGCTGACCTGAGTCACCGGCACCCACAGGAACAGCGCAATCACCACGGCACGCAGCAAATACAACGCAGTAAGCAGGCGTGGCTTGGACATGCGCCCACCCAGCCAGCCAGCGGTGTAGGTACCAACGATGTTGAACAGCCCGACCAGCGCCAGCACCGTGGTACCGGTGGTCGCCGGCAGGTGCTGGTCGACCAGGTAGGCCGGCAGGTGCACGCCAATGAACACCACCTGAAAGCCACAGACAAAGAAGCCCAGGGCAAGCAGCCAGAAACCGGAGTGCGAGCACGCTTCGCGCAGCGCCTCGCCCAGCGTCTGCTCCGCACCATGACTGGGCAGCGGGCGCTCACGCAGCAGGCCGACAAAGGGCACGATCAGCGCCACCAGCAAACCAAGCACCAACAGCGCCGACGACCACCCCAGCCATTCGATCAGGCCGAGGGTACCGGGGAGCATCGCAAACTGGCCGAAGGAACCGGCAGCACTGGCGATACCCATGGCCATGCTGCGTTTTTCCGCTGGCACAGCGCGGCCGACCACACCGAGGATGACCGAGAACGAGGTGCCAGACAGGCCGATACCGATCAGCAGGCCCGCGCTGAGTGACAGCGACCAGGCCGAATCGGCGGTACTCATCAACAGCAGGCCAGCGGCATAGAGAATGCCACCGATAATCACCACCCGCGCCGCACCCAGGCGGTCAGCCAGCGCACCGGCAAACGGCTGCGCCAGGCCCCAGATCAGGTTCTGCAGGGCGATGGCAAAGGCAAACACTTCACGGCCCCAGCCAAAGTCGGCACTCATCGGCGCCAGAAACAGGCCGAAACCGTGCCGCACACCCAGGGATAGCGCCAGGATAAACGCGGCCCCCACAAGTACCCACCCGCTGGTTCGCCACACCGAAGTCATTGTCGTTATCTCCAGCACATCGCAAGGTTGTACGGGTATATACCCGCTTCTAGTCGTAATGATTCAGGCAAGCCGCTCCAGCAAACGCACAAGCTCGTCACGCTGCCCATCACCCAACTGCTCGACCAGCATCGATTGCGCCCGCTCCCAGGCAGGATGGGCCGCTTGCAAACGTGCAGCTCCCGCCTCGGTCAGCAACACCATGCGGTTGCGCTGGTCATCGCCATCAGCGAGGGCTACCAGGCCTTCGGCCTCCAGCACGCGCAGGTTACGGCCCAAGGTACTGCGCTCCAGGCCCATGGCCTCGGCCAGCGTGGTGATACTGGGGCGATCGAGCCGCTGCAGGTGACGCAACAGGGAAAACTGGGCGACATTGATGCCGAAGCCGGCAAGGGCCTCGTCGTAATGCCGGCTCACCCCGCGGGCGGCGCGACGCAGATGGGTGCAGATGCATTCACTGGTCAACATGAATACGTGTATATACCCGCACCCGGGGTGTTGCAAGAAGTTTCAGTCTGCCAAACGTCGCCGAATCGGCTCGAACTCAACTGTGGCCTTGCGTGCCAACGGGTCGGGAGCACCTTGCTCGATCGCTTGCCAATACCGCCACGGCACCTTTGCCGATCCCAGTTCGTAGTCCATGCCATCCCAGTTGTCTTCGCGGAAGCTGTAGAACGCCCAGTGCAACCGATGCCGGTCCATGACCGAGAGGACATCTTCCAGATACTCGCTGCAACCGGGCAGCCGGCGCATGCACCCGAACTCCCCCACGACCAGCCGGGAACGTGGCAGCTTCATGCGCTCCATCCAGGCTAACGGCAGCTCCAGAAACTGACGAACCCGTTCGGCATCCCATTGCTGGATTTCACCCGCGAACGGCACCAAACCGGGGTAATCGATTGGGACCTTGCGCGACAGGTTCGGCGCACTGGTGGCCGAATAGGGCTCATACATGTGCACGCTGTAGAGCACGCGATCATCCTGCAAGGGCACTTGCCAGTAACCAAAGGCGTCGGCGCTGGCGTACCAGCCGGCGTCGACCATTATCGGGGTCTTGGCATCCACTTCGCGTATCGCCGCTATCAATTGCGTGTAGAGCGCAGGCAGGTCACGCGCCCCACTCCGTGCCTGGGCATACCATTGCTGCATGCGCTCAGCCGAAGCGTGCTCCGCCAGACCGCCAAATTTCTCGGGGGCAGGCTCGTTGACCAGGTTGTAGGCGGCGATGGCTGGGTGGTCTTTCAGCTCCTGGGCCAGATCTCGCCAGAAGTTGGCCGCTTGCCGGGCGTATCCATTGCCTTGCCACAGACGGTCATCGAACTGCCCCTGGTTGTTTTGCGACCAGCGCATGCCCGGCAGCGATAGCGGCGCAATGACCACCTTGAGCCCTGCCCTGTGGGCGCGATCCAGGGTCTCGCGCAGCTGCTTGAGGTCGGCGGCGGCCAGTTGCTCATACCGGTCCGCATTGCCCAACAGAAAGTCACGCTGCGCCGGCTTCCACTTGTCGTAGGACAGCCGTACCCAGCTCGCGCCGTATGCACTCAATGCATCGAAGTAGGCCTGGTCCGGCGGCAAACGATTGAAGCTGTTGCCGCCGTGGCGCGGGGTGTTCCAGAAGTCGATCAGGTCGGCTGCCGTAACGGCGCCGTTGACGGCGACCAGCAACAAGGCCAGCAGGAGTCGTCGCATTGTCCATGCCTTCGCGATGGAAGAGAAACCGCGAGCATAGACAGCTGCAGAAAATGCGTCATTTCCTGAATTTTTTCAGCGATTTTCCGAAAATTGACAGCAAAATTAATCCGTAAGGAATTTCGCCAGGCACTGTAGGACTATTCCTAAATCGCCAAGCCCAACAACACAGTCAGTTCGAGAATCTCCAGCATTGCGCCTGCGGTATCACCCGTGGTCCCACCCAGACGCTTGCACATCAAACGGCGCAACCCGAAGAACACAGTGATCGCCGCCAGCATTGGCAAAATCGCGTGGGTCCCCCCCACCAGCAAGCACAGCAGCAGGCTGGCCAGCAGAACCCACACGGCCGTACGCCGCGGCAAGTGCTCGGCCAGCGCCTGCCCCAGGCCCACGCGACGCACGTATGGCGTGCCGAGAAACAACCCGAGCATCGCCGCCCGCCCCACCACCGGCGCCAGCAGCAAGGCCATGCCCGCGCCCTGCTCCACCAGCACCCACAAAGCGCAGAACTTCAGCAGCAACACCAGCACCAGAGTGACCACGGCAATCGGCCCGCTGCGCGGATCTTTCATGATCTGCAGCGTTCGCTCGCGGTCACCGAAGCCACCCAGCCAGGCATCGGCACTGTCGGCCAGGCCATCCAGATGCAACGCGCCACTGAGCAACACCCACAGTGTCAGCAACAGGGCCGCGTGCAACGGCGCCGCCGCACCTTGCAGCAGGTGGCTGGCCAGCCACAGCAACAGGCCGAACAGCAACCCTACCAGCGGGTAGCACAACAACGATCGGCCCATTTCACGTGGTTCGGGCATCCCCGGCAAACGCACCGGCAAGCTGCTGAGGAACTGCAGGGCAATCCAGAACGGCAACATGTCAAAGCACCTCGAGCATCGCGCCATCTTCGTCCACCGCCAGGCGCATCAGGGCGCCATGGCCAACCTCGACCTGCAGCAACTGCGCTCTCGGCAGCCCGCGAGCACGTGCCAGCAGCAGCCGCATGACGCCGCCATGGGTAACCAGCAGCACGCGCTTGCCGGCATGCTGCTGACGCAGGCGCCCGACGGCAGCCAGAACTCGCTCGGCAAAGGCAGCGACGGGCTCCCCAGCGGGCGGTGTGTAGCTGTACGGGTCGGCCCAGAAACGCCCAAGCTCGTCTGCTTGCGTTTGCATGATCTGCAGGGCATTGCGCCCTTCCCACTCGCCAAAGTGCAACTCTTGCAAATCGGCTTCGAGCTGAACCGGCATGCCCAACTGCTCGGCAAACCGCGCACAGCGCTGCAATGGCGAGCTGACCAGCACATCCCAGGGGCCTGCACCTGCCAGCGCTTCACGCATCTGGCCCCAGCCTTTGTCGGTCAAGGCATCGTCCAGGCTGCCACGCAGGCCGCCGCCCTGCTCGGTTTCACCGTGGCGCAGCAGGTCGAGGATCATGCCGGGCGGTCCGCCACCGCTGCTTCGGCGAAGGTCGCCATTTGCCCGTGCAGGGCGCAGGCCAGGCGCATCAGCGGCACCGCCAGGGCGGCTCCACTGCCCTCGCCCAGGCGCAGGCCCAGCGCCAGCAAGGGCTGGGCCTGCAGTGCCGCGAGCAGGGCCTTGTGCCCAGGCTCGGCGCCCTGGTGAGCGAACAGCAGCCAGTCTCGGCTCTGCGGATTGAGGCGCACCGCCAGCAATGCCGCGACGCTGCAGATGAAACCATCCACCAGCACGGCAATACCTTGCTGGGCGCAGGCCAGATAGGCACCGGTCAGTGCAGCGATCTCGAAGCCGCCGACACAGGCCAGCGCCTGCAGCGGCTGGTCGGCGCGCAGGCCGTGCAGCATCAGGGCGCGCTCGATCACTTCGGCCTTGTGGCGAACACCGGCGCTGTCCAGGCCGGTACCCGGCCCGCTCAGCTCACGTGCCGGGCAGGCCAGCAAGGTACTGGCCAGCGCGGCAGCGGCAGAGGTGTTGCCGATGCCCATCTCGCCACCGATGAACAGCTGCGCGCCAGCGGCCGCAGCACGCAAGGCGCTGTCACGCCCCGCCTGCAAGGCTGCCTGCAGTTGGGCATCGGTCATTGCCGGCTGGCGGGCGAAGTTGGCGGTGCCAGCGCCGAGGCGCAAGTGCAGCACCCCTGGCAGTTCCAAATCAGGGTCGATGGTGCCCAGGTCGACCACTTCAAGGCTGGCCTGCAGTTGGCGCGCCAGCACGCTGATCGCCGCACCACCACCGACGAAGTTGCGCAGCATCTGCCCGGTGACTGCCTGCGGGTAGGCCGAAATACCTTCTTCAACCACGCCATGGTCGCCCGCGAAAATGGTGATAGCGACCTGATCCAGAGTCGGCCGCTCGCGGCCTTGCAGGCCAGCCAGTTGCACGGCCAGGCCTTCCAGCTGACCGAGCGAACCGGCAGGTTTGGTCAGCTGCTGCTGACGGGCGCGTGCCTGGTCCATGGCGGCGTTGTCGAGGGGTTGGCAGGCATCACGCCACCAGGCTTGGTTCATAGAGCGGGTCCTTTGAGCATGAGAGGTAGGCCGGCCACGGTCAGCACCACGCGCTGGCAGCGTTCGGCAACGGCCTGGTGCAGCCAGCCGGCCAGGTCGACGTAACGGCGGGTCAGCTCGCCCATGGGTACCACGCCCAGACCGGTTTCGTTGCTGACCAGGATGATTGTGCCGGGCAAATGCGCCAGGCAGTCGAGCAGCGCATCGCGCTCAGCGGCCAGCCGCTGCGGGTCTTCGAGCATCAGCAGGTTGGTCAGCCACAAGGTCAGGCAGTCCACCAGCAGGCAACGGCCTTCAGCAGCTTCTGCACGCAGCACGGCAGCCAGGGCCAGGGGCTCTTCGATCAGCCCCCAGTCGTCGGGCCGACGCTGGCGGTGCAGGCGCACGCGCTCGTTCATTTCACCATCGAGCGGCTCGCTGGTGGCGATGTAGGTGACCGGCAGGCCGCTGTCGCTGGCCAGTTGCTCGGCCAGGCGGCTCTTGCCCGAGCGGGCGCCGCCGAGGATCAGGTTGCGCATGTCAGGCGACTCCACAAAGCGTTCGCAGGAAGGCGGTGTCCAGGTGCTTTTCCACCAGGTCGGCCAGGCGCTCGATGTCACGCTCGCGCAGGGCCTCGTAGTCGATGGTCTGCGCATGCTCCAGCCCCGCCCAGCGCAGCAGCGCGGCACACGACTGGCTGCCCTCGAACAGGCCATGAAGGTAGGTGGCGAGGACCTGGCCATCGGCACTGACAGCACCGTCACAACGGCCATCGGCGAGCTGCACGGCGGGCTGCTCCAGGGCAGGCCCGGCGGTGACGCCAGCATGAATTTCATAGCCGGCGACCGGCGCATCTTCAAGGCTCAGGGTCCCGGCAACGTTGCGCAGTTGCTTGTCGGCTTCGAGCACCGTCTGGTAATCGAACAGGCCGAGGCCAGGGCTGGAACCGGCGGCGCCCTCCAGGCCGAGCGGGTCGTGCACTTCGCGGCCGAGCATTTGCAGGCCACCACAAATCCCGATCAGCTTGCCGCCATAGCGCAGGTGCCGCTCGATGGCCTTGTCCCAGCCACGCTCGCGCAGTTGCGCCAGGTCGCCGCGCACGCTCTTGGAGCCGGGCAGGATGATCAGGTCGGCGGCCGGAATCGGCTGGCCTGGGCCGATGAACTGCAAGTCGACTTGCGGGTGCAGGCGCAGCGGATCGAAGTCGGTGTGGTTGCTGATGCGCGGCAACACCGGGACGATCACCTTGAGCACGCGCTCCTGCTTGGCGCCCTGGCGGGTGTCGATGCCATCCTCGGCTTCCAGGTGCAGGTCGGTGACATACGGCAGCACGCCCAGCACGGGTTTGCCGGTGCGTTGCTCCAGCCAGTCCAGGCCCGGCTGCAGCAGCGCGATGTCGCC
Organism: Pseudomonas sp. TWI628; assembly: GCF_039673865.1. Taxonomy (NCBI): domain Bacteria; kingdom Pseudomonadati; phylum Pseudomonadota; class Gammaproteobacteria; order Pseudomonadales; family Pseudomonadaceae; genus Pseudomonas; species Pseudomonas sp. TWI628. Next base: position 69,783 of record NZ_JBDJMM010000017.1, on the reverse strand, counting down.
GCGGAAGCGGTTGATGACGAAGCCCTTGACCCGCGCCTGCTCGCTCGGTGACAGCAGTTCGAGGGTGCCGACCAGGTGAGCGAACACCCCACCTCGGTTGATGTCGGCCACCAGGATCACCGGGCAGTCGACCGCCTCGGCAAAGCCCATGTTGGCGATGTCACCGGCACGCAGGTTGATTTCGGCCGGCGACCCTGCCCCCTCTACCATCACCACCGGGTAGGCGCCACTGAGGCGCTGGTGCGAGGCCAGCACCGCCTGCATGGCGATGACTTTGTAGTCGTGATAAGCCACCGCGTTCATGCTGGTGACGGCACGACCGTGGATGATCACCTGGGCGCCCGTGTCGCTGTTGGGCTTGAGCAGCACCGGGTTCATGTCGGTGTGCGGTGCCAGGCGGCAGGCTTGGGCCTGCACCGCCTGGGCGCGGCCGATTTCGCCACCGTCGGCGGTGACCGCGCTGTTGAGCGCCATGTTCTGCGGTTTGAACGGCACCACGCCAACGCCCTGGCGCAACAGCCAGCGGCACAAGGCGGTGACCAGCGTGCTTTTGCCGGCATCGGAGGTGGTGCCTTGCACCATGAGGGTGGTCATGCCGTTTCCTTCTGGTAATCAGTCAGGGCCTGGGCGAGGCGCTGCTCGTCGGCGGCAGTTGCCGGCAGGCCAAGGCGCACGGCAGCCGGCTGCTCGAACAGGCGCACGAGGATGCCGCGGCGGGCGAGAAAGTCATGCAGCTGGGCTGCGCGCTCGCTGCGCACGTACTGGAACAGGTCGCAGCCGCCGCTAGGCGCCAGGCCGCAACCCTGCAGTAGCGTAGCCAAGCGGTAGCTGGCCTGGGCGCAGCGTTCGATCTGGGCCTGATGCGCCGCGTGGTCGGCAAAGCAGGCTTGCGCCAGCACCCGGGTCGGACCACTGACGGTCCACGGCCCGAGCCATTCGGCTAGGCGCCGCAACAATGAGGGTTCAGCCACTACACAGCCCAGCCGCACACCGGCCAGGCCGAAGAACTTGCCGAACGAACGCAGCACGATCAGGCCTGGGTGTTCGGCACAATCCGCCACGCTGTGTTCCGGTGAGTTGTCCATGAACGCTTCGTCCACCAGCAGCCAGCCTCCGCGCTCTGCGAGCCGCGCATGCCAGGCCAGCAGCCGTTCACGCGGCACCCGCCGCCCGGTCGGGTTGTTCGGATTGACCAGCACCAGCACGTCGAGCTGATCGAGCTGTGCCTCGACCTGGCTTTCATCCAGCTCGATCAGCTGATGCCCCGCCCGCTGCCAGGCATGCGGGTGCTCGGCGTAGCACGGCGTCAGCACCCCCACGCGCCCCAGCGGGCGCAACAGGGGCAAGGCCTGGATGGCCGCCTGGGAACCTGCCACCGGCAACAGTTGCCGCACACCGTAATAGTGTCGCGCGGCGTCTTCGAGACCGTCGTCGGTTTCCGGCAGGCGTGCCCAGGCATCCAGCGCAATGGGCGGAATCGGGTAAGGCCAAGGGGCAATGCCACTGGACAGGTCCAGCCAGTTTTCACGGGCGATTGCGTATTGCCGCACTGCCCGCAGCAGGCGGCCACCGTGTTCAAGCATTCAGATAGGCTCCCACGCAGATCAGCAGCACCCACAACCAGACGCCACGCTGCACCAGGCTCCAGCCGCGCTCGATGGCCTCGGCATCGGCCATCGGCCCGTCACCCAGGCGCGGGCGCTCGTGCAGTTCGCCGTGGTACACCGCCGGGCCACCCAGTTCGACACCCAGCGCACCGGCACCGGAGGCCATCACCGGCCCGGCGTTGGGGCTGTCCCACAGCGGCGCCTGCTTGCGCCAGCAGGCCAGGGCCAGGCGGGTCTTGCCCAGCAGTGCGTAGGTCAGCGCCACGAGCCTGGCGGGAATGTAGTTCAGCACGTCGTCGATGCGTGCGGCGCACCAGCCGAAGCGCTCGAAGCGTTCGTTGCGGTAACCCCACATCGCATCCAGGGTGTTGCTCAGGCGGTACAGCACCACCCCCGGCGCACCGGCCACGACGAACCAGAACAGCGCGGCGAACACCGCATCGCTGCCGTTTTCCAGCACCGACTCGGTGGCTGCGCGGGCCACGGCTGGCTCGTCCAGTTCGCGGGTTTCCCGGCTGACCAGATAGCCGACACGGCGCCGCGCCTCTTGCAGATCACCTTGGCGCAAAGCATTGGCCACCGGCAGCACATGCTCGCCGAGGCTGCGCAAACCGAGCGCGCAATAGAGCGCCAGGGCGTCCACCAGCCAGCCGACATAGGGCAGCCAGGACAGGATCAGTGCCACCAGGGTCAGCGGTACCACGGCCAGGAACCAGGCACTCACGCCATGGCTGCGCCAGCCGCGCCCACCGGCATTCAGGCGGCGCTCCAGGCTCGACGCCAGGTTGCCGAAGCCCACCAGCGGGTGCCGGCGCTCAGGCTCGCCCAGCAGCGCATCGAGGGCCACTCCGGCCACAGTCAGCAAGGCCACGCTCATGGGCGTTCTCCCCATTGGTTCTCGAACAGCATTTCACTCAAGGGGCGTTGTTGCGCCCAGTTTTCCTGTACCAGCATCGGCTGCGCGTAGAATTCGCTGACCGGCCCCAGGCACAACACTGCCACCGGCTTTGCGCCGGCGGGCATGCCCAGCAGCGCGGCCAGGGCTTGCGGGTCGAACAGCGACACCCAACCCAACCCCAGGCCCTCGGCACGGGCGACCAGCCACAGGTTCTGAATGGCGCAGGCCAATGAGGCCAGGTCCATTTCCGGCAAGGTGCGGCGGCCGAAGATGTGCGGCTCGCGGTTGTCCATCAACGCCGCTACCAGCACTTCGGCGCAGTCGCTGATGCCCTCGACCTTGAGTTTCATGAAGTCATCGGAGCGCTCACCCAGGGCTTCGGCGGTGCGCACCCGCTCCTCTTCGACCAGGCCCTGAATGCGCCCGCGCAGCTCACGCTGAGTGATGCGGATGAAGCGCCAAGGCTGCATCAGGCCAACACTGGGCGCCTGGTGCGCGGCAGCCAGCAGGCGGCCGAGCAGCTCCGGCGCGACCGCGCCACCGGCAAAGTGGCGCATGTCGCGGCGCTCACCGATGGCGCGGTAGATCGCGGCGCGCTCGGCGGCGCTGTAGGCGTGATCGCTCATGGTCGCAACAGCGCCGCCGCCGCATCGGGGTTGGACGGGAAGTAGAAGTGCACATAGGAGGCGGTCAGCCTGCCCAGCCGATACACCGCTTCGTTGCCGCGCCCGCCGTTGGGGCTCAGGCCCCGGGCGATCGGCTCCAGGCCGGTGCTGGTCAGCGAATGGTGGTAGGTGTGCCCGCGCAGGGTGCCTTCCGGCAGTTCCACGGCCTGCAGGGCCAGGGCCGCCAGGCGCTTTTGCATGCTCGCCTCGCCCGGCAGCAGGCCGAGCAGTTCGGCACGCTCGCCAGCGACATCGGTCAGCGCATCGAGCAGGTACAGCATGCCGCCGCACTCGGCCAGCAACGGCTTGCCCTGGGCGTGATGGGCACGGATCGCCTCGCACATCGGCGTATTGGCAGCCAGTGCCTGGTGATGCAGTTCCGGATAACCCCCTGGCAGATACAGGCTGTCCACTACCGGCAGGTCACGATCATGCAAAGGGGAGAAAAACGACAGATGCGCGCCCAGGTCGCGCAACAGATCAAGGTTCGCGCCGTAGGTGAAGGCGAACGCTTCGTCACGTGCCACGCCGATGCGCACACCGCTCAGCGACCCAGCACACGGCTGCGGTTCAGGCGCGGCAAACGCTACCGGCGGCGGCAAGGCGGCATCGCAGCTGGCGCCGAGGGCTTCGGCAGCGGCATCAAGGCGGGCATCCAGGTCGTTCAGTTCGCTGGCCTGGACCAGACCCAAGTGGCGACTGGGCAGCTCGATACCGCGCTCACGCGACAGGCCGCCATACCAGCGCAGGCCTTCGGTCAAGCTGCCTTCGAGCAGTTGCGCATGGCGCAGGCTGCCGACACGGTTGGCCAGTACGCCCGCGAACGGCAGGTCGGCTTGGTAGCGCGCCAGCCCGAGGGCCAGGGCGCCGAAGGTCTGGGCCATGGCGGTACCGTCGATCACCGCCAGCACCGGCACGCCGAAATGACGCGCCAGGTCAGCGCTGGACGGGGTGCCATCGAACAGGCCCATTACCCCTTCGATCAGGATCAGGTCGGCTTCTTCTGCGGCTTGCCACAGCAGGCGACGGCTTTCCTCGGCACCGATCATCCACAGGTCGAGCTGGTACACCGGCGCGCCGCTGGCCCGCTCCAGAATCATAGGGTCAAGGAAATCAGGGCCACACTTGAACACCCGCACCTTACGCCCAAGGTTGCGGTGCAGGCGGGCCAAGGCTGCGGTCACGGTGGTCTTGCCCTGGCCGGAGGCGGGGGCGGCGATCAGCACCGCCGGGCAGCTGCGCGTTTCACTCACAGTTCGACGCCCTTCTGTGCGCGGATACCGGCCTGGAAGGCGTGCTTGAGCATACCCATCTCGGTGACGGTGTCGGCCAGTTCGATCATCTCGGGCTTGGCTGCACGGCCGGTGACGATCACATGCTGCATCGGTGGCCGAGCCTGAATGTCGCTCAGCACCTGGTCGAGGTCGAGGTAGCCGTGCTTGAGGGCGATGTTCAGCTCGTCGAGCACCACGAACTGCACGCTCGGGTCTTGCAGCAACTGGCGTGAGACCGCCCAGGCGGCTTCGGCGGCGGCGATGTCGCGCTGGCGGTCCTGGGTCTCCCAGGTGAAGCCCTCGCCCATCACGTGATAGCGCACCTGCTCGGGGAAGCGCCGGAAGAACAGCTCTTCACCAGTGCTGTTGCGGCCCTTGATGAACTGCACCACGCCGCACTGCATGCCATGGCCCAAAGCGCGGGCCAGCATGCCGAAGGCCGAGCTGCTCTTGCCCTTGCCGTTGCCGGTGAGCACCAGCAGCAGGCCACACTCGTTGGGGGAATTGGCAATGCGCTCGTCGATGACCGCCTTCTTGCGCTGCATGCGCGCCAGGTGGCGTTCGTCGCGTTCGGTGGATTCGCTCATGAAGGGTTCTCCGCAGGCTGGCGCCACATGAAATGCGACGACAGGTAATAGGCGGGCAGACGGAGAACGCGCAGGAGCCATGGCCGCAGCCACGGTGCACCGCGCATCACCCTCCGTGATGCCGTTGGCAGTTCCAGGCCGGTCTCCGGGCTCGTGAGCGGGCAATCGGCCCTGGCCTGCGCGCCTTCCCGGGTATTCGTACCCAGTGGCCCTGCGCGGCCGCTACTCACCTACCGTTGCGGGGGCAGCGCCGGAATCGCGCCATGCTGGCGACCACCGGCTTCCCAGTTTCACCCTGCCCAGTCGGGGCTGGCAGGGCACCTGAAACACGCCGCGAAGGTTAGAGGGTTGCACTGGGAGCGTCAATCGAACGGGGCCTTTTACTTCGGCAGAACTGGCCAGGGTCAATGGCCGATCCGCCAGCTTGTGCCACACTGAGCGCAGTGATATCACATAGCCATCACTTTGCACTGAACGCGATCACAACGATAACAGGAGTGCGTAGCATGCAAGGCCAGATCATCAACAACCCGCACCTGGAGTTTCTGCAACCGGTACTGGAGCGCTGGGTAGACTGCATCGACCGCTTCAACCAGTTCAATGGTGATGCCGAGGCCCCCTACTGGCACGGCACCGCCGCCAACATCGGCATACTCGCCGCAGCCGCCTGGCAGGCCGAACTGGCAGCACTGCCGCAGTTTGCCAGCAAGAAGCAACGTGACGAGGGCGAGCAGGAGAGGCGCTGCGACCTGTCGATCTGCAGCGCCGACGAGGCGCTTTACCTGAGCGTGAGCCAGCGCTGGCCAAAAATCGCCCAGCTGGACATGGAAGCAGCCCTGCAGGAAACCGCCACCCTCGCCCGCCAAGTGGCCTACCCCAGCCAGCTGAAGGCCGGTGCACTGTTCGTCACACCCTGGAAGGCAGGCCAGCATGCCAGCCCGGAAGAACTGCAAGACTTGGTCGATGACCTGCAGAAGCACACAGCCTGTGCCATTGCCTGGTACTTCCCTTATGCCTATCGCAAGCTGCACAACGAGCTGGGCCAGTATTTCCCTGGGGTGGCACTGCTGCTGAAGCAGGCCTGAGTTTAACGGCGGATCAGCGCCAGCACCGCATCGGTCACCTCACGCGTGGTGGCCTTGCCGCCCAGGTCCGGCGTGTGCAGGCCGCTTTCGGTCACTGCTTCGATGGCCGCCATCAACTCACGCGCAGCGGCGGCCTCGCCCAGGTGCTCAAGCATCATTACCGCGGTCCAGAAAGTCGCGACCGGGTTGGCCACGCCCTTGCCGGTGATGTCGAAGGCCGAGCCGTGGATCGGTTCGAACATCGACGGGAATTCGCGGTTCGGGTTGAGGTTGGCAGTGGGCGCGATGCCCAGGCTGCCAGACAGCGCAGCGGCCAGGTCCGAGAGGATGTCGGCATGCAGGTTGGTCGCTACCACCACATCCAGCTGTTCGGGCTTGAGCACCATGGTGGTGGTCACGGCGTCCACCAGTTCACGGGTGGTGCGCACGTCCGGGTAATCCTGGGCCACCTCCGCGAACACCTCATCCCACAGCACCATGCCGTGGCGCTGGGCGTTGGATTTGGTCACCAGGGTAAGGTGCTTCGCCGGGCGGGTGCGGGCCAGTTCGAAGGCGAAGCGGTGGATGCGTTCCACGCCCACGCGGGTGAAGGTCGAAACCTCGGTTGCCACTTCGATCGGCAGGCCCTGATGCACCCGGCCACCGCTGCCGGAATACTCGCCTTCGGAGTTCTCGCGCACGATCACCCAGTCGATTGCCTTGCCCTTGGCCAGCGGGCTGGTCACGCCAGGCAGCACGCGCGCCGGGCGCACGTTGGCGTACTGGTCAAAGCCCTGGCAGATCGGCAGGCGCAAGCCCCACAGAGAGACATGGTCGGGTACTTCCTGGCTGCCAACGGCGCCGAAGAAGATGGCGTCGAAGGCCTTGAGCGACTCCAGGCCACCCTCGGGAATGTACTGGCCCTCACGCAGGTAGCGTTCCGAGCCCCAGTCGAAGTGCTCGAAATCGATGCCAAAGGTACCGCGCCTGGCAGCCAGGGCCCGCAGCACTTCCACACCCGCCGCAATCACTTCGACGCCGATGCCGTCACCCGGGATGGCGGCGATCTTGTAGTTGTTCATGTCTCGACTCCCATGCTTATGGTGGCCCGCCAGGCTTGTGCCAACGGGGATGGGGCGAGTATATGTAGTGAAATCAGGGCAGCAGTTAACCCTGGATTACCTCTTAAGTAACCATGGGTTAATGATGAATCCGACACAGGACTTGGGCTTCTTCCACCTGCTGGCCAAGCAAGGCAGCCTGGCCGCCACAGCGCGTGAGCTGGGCGTGACACCACCGGCGGTGAGCAAGCGCCTGGCTGCGCTGGAAGCGCGCCTGGGCATCCGCCTGGTCAACCGCACTACCCGTTCCATGAGCCTGACCGCCGAGGGCGAGCTGTACTTCGCCCATGCTGCGCGGATCCTCGCCCAGGTGGATGAAGTGGAGCAACTGATCGGCCAGCACCGCGCCGAACCCAAGGGGCTGATCCGAGTCAACGCGTCATTGGGCTTTGGCCGCCGCTACATTGGCCCGGCACTGGCTGATTTCTATGCCCGCCATCCGGACATCGAGGTGCAACTGGAGATCAGCGACCATCCGCTGGACCTGGCCAGTCATGGCTTCGATCTGGGCATCCGTTTCGGCAGTTTGCCGGATGCGTCCTTCCACGCCCGCAAGATCGCCTCCAACCGCCGATTGCTGTGTGCCTCACCGCTGTATCTGGAAAAACACGGCACGCCGCAGAAGCTTGCAGACTTGTCCCAGCACAACTGCATTTTCCTGCGCCAGAACGAATCGCCCTACGGCGTGTGGACTTTTACCAACGGCGGACGCACCCAGAACATCAAGGTCCGAGGTGCACTGAGCTGCAATGATGGCGAAGTGGCGCTGAACTGGGCACTGCAGGGCCACGGCATCCTCCTGCGCGCCGAGTGGGACATCGCCCGCTACGTGCGCAGCGGGCGCCTGCGCCTGTTGCTGGAAGACCAGACGCCTACCCGCGCCGATGTCTACGCCGTGTACCCACAGCAATTGCACCTTTCAGCACGGGTTCGACGCCTGATCGACTTTCTCATCGAACGCTTCGAGCGCATCGACCATCTCGAACTGGAGAATGCCAACTAGATCGCACCGCATCCAGCGCATTCAGGCTGCGGTTCGCCGCGCAATCAGCGGTTCTGCGCGAGGTTCCCTTGCGGGATGACCCGCTTGGCCTGCAGGTAGGCTTTGGACCAATAGCTGTTGGACAGGTAATCCAGGCGTACCGTACCGCCCGTGCGGGGCGCATGCACGAAGCGCCCTTCTCCTACATAGATGCCGGCATGGCTAACCTGCGAACCACCACCGGTGGCGAAGAACACCAGGTCACCCGACTGCAATGAGTTGATGTCCACGGTGGGTGCGCGCATGACGATCATCTCGCGCGTCGAGCGCGGCAGGCTGATACCCGCCGCATCGCGGTACACATAGCCGATCAAGCCGCTGCAATCGAAGCCGGAGTCCGGTGTGTTGCCACCCCAACGATACGGAGTGCCAACCAGACCGATCGCGCGGATCAGCACGTCGTCGGCGAGCGGCGAGCCTTCTGGCTGGTTGTAGGTGAACTGTGGCTGCACCACAGGAGCCGGCGCCGGGGCACGACTGGAGCAGGCGGCAAGCAATGCCACCAGGGAAAGGAATGCGAAGCGCGCCATCATCGCCATGGCCAGAACTTCCTGTCTGAGACCGAACGGCCGCAGCCGAAAAGAGTTGAGAATTTAGATTAGACGCTTTCTGTAAATGCGCACGGCGGCGAGCTTTTCAGCTACGCCGCCGCGGCAGGATATATCATTTTGATATCAGTTGCGCGCGATATTGGTAGTCGGCGCCATGGCCAAGGCACGCTTGGCTTCGATGAAGGTCTTGCTCCAGTAGCGGTCACCGAGGCTGTCGATGCGCACACCACCGCTGCGGCGGCTGCTGGAGTGGATGAACTGGTTGTCACCCAGGTAGATGCCAGCATGGCTGACACGGCCACGGCCATTGGTGCTGAAGAACAGCAGGTCGCCTGGCTTGAGCTTGTTGCGAGCCACCTTCGGCGCATCGACGTTGATCATTTCGCGGGTCGAGCGCGGCAGGTTCATGCCGGCCTCTTCGCGGAACAGGTAGCCGATGAAACCGCTGCAGTCGAAACCGGAGGCTTCCGAGGTACCGCCGAAGCGGTAGCGGGTGCCGATCAGCGCCATGCCGCGCTCAAGGATGCTGTCTGCCAGCACCGGGAGCTGATACGGCTTGCTGCTGGAGAAGGCCTCCAGGTCATCTTCAGTGGCCTGTTCTTCTTCGCCGAAAACGGACGAAGGCGAAGCCTTGGCCTTGTTGACCGATTGCGAGGCAATCGGGGTGTGATCCTGGGGCTGGGAATCCGGGCCGTGGGCCGCGCAGCCAATAAGCAGGGTCACGAGTGCGAGGGGCACGAGGGGTGCGAAGCGCTTCAGCATGGGCACGACCGTGTCTGTAATCCTTTAGAAGGGTGAAACTATGCCCTCTATCATGGCCATTTGCAAATTTTATCGAAAAAGATGTGACTTTTTCGTTTTTCGCCTCAGAGCCCAGTGTTTACGGGCGTTACCAGCCGAGGGTTTCCTTCAGGAAGGGGATGGTCAGCTTGCGCTGGGCCTGCAGGGAGGCCTGGTCGAGGCGTTCGAGCAGGTCGAACAGCGCGCTCATGCTGCGCGTCCCGCGCGTAAGGATGAAATGGCCGACTTCGTCGGTCAGGTGCAGACCACGGCGTGAGGCGCGCAGTTGCAGGGCGCGCAGCTTGTCTTCATCGGACAGGCCACGCATCTGGAAGACCAGGGCCAGGGTCAACCGTGATTTGAGGTCAGGCAGCTTGATCGGCAGCTCACGAGGTGAAGCGGAAGCCGCCAGCAGCAGGCGGCGGCCGCTGTCGCGCAGGCGGTTGAACAGGTGGAACATCGCCTCTTCCCAATCCGCCTTGCCGGCGATCACGTGCAGGTCATCGATGCACACCAGCTCGTATTGGGCCAGGTAATCGAGCAGTTCCACGCCGCGCTCGAGCAATTGCGCCAGTGGCAGGTATACCGCCGGTTCGCCGCGTTGCTGCAAGCGATGGGTGGCGGCCTGCAGCAGGTGGCTGCGGCCAACGCCCTGCTTGCCCCACAGGTAGATGAGGCTCTCGGTCCAGCCGGCGTCGGCTTCGCACAGCCGCTCGACATAGCCCAACGCCGCAGCATTGGCGCCCGGATAGTAGTTGATGAAGGTGGCGTCATCGCGCAGGCGCACACCCAGGGGCAACTGGATCGGTGGTTTCATGCTCGCGGGCGGTCGGCAGGACCGCAGGGGGCCTTTGGTGAACAATGTGCAAAGTCTATACCCGCATTGCAGGGCGCACAATCATGCAGGCGGATAGCACAAAGAAAATCAACGAGTTGCGCCACTTTGGGGCGACGCAACCCGGCACGCAGGTCACAAATCCGGGTCGACATCCCCGGCATACATGTCCGATTCCTTGTACAGGTCATGCACATGCCGCAGCAGTACCATGATCACCGCCGCCACCGGCAACGCCAGCAACACCCCGGTGAAGCCGAACAGTTCGCCACCGGCGAGGATGGCGAAGATCACCGCCACCGGGTGCAGGCCGATGCGGTCACCGACCAGCAGCGGGGTCAGCACCATGCCCTCCAGCGCCTGCCCGACCATGAACACGGCGACGATGCCGAGCATCGGATACAGGTCACCGCCAAACTGGAACAGCCCGGCCACCAACGCAGCACCGATGCCAATGATGAAGCCCATGTAAGGCACGATGGCCGCCAGCCCCGCAAGCATGCCGATCAGCAGGCCCAGTTCGAGCCCGACCAGCATCAGGCCGGCAGAGTAGATGACGCCAAGCGCGAGCATCACCATCAGCTGCCCGCGAACGAACGCACCCAGTACTTCATGGCATTCGCCCGCCAGGCTCACCACCTGGGGCTCGCGCTGGCGCGGCAACAGGCCCCTCAGCTTGGCCATCATCAGGTCCCAGTCGCGCAACAGATAGAAGCCCACCACCGGGATCAGCACCATGTTGGCCAACCAGGCGATCAGTGCCAGGCTCGACGCGGTGGCGTGGGACAGCAACATGCCGACGATGTCGGTGGTCTGGCCCATGTGTGCGCCAATGGCAGCCTTGATCTTGTCGAACTTCCAGAACCCGTCGGCCAGGCCCAGGCGCCCCTGCACCCAAGGCAGCGCCACATGCTCGAGCCAGTCGAGCATCTGCGGCGCCAGCTCGTACAGGCGCAGCAACTGTTTGGCCAGCAGCGGCACCAACACCAGCAGCAAGGCCATCAGCACCAGCGTGAAAAGGCCGAACACCACCACCACACCCCAGGTACGCGACAGGCCCATGCGCTCCAGGCGGTCGACCAGCGGGTCGGCCAGGTAGGCCAGCAGGATGCCTACCAGGAAGGGTGTGAGAATGTTGTGCAGGCTATAAAGAAGCACGGCGATCAGCAGCGCAGCACCCCAACCGATCCAGCGACGCATGTCAGTCATCGATCGCGCCCCTTACCAATGAAATCGCAGGCCGTCGAACGGTTTGGCGGCGACAGGTGCGGGCGTGCCTGGCTGGCCAGCTGCTGCGCCTGGGGGCGCAGCAGGTGTGACCGGGGTCGGCGGTGCCTGCTCGGGTGGCACTTCCTGCAATTTGGCCAGGCCCAGCTGGGCACGCAACTGCTCGCGGCTGCCGGTGACCGCATAGGTCAAGGTTGCGCCTTCGGCCAGTTGCAGGCGCGGGCCATAAGGCTCGAGTACACGGCTCAGCTCTGCATAGCGCTGCAGGTTCATGCCTTGCACCTGCAACTGCAGCTGGCTGCTGGCACCGGCCTTGATCACATAGCGCGGCGCCAGGCGGCTGCTGACCGCCAGCATGACAGCGTCTGCCAAGGCCGCCTGGTCAGCGGCCTCAACGTTGCCCTGCTCGCGCTGGTCGCCCTGCCACAGCTGCCATTTACCTTGCCACTTGCCATCGGTTTCATGGGCGTGCACGGCCAACATGGCATCGGCGCCGTAGCGTTCCGAGGCTTGCCGCAAGGGCGCCGGGTCAGTGCCTTCGAGTTGCTTGGCATTGGCTACCAGTTGCTCCTGCAGATCGGCCAGCGGCAGGCGCAGCGGCAGGCCACGGTGCTGGGCCGCTCGGCGCAGCGGCTGGGCGCTGGCCTGGCCGTCACCGACCAGGTTGCTGCCTTCGGCGCTGTCGTTGAGCCACCAGCCGAGGATGGAGGGCCGGTTACTGCCCCACAGCGCCAGGCCGGCCTTGCGCAAGGCACGTTCGGTACTGCCGGGGTCGAACTCGACCAGCACCGACTCCGGTGGCCCGGCCTCGGTGCCGACCTGGTTGATGACCTGTTGCGGGTCCTTGCGCAAGTCGGCCAGCGCCGGGTTCTGCGCCGCCTTGGGGTCGCCGGTCAGGCGCAGCACCAAGGTATCGAAGGCCTTGACTGTGGCTGCGGAGCGGGCTTCGGCGCCCTGCCCTTCGAGCGGCTCGCGCACCTGGTACAGGCCGGAGACATTTTCAGCCAGGGCGGTGGCTGAGATCAGGGCCAGGCAACTGGCTGCCAGAATGTTGGATAAACGCATGGAGGATTCCTGTCCACTTGCCGCAATGCCTATACCTTATACACGGGGGCACCAGGTAACCAGTCGCGAGGGGTGAAAGATTGATTGCCGGGGAGATGTGCTGGGACTGACAGGTGTTCGCCGCAACAGGTTCAGCGCCGGTGAGCTCGAGCGTCGCCCGCGCGGCACATCGCGGATAAACCGCTCCTGCGTCTGTTTCGGGCCAGTTCCTTCTGTGACGTCACCGCGCTCGATCTACCAGGCGATACACCTCTGGCGGCAGACATCTCAACTTTTTACCCATTTCATGCCCTGCCCGTCGGCCTGAGGATGGCCGCTGCACGGCAACCCTGATAAAATCGCGCGCCTTCACAGACCACTGACGTTTCAGGCAGCCGCCGCTTCATAGCCGGCCTTGGCCGTCATGGTCGTTTTTACGAATCCCTCCCTCTTAAAGGCCTGGATCAATGAGCAAGCAACCCTCCCTGAGCTACAAGGACGCCGGTGTAGACATCGACGCCGGCGAAGCACTGGTCGAACGCATCAAGGGCGTGGCAAAACGCACCGCACGCCCTGAAGTCATGGGTGGCCTGGGCGGCTTCGGCGCCCTCTGCGAGATCCCGGCCGGCTACAAGCAGCCGGTGCTGGTCTCTGGCACCGACGGCGTCGGCACCAAGCTGCGCCTGGCACTGAACCTGAACAAGCACGACAGCATCGGCCAGGACCTGGTCGCCATGTGCGTCAACGACCTGGTGGTCTGCGGCGCCGAGCCGCTGTTCTTCCTCGACTACTACGCCACCGGCAAGCTGAACGTCGACGTGGCCGCCACCGTGGTCACCGGCATCGGCGCCGGCTGTGAACTGGCTGGCTGCTCCCTGGTCGGCGGCGAAACCGCCGAAATGCCAGGCATGTACGAAGGCGAAGACTACGACCTGGCCGGCTTCTGCGTCGGCGTGGTGGAAAAGGCCGAGATCATCGACGGTTCCAAGGTTGCCACCGGCGACGCGCTGATCGCCCTGCCATCCTCCGGCCCGCACTCCAACGGCTACTCGCTGATCCGCAAGATCCTCGAAGTGTCCGCCACCGATATCGAGAACACCCAGCTCGACGGCAAGCCGCTGACCGAGCTGCTGATGGCGCCGACCCGCATCTACGTCAAGCCACTGCTGCAGCTGATCAAGAACACTGGCGCCGTCAAGGCCATGGCCCACATCACCGGTGGCGGCCTGCTGGACAACATCCCGCGCGTACTGCCGAAGAACGCCCAGGCCGTGGTTGACGTGGCCAGCTGGCAGCGCCCGGCAGTGTTCGACTTCCTGCAGGAAAAAGGCAACGTCGACGAGCACGAAATGCACCGCGTCCTGAACTGCGGCGTCGGCATGGTCATCTGCGTGGCCCAGGATCAGGTGGAAGCGGCCCTGAACGAACTGCGCGCCGCCGGTGAGCAGCCGTGGGTCATCGGCCACATCGCCGAAGCCGCCGAAGGCGCCGCCCAGGTCGAGCTGCAGAACCTCAAGGCACACTGATGCCGAGCAAGCCCTGCAATGTAGTGGTACTGCTGTCGGGTTCCGGCAGCAACCTGCAAGCCTTGATCGACAGTTGCCGCGCGCAGGACAGCCAGGTGCGCATCGCCGCGGTGGTTTCCAACCGCGCCGATGCCTATGGCCTGCAACGGGCCCAGGCGGTCGGTATCGACACCGTGGTGCTCGACCACACCCCGTTCGACGGCCGCGAAGCCTTCGATGCCGCGCTGATGGCGCGCATCGACGGCTTTACCCCGGACCTGGTGGTGCTGGCCGGCTTCATGCGCATCCTCAGTGGCGACTTCGTGCGCCACTATCAGGGCCGCCTGCTCAACATCCACCCGTCGCTGCTGCCCCGCTACAAGGGCCTGCATACCCACCGGCGGGCACTGGAGGCCGGCGATGCCGAGCATGGCTGCAGCGTACACTTCGTCACCGAGGAACTCGATGGCGGGCCTCTGGTCGTACAGGCTGTGGTTCCGGTGCTGTCTGATGACACGGTGGAAAGCCTGGCCCAAAGGGTCCACCATCAGGAACACCAGATCTACCCGCTGGCGGTGCACTGGTTTGCCCAAGGGCGCTTGCGCCTGGGTGAGCAGGGTGCCTTACTGGATGACCAACCGCTGCCGGCCAGTGGTCACTTGATCCGACCCTAGGAGAATTTATGCGTCGTGCCCTGCTATTGGCTCTCGCCGTGCTCGCCCTGCCCCTCCAGGCAGCTGATCTGAAGCCGTTTTCGGCCAGCTACACCGCCGACTGGAAGCAACTGCCCATGAGCGGCACCGCCGAGCGCAGCCTGGTCAAGAATGCCAACGGTACCTGGGACCTTAATTTCAAGGCCTCCATGATGATCGCCAGCCTGACCGAGAACAGCACCCTGCGCCTGGACAACGACACCCTGCTGCCGCAGAAGTACCACTTCGAGCGCGGCGGCCTGGGCAAGGCCAAGACCGTCGACCTGACCTTCGACTGGAACGCCAAGAAGATCACCGGCACCGACCGCAAGGACCCCATCAACCTGCCGCTCAACCGCGGCGTGCTGGACAAGTCGTCCTACCAGCTGGCCCTGCAGCACGATGTGGCCGCTGGCAAGAAGAGCATGACCTACCAGGTGGTCGATGGTGACGAGATCGATGCCTATGACTTCCGCGTACTCGGCACCGAAAAAGTCACCACCAAGACCGGCCAGGTCGACGCGGTAAAGGTCGAGCGCGTGCGCGACCCGAGCCAGAGCAAGCGCATCACCGAGCTGTGGTTCGCCAAGGATTGGGATTACCTGCTGGTACAACTGCGCCAGGTCGAGACTGATGGCAAGGAGTACGTGATCGTGCTGCAGGATGGCACGGTCGACGGCAAGACGGTGAAGGGTAACTGATCCGCTACAGCCCGCAGCATCCGGAGCCCCGCCCTGCGCGGGGCTTCTTTTTGCCCGGCCTTCATGAAACTTGTTTCATGCCTGTTTTATTTACTTAGCCTGCTAACAAACTCTATAAAGGGGTTGTGCGACACAGTGTCGCAGCCAACTCAAGCAGTGGAGTTTAACGATGACAGTCCAAGTAACCGAACGCGACGAATCGAAAATGTCCCACGAAGGCCTGGCCGCTGGTGTGCGGATCTGGGATGTGCATCAACAAGGCCAACTGGTCGGTATGTTCCACCAGGAACACGAAGCTCACCAGTACCGGGCGGAGCTCGAAGAGCTGGAAAACCAGCGCACTACTCAATGAAGTAGGCCATGACACCGTCTTTCAATAAAAAACCCCGCTTCGGCGGGGTTTTTCGTGTTTACCACATCAGATCGTCCGGGATCTTGTAGGCCGCGTACGGATCGTCTTCGTCCGCCTCCTCGACATGGGTATTGAGTAGCAGGATGCGGTTCGGGTCGCGCTCCTGGATCTTCACCGCCGCCTCGCGCGGGATCACTTCGTAGCCACCGGCATGCGACACGATGGCCAGCGCGCCGTTGCTCAGGCGGGTGCGCATCAGGGCGTTGACGGCAATGCGCTTGACCTTCTTGTCGTCGACGAAGTTGTAGTAGTCCTCGGTGGTCAGCTTGGGCAAGCGGGTGGCTTCGATCAACTGCTTGATCTGCGCCACGCGGGCCTTCTGCTCGGCCTTTTCCTGCTGCTGGCGATTCAGCTCCTGGTCACGCTTGGCCTTCTCGGCCATGGCTTCCTTGGCCATGCGCTGCTGGCTGTCGTCGATTTCGACCTGGCCTTTGTGCTCCATGCGCTTCTGTTTCTTTTCAGCTTTGTTGGTCTGCGAGACCTGTTTCTGGTTGACCAGACCGGCTTTGAGCAATTGGTCGCGAAGGGAAAGGCTCATGAATGTTCACTCACTTATGCATCAGCTCAGCCGCAGCTGGGCAGGTTCTTTTCCTGACGCTTGGCTTCACCCCAAAGGGCGTCCAGCTCGTCAAGGTTACATTGTTCAATCGGCCGACCGCTGTCGCGCAATGCCTGTTCGATGAAGCGGAAACGCCGCTCGAACTTGCGGTTGGCGCGGCGCAGGGCGTTTTCCGGGTCTTGCTTGAGGTGGCGGGCAAGGTTCACGGCGGCAAACAGCAGGTCACCGACTTCATCCTCGAGGGCATCGGCGTCGTTGTCGGCCATGGCCTGCAACACTTCATCGAGCTCCTCGCGCACCTTGTCCAGCACAGGCAGTGCCGCTGGCCAGTCGAAACCGACGGTAGCCGCGCGCTTTTGCAGTTTGGCCGCCCGCGACAGCGCCGGCAATGCCGTCGGTACGTCATCGAGCAGCGACAGTTGCTCAGGGGTGCTTTTCTCGGCGCGCTCCTCGGCCTTGATCTCCTCCCAGCGTGACTTGACCTGGGCCTCGTTCAGGCTGGGGGTGTCCAGCGGCGCGTACAGCTCGCCAGTCGGGAATACGTGGGGATGACGGCGGATCAGCTTGCGGGTGATGCTGTCGACCACGCCATCGAACTCGAACCGCCCTTCTTCCCGGGCCAGCTGGCTGTAGTAGACCACCTGGAACAACAGGTCGCCCAGCTCACCCTGCAGGTGCTCGAAATCGCCGCGCTCGATGGTGTCGGCGACTTCGTAGGCCTCTTCGATGGTGTGCTGCACAATGCTCGCGTAGTTCTGCTTCAGGTCCCACGGGCAGCCGTACTGCGGGTCGCGCAGGCGGGCCATGAGGTGCAGCAGGTCTTCGAGGGTGTAGGTCATTTAAGCAGGTCCTTCGGGGGTGCCTTCATCGCGAATAAATCCGCCTACAGGCGCCATTCCTGTAGGAGCGGATTCATCCGCGATGCAGGCGCCGCAGTCTCAAGGGGTACGATTACGCCGTGTCTCGATAATGTTCGGCAACTGCGAAATTCTGCCTAGGAGGCGCCCCAGCGCATCCAGGCCCGGAATCTCGATGGTCAGCGACATCAGCGCGGTGTTGTCTTCCTTGTTCGAGCGGGTATTGACCGCCAGCACGTTGATCTTCTCGTTCAGCAACACCTGCGACACGTCGCGCAGCAACCCTGGGCGGTCGTAGGCGCGGATGACGATGTCGACCGGGTAGGTCTGCACCGGGATCGGCCCCCAGCTTACCTGGATCATCCGCTCCGGCTCGCGCCCGGCCAGCTGCAGCGCCGAGGCGCAGTCCTGGCGGTGGATGCTGACGCCGCGGCCCTGGGTGATGTAACCGACGATGGCATCGCCCGGCAGCGGCTGGCAGCAGCCGGCCATCTGCGTAAGCAGGTTGCCGACGCCCTGGATCTGGATGTCGCCACGCTTGCCGGTACGCGGGCCGGTAGGCTTGCGCGGCGTCAGCTCGATCTGCTCGATGCGCTCGGGCTCAAGCAGCTGCTGGGCGGCGTTGACCAGGTGCGCCAGGCGCAGGTCACCGGCACCGAGCGAGGCGAACATGTCTTCGGCGGTCTTGACGTTGGTCTTTTCGGCCAGGCGTTCGAAGTCCACCTGCGGCAGGCCCAGGCGGCTGAGCTCGCGCTCGAGCAAGGTCTTGCCGGCAGCGACGTTCTGGTCACGCGCCTGCAGCTTGAACCAGTGGACGATCTTGGCCCGCGCCCGCGAGGTGGTGACGTAGCCCAGGTTGGAGTTCAGCCAGTCACGGCTCGGGTTGCCGTGCTTGCTGGTGATGATCTCCACCTGCTCGCCGGTCTGCAGGCTGTAGTTGAGCGGCACGATGCGCCCGTTGATCTTGGCGCCACGGCAGTTGTGACCGATCTCGGTGTGCACGCGGTAGGCGAAGTCCAGCGGCGTGGCACCCTTGGGCAGGTCGATGGCGTGGCCATCCGGGGTGAACACGTAGACCCGGTCGGGCTCGATATCGACCCGCAGCTGCTCGGCCAGGCCACCGATGTCGCCCAGCTCTTCATGCCATTCGAGCACCTGGCGCAGCCAGGAGATCTTCTCTTCGTAGTGGTTGGAACTCGGCTTGACGTCGGTGCCCTTGTAGCGCCAGTGGGCGCAGACGCCGAGCTCGGCTTCCTCGTGCATGCCGTGGGTACGGATCTGCACTTCCAGCACCTTGCCCTCGGGGCCGATCACCGCAGTGTGCAGCGAGCGATAGCCGTTTTCCTTGGGGTTGGCGATGTAGTCGTCGAATTCCTTGGGGATGTGCCGCCACAGGGTGTGCACGATACCCAGCGCGGTATAGCAGTCGCGCACCTCCGGCACCAGCACGCGCACCGCACGCACATCGTAGATCTGGCTGAATTCCAGGCCTTTGCGCTGCATCTTGCGCCAGATCGAATAGATGTGTTTCGCCCGGCCGCTGATGTCGGCCTTGACCCCGGTGGCCAGCAGCTCGTTCTGCAACTGGTTCATCACATCGCTGATGAAGCGCTCGCGGTCCAGCCGACGCTCGTGCAACAGCTTGGCGATCTGCTTGTACTGGTCGGGCTCCAGGTAGCGGAAGGACAGGTCCTCCAGCTCCCATTTGATGTGGCCGATGCCCAGCCGGTGGGCCAGTGGCGCATAGATGTCGAACACCTCGCGCGCCACGCGCAGGCGTTTTTCGTCATCGGCGGACTTCACCGCCCGGATCGCGCAGGTCCGCTCGGCCAGCTTGATCAGCGCCACGCGCACGTCGTCGACCATGGCCACGAGCATCTTGCGCAGGTTCTCGACCTGCGCCTGCGAGCCCAGCACCAGCGACTGCCGTGGGCTGAGGCTGGCGCTGATGGCGGCCATGCGCAGCACGCCGTCGATCAGCTTGGACACTACCGGGCCAAAGCGCTGGCCGACTTCGGCCAGGGTTACCTTGCCTTCACGTACCGAGCGATAGATCACCGCCGCAACCAACGAGTCCTGGTCCAGCTTGAGGTCGGCGAGGATTTCGGCGATTTCCAGGCCGGCCTGATAACTGGACGTACCATCGGCCCACGAATGCTTGGCCGGATTGCCCTTCTTTTCGATTTCCTGGGTGAACTCGCAAGCATCTTTCAGCGCCACGCGATCCAGAGCCGAATCGACGCTCACCACATGATCCAGCCATGCTTCGAGATTGATACTGCCGTCTGTGTTGACCGGCTGGTGCACTCTCACCTGTACCATCTTTGTTTTACCTTTCCATACAGCGCACCACACGGGTGCACTGGCTATCACCGTACGGCTTCGCTTCCGTGGAAGCCGCACCAAGGGGCCAGTTCGCTAGCCCGCTTCGAATAACGCCATGGCTTCGACATGCGCCGTCTGAGGAAACATGTCGAGAATCCCGGCCCTTTTTAACCGGTACCCCTGGCCGACCAGCACCTGGGCGTCTCGCGCCAGCGTGGCCGGGTTGCACGATACATACACCAAGCGCTTGGCGTTGAGACGGGCGATGCCTTGCACCACCTCGTATGCACCGTCGCGCGGTGGATCCAAGAGTACCGCAGAAAAGCCTTCGGCGGCCCATCCGGCACCTGCCAAAGGCTGCGATAAATCGGCCTGAAAAAACGCGGCGTTATGCACATCGTTGTTCCGGGCATTGGCCGCGGCCCGATCGACCATGGCCTGTACACCTTCCACCGCCACCACTTCACGTGCCTGGCGCGCCAGCGGCAGCGCGAAGTTGCCGAGGCCGCAGAACAGGTCCAGCACACGCTCGTCAGCTTGCGGTGCGAGCCAGGCCAGGGCCTGCTCGATCATCGCCGTGTTGACCTGGGCATTGACCTGGACGAAATCGCCCGGGCGCCAGGCCAGTTCCAGCTGCCAAGGCTCCAGAGCAAAACCCAGTTTCGCCTCGGCGTCCACGGGTGCCGGCTCACCTTCACCCTGCAGCCAGAGCTGCGCCTTGGCCACGTCACAGAACGCCTGCAAGCGTGCCAGGTCGTCCGCTGGCAACGGTGCCACATGGCGCACCAGCACGGCTTCGGCGGTACCGCTGAACAACTCCACATGGCCGATCGCCTGTGGCTTGCCCAGCGAGCGCAACACGGTCGGCAAGTGGCGAAGAATAGATTGCAAAGGCTGTACCAGCACGGCGCAATCATCAATCGAGACAATTTCCTGACTGGCCTCGGCACGGAAGCCGACATCCAGCTGCTTTGCCTTCACGTCCCAGCGCACCGCCACCCGCGCCCGGCGCCGGTAGCCGAATTCCGGCCCGCTCAGGGGTGCGGCCCATTCTTCGGGCTGCACGCCGGCCACCCGTTGCAGCTGCTCCGCCAGGGTACGCTGCTTGAGCGCCAGCTGGGCTTCGTGGGGCAGGTGTTGCAGGTTGCAGCCGCCGCAACGCTCGTAGTGACGGCAAGGTGCCTGACGGCGCTCGGGGCTGGCTTGCAGCACGCGCTCCAGGCGCGCCTCCACGACCTTGCCGCGGGCATTGAGCACCCGCGCCTCGACCGTTTCACCGGCCAGGGCGCCACTGACGAACCAGGTGCGCCCTTCAAGGAAGGCGATGCCGCGGCCGTCACCGGCCAGGCGCTCGATATCCAGGCGCTGCTTCTTGCCCACGGGGACCTGGGGCGTGCGGTTGCCGCCGGCCGGCTGGAAGCGCAGGCCGCTGTTGCTTTTTTTCTTGGACATTTAGCTCGGGTCGAACAGGCCGGTGGACAGGTAACGGTCGCCGCGGTCACAGATGATCGCGACCATCACGGCGTTTTCCACTTCGCGGGACAGGCGCAGCATGGCTGCCACCGCACCACCGGAAGACACGCCGCAGAAAATGCCCTCTTCGCGCGCGAGGCGGCGAGTGGTGTCCTCGGCCTCCTGCTGGGACATGTCCATCACGCGGTCGACGCGGGTGGCATCGAAGATCTTTGGCAGGTACTCCTCGGGCCAGCGGCGGATACCCGGGATGGCCGAGCCTTCCATCGGCTGCAGGCCGACGATCTGCACGTTGGGGTTCTGTTCCTTGAGGTACTGCGAGCACCCCATGATGGTACCGGTGGTACCCATGGAGCTGACGAAATGGGTGATGGTGCCCTGGGTCTGCTGCCAGATCTCCGGGCCGGTGCTGGTGTAATGGGCGATCGGGTTATCACCGTTGGCGAACTGGTCAAGGACCAGGCCGCGGCCTTCGGCCTGCAACTTCTCGGCGAGGTCGCGGGCGCCTTCCATGCCCTCTTCCTTGGTCACCAGGATCAGCTCGGCGCCATAGGCAGTCATGGCTGCCTTGCGTTCGGCGGTGGAGTTGTCGGGCATGATCAGGATCATCTTGTAACCCTTGATCGCCGCCGCCATCGCCAGGGCGATGCCGGTATTGCCGGAGGTGGCTTCGATCAGGGTGTCGCCTGGCTTGATCTGGCCGCGCAGTTCGGCGCGAGTGATCATCGACAGTGCCGGGCGGTCCTTCACCGAGCCGGCAGGATTGTTACCTTCGAGCTTGAGCAGGAGGGTATTGCTGGTTTCGCCAGCGATGCGCTGCAGGCGAACCAGGGGCGTATTGCCGACGCAATCGGCGATGGTTGGGTACTGCAAGGTCATGGCGTATTTCACAATCCGGACGGCAGGGGTGCCTATCATACCGGCAAACCCTTCCCGGCCATATCACGCAATCTGTGGTCGCTATAGCCACAAGCTATAAGGCTGTCGCCTGCTTCGCGGGTACATGAAGCGGCAGCCGCATGCACAGCCTGAGCCCTGCCTTGCCATTCTCCGCCCACAAGGTCCCACCCTGGCGCTGAATGGCACTGCGGGCAATGCTCAACCCCAGGCCAAAACCGCCATCCCCGGGCCGCGAACCATCGAGCCGGGAAAACGGCGCGAAGATGCGCTCCAGATCCTCATCGGCCACACCCCCGCCTTCATCTTCCAGCCACAGATGCCAATACCCACCTTCGCGCTGCCCGCCCAACCGCACCAGGCCGTGTTCCGGCGAATGGCGGATGGCATTGCGCAGCATGTTCTCCAGGGCCTGGGCCAGGTGATTGAGGTTACCCTGCACCCAGCAATTGCCCGGCAGCTGGCAGCGCAAGCGCGCGGGTGACCAGCCGCTTTCGTAGCTGGCGTCTTCGGCCAGCAGGTCCCACAGCGCCTGAACCTGAATCGGCTCAAGGTTCATCGGCGCGCGTTCGGCATCCTGCCAGGCCAGTTGCAACGTGTTCTCGACCAGCTGCTGCATGCCGTCCACTTCACGCCCAAGTCGCTCCCGCAGGCGCGCAAGGTCAGTCTCGCCATCACAGGCCACGCGCAGGCGGCTGAGTGGGGTGCGCATTTCGTGTGACAGGTCGCGCAGCAGTTGCTGCTGCATCACCACGGTACCTTGCAGGCGCTCGGCCATCTGATCGAAAGCCCGGGCCAGTTCGCCCAACTCGTCGTGGCGGGCCGTGGTACGTGTATCCAGGCGTGCCGAAAGCTGGTCGGCACGCCAGGCATTGGCCTGCTCGCGCAGCTGGTTGAGCGGTACGATCAGCATGCGGTACAGGCCGACACACAGCAGCAAGGTGAACAGGCCGGGGATGATGCCATTGGTGACGATTTGCCAGAACACCCGGTACTGGCCAGGGTTGAAGCGCTGCGGCAACTCGATCACCAGCATGCCCTGCTGCGGCGCACCGGGGAACGGAATGCGCAACCAAGGCTGGTCGACGCTGCGCCGGCTCATCGGCCAGTCGACACCTCGCAGGCGAGTGAGCCGCTGCATGATCGCAGGGCCGAGCATGGCACTGTCCAGTGGCCGCAGATTCAGGTCGAGCACACCGATCCAGCCATGCTCACGCTGTTGCATCATCGCCACCCAGCGGTCCAACCCTTCCCGCCCGCCTGTGCGCCAGGCCTTTTCGGCGTCGCTGGCATAGTCGCGCAGCACCTGGCGGGCCGGCGGGTCGAGAAAGGCGTTGCGGGTTTCCATATGGCGGCCCCAGGTGTAGCTGAGGCCGATCATCAACAGGCAGAAACCCACCAGCAGGATGGCCAGCTTCCAGAACAGCGAATGGCGATCGAGCATGGCTTACTCCACCTCGCCGGCACTGAGCATGTAGCCCTTGCCCCACACGGTGCGGATCTGCCGCTCGTGGTAGCCGATACCTTTGAGCTTGCGGCGGATCTGGCTGACGTGCATGTCCAGGCTGCGGTCGTGCCGCGAGTAGCCGCGCTGCAGCACCTGCTGATAAAGGAAGGGCTTGCTCAGCACTTCATCGACA
The DNA here is from genome assembly GCF_039673865.1 of Pseudomonas sp. TWI628. Lineage (NCBI taxonomy): Bacteria > Pseudomonadati > Pseudomonadota > Gammaproteobacteria > Pseudomonadales > Pseudomonadaceae > Pseudomonas > Pseudomonas sp. TWI628. Next base: position 46,027 of record NZ_JBDJMM010000017.1, on the reverse strand, counting down.
TTGCGGTGAAGGATGTCGAACAGGCGGTATTCGCTCGGCGTCATGCCAGCCTGCTGACCGCCCAGGCTGACATCGCACAGGCCTTCGTCGAAGTACATCGCGCTTCCGGCAACCTCCAGCGGAGGCTGATGACGCCGCTCAAGGGCAACCCGGCGCAAGATCGCCTCGATCCGCACCTGCAGCTCGGCCATGCTGAAGGGCTTGGGCAGGTAGTCGTCGGCACCACGCTGGAAGCCGCTGATGCGGTCGGCCTCGGCGCCCAGCGCCGACATCAGGATCACCGGCGTGGCGCTGCGCTGGCGCAACCGGGCCAGGGCATCCAGGCCATTGAGGCCTGGCAGCAGGATGTCCATCAGCACCACATCGAAGGTTTGCCGACCGGCCGCCTCCAGGCCATCCAGGCCATTGCGGCACCAGGTGACCTGGAAGCCGCCGCGCTGAAGCTCTTCGTGCAGGTACGCACCCAGGACCGGATCGTCCTCGATCGCCAGGATGCGGGACGCGCAATTAGTTACAGGATTCATTGGCAACTGCCATCCATTCTCAATTACGCGATTATTGTGCAAGCTCTCCTTCCAGGCAACTGCCCTGCGACCAACGCCTTGGCCAGGCAACGAAATGACATTCAAAGGGTGCATTAGCGCTGCCAGCGGAGTAACTTTCCGCATTGTTCCGTCGCAGCGTCGACGGCATCCAGGCACATCACAGGAGGCGAGTGTGCTCGATCGTTTGGGAATCAGAAGCCGGGTGCTGCTGCTGGCATTGTTGCCAGCCAGCCTGATGGCACTGGTGCTGGGCAGCTATTTCACCTGGCTGCAGCAAGACCAGTTGCGCACCCAGCTGCTGCAGCGCGGCAAGATGCTCGCCGAGCAGCTGGCACCGCTGGCCGCACCGGCCCTGGCACGCTTGGCGCCTGCCCAGCTGGAGCGCATCGCCGCGCAGACCCTGGAGCAGGCCGACGTGCGCGCCGTGGCCTTCCTCGCCCCCGACCGCAGCCGCCTGGCCCATGCCGGGCCAAGCATGATCAACCAGGCGCCCAGCGGCGGCACCGGCACGCAGTTGCTGCAGCGCACCGGCAACGACGCTACCCGTTACCTGATGCCGGTGTTCGGCCATCACCGCGACCTGGCCACCGATGCCGTACCGGCCGAAACCGAGCGCCTGCTCGGCTGGGTCGAGATCGAGCTGTCCCACGACGGCACGTTGCTGCGCGGCTACCGCAACCTGTTCACCAGCGTGCTGCTGATCCTCGCCTGCCTGGCCCTCAGTGTGCTGCTGGCGATGCGCATGAGCCGTACCATCAATGACCCGATCGCACGTATCAAGCATACGGTCAACCAGCTCAAGGACGGCCACCTCGACGAACGCCTGCCGGCCATGGGCAGCCATGAACTGGACGAACTGGCTCGCGGCATCAACCGCATGGCCGAGACCCTGCACGGTGCTCACGAGGAACTGCAGCACAGCATCGACCAGGCCACCGAGGACGTGCGCCAGAATCTGGAAACCATCGAGATCCAGAACATCGAGCTGGACATGGCGCGCAAGGAGGCCCTGGAGGCCAGCCGCATCAAGTCGGAATTCCTGGCCAACATGAGCCACGAAATCCGCACCCCGCTCAATGGCATCCTGGGCTTCACCCACCTGCTGCAGAAGAGCGAGATGACCCCGCGGCAGCTGGACTACCTGAGCACCATCGAGAAGTCCGCCGACAACCTGCTGGGGATCATCAACGAGATCCTCGACTTCTCCAAGATCGAGGCCGGCAAGCTGGTGCTCGACAGCGTCCCGTTCAATTTGCGCGACCTGGTCCAGGACACCTTGACCATCCTCGCCCCCGCCGCCCATGCCAAGCAGCTCGAGCTGCTCAGCCTGATCTACCGCGATACGCCAACCTCGCTGATCGGCGACCCGTTGCGGCTGAAGCAGATCCTCACCAACCTGGTGAGCAACGCGATCAAGTTCACCCGCGAAGGCACCATTGTCGTGCGGGCGATGCTCGATGACGAACACGAAGACAGTGCCCAGCTGCGCATCAGCGTGCAGGACACCGGCATCGGCTTGTCACCACAGGACGTGCGCACGCTGTTCCAGGCTTTCAGCCAGGCCGACAACTCGCTGGCCCGCCAACCCGGCGGCACCGGCCTGGGGCTGGTGATTTCCAAGCGCCTGATCGAGCAGATGGGCGGCGAGATCGGCGTCGACAGCACACCGGGCGAAGGCTCGCAGTTCTGGATCAGCCTGAGCCTGCCCAAGGCACACGACGACATCGAAGAGCAGCCGCTGCAACCGTTGCTGGGCCGCAGGGTGGCCATCGTCGACAGCCATGAGCTGGCGCGCCAGGCTCTGGAGCACCAGCTTGAGGACTGCGGCCTGAGCGTCAGCCTGTTCGCTTCCTATGACCAGTTGCTGCACGGCGTGCAGGCGGGCTTCCAGGCCGGCATGCCATTCGAGTTCGCGGTGCTCGGCGCCAACCTCGGTACGCTTTCACCGGAACAGCTCGGCCAGTACAACCAGCAACTGGAGCGCCTGCACTGCCAGTGCGTGGTGCTGTGCCCAACCACCGAACAGGCGATGTACCACCCCTACCTGCCCAACGGCCATGGGCAGTTGCTGTCCAAGCCGACCTGCACACGCAAGTTGCGCCGCCTGTTGCTGGAACTGGTGCAACCGCGACGGCCGCAGGCCGAACCGGGGTTGTCTGGCAGTAGCCAGCGCCGGGCGAAGATCCTGTGCGTCGACGACAATGCCGCCAACCTGCTGCTGGTGCAGACGTTGCTCGAAGACCTGGGCGCCGAAGTGCTGGCGGTCGACAACGGCCATGCCGCCGTGCAGGCGGTACAGGCCGAGCCCTTCGACCTGGTGCTGATGGACGTGCAGATGCCCGGCATGGACGGCCGCGCCTGCACCGAGCAAATCCGCCTGTGGGAAAAGACCCAGAGTGGCAGCCCGCTGCCGATCGTCGCCCTGACTGCCCATGCCATGGCCAATGAGAAGCGCGCCCTGTTGCACAGTGGCATGGACGATTACCTGACCAAGCCGATCAGCGAACGGCAGTTGGCCCAGGTAGTGATGAAGTGGACCGGGCTGAGCCTGGGCACGTCGCCACTGGAGCCTGCCAGCGAGCCGCATGGCGACAGCCATGAGCTGCCCGTGTTGGACCCGGACGAAGGTTTGCGCCTGGCCGCCGGCAAGCCGGACCTGGCGGCTGACATGCTGGCCATGCTGCTGGCGTCGCTGGAAAGCGACCGCCAGGCAATTCGCAGCGCCTGCGAGGCCGATGACCGCGCGACGCTGATCGAGCAGGTGCACCGGCTCAATGGTGCCTCGCGTTATTGTGGTGTGCCGCAGTTGCGTGCGGCGTGTCAGCGCAGCGAGACACTGCTCAAGCAGGACAGCCCGCAGGCACAGCAGGCGCTGGATGAGCTGGATGCGGCGATCAATCGGTTGGCGGCGCAGGCGCGGCTGAGCGCTTGACTGGATTTTTTCGGCGCCCGTGAGATCGAGCGCCGCCCACGATGCGCCGCACGGGCGGCGCTCGGTCTCAATGGCACCACACAACCCAAGACATGCACTGCAAAGGACTCTCACCATGCGCGTTCTGTTGTTCAGCAGCCAGCACTACGACCAGGAAAGCTTCACCCGGGCCGCCAGCGACAGCACCCTGGACCTGCACTACCAGCCCACCCGCCTGACCCTCGACACTGCCCCTCTGGCCCACGGCTACGAGGTCGTCTGCCCCTTCATCAACGACGAGCTCGACGCCCAGGTGCTGCAACGCCTGGCCGCTGGCGGCACGCGCCTGATCGCCCTGCGCTCGGCGGGCTACAACCATGTCGACCTGGCCACCGCGCAGCGCCTTGGCCTTGCGGTGGTACGCGTGCCGGCCTACTCGCCACATGCCGTGGCCGAGCACGCCGTAGCCCTGATCCTGGCGCTCAACCGCCGCCTGCACCGGGCCTACAACCGCACCCGCGAAGGTGACTTCACCCTGCACGGGCTGACCGGCTTCGACCTGCATGGCAAGACCGTCGGCGTGGTCGGCACTGGCCAGATCGGTGCCGCCTTCGCCCGGATCATGGCCGGTTTCGGCTGCCAGCTGCTGGCCTACGACCCCTACCCCAACCCGGAACTGCTGGCCCTTGGCGCGCGCTACATGGCGTTGCCCGACCTGCTGCGCGAGGCGCGGATCATCAGCCTGCACTGCCCGCTGACCGAGCACACCCGGCACCTGATCAATGCGCAAAGCCTGAACCAGTTGCAGCCAGGCGCGATGCTAATCAATACCGGCCGTGGCGCGCTGGTCGACACACCGGCACTGATCGACGCCCTGAAAAGCGGCCAGCTCGGCTACCTGGGCCTGGACGTCTACGAAGAGGAAGCCCAGCTGTTCTTCGAGGACCGCTCCGACCTCCCGCTGCAGGATGATGTGCTGGCACGGCTGCTGACCTTCCCCAACGTGATCATCACCGCACACCAGGCATTCCTGACCCGCGAAGCACTGGACGCGATCGCCGCCACCACCCTGGACAACATCATCCGCTGGGCGGCGGGTAATCCGCAGAATCTGGTCAGCGGTTGATGCTAGGATACGCGGCATTTCTGGAGGACCCATGGTCGAGCACGATTTCCGCTACACCCTTTTCAACCCGCAACACACCCTGATCGAGTGCCGCGCCCTGGTTCCGGGCCGTTACCAGGTGACCGGCAACGGTGGCTCGATGCACAAGGGCGACGTCCTGATCGTGACCCTCAAGGGCAGCAAGGACCTGGCCATGCGCCTGACCGTGGACAGCGTGCGCCACCTGATCAACCCACGCGGCCAGTGGGTTGCCGTGGCCAGTGGCCCGGTGTTCAACGAGCTGGAAATTCTCACCTGGAAGGTCGAGTGCGACAGCTGCGACGCGGTGCTGGACTTCGAGTTCGCCGTCGACGCCAAACTCGGCAAAGCGGCCCGCCAGCCGGCTGCCAGCGCCCGTATCGCCGAACTGGGCTGGGCCAGCCGTGGCGACAAGCACCTGTGCCCGCGTTGCCAGGAGAGCGCCGAGTGAAGAATCTGCTGACCGGCGTGCTGATTGCCACCGGCCTGCTCGGCTGCGCCGCCGAACCTTCGAAGCTGCAGCAGGAACGCAGCTACGTGCTGGAGTGGATCGGCGAACGTCCGCTGATTGACTACAGCCACCTGACCCTGACCCTGGCCAGTGATGGCCGCGCCTATGGCAATGCTGGCTGCAACCACTGGTTTGCGCCGTACACGCTGGACGGTGAGCACCTGAGCTTCGGCAAGGTTGGCAAAACCCGCAAACTGTGTGCCCCGGCGTTGATGGAGCAGGAAAAGCGCTTCCTGCAGGCGTTGGAGACGGTTCAGCGCTGGGATGTGTCGCCCATCGAACAGATGCGCTTCTGGCCAGCCGAGGGCAAGCCGCTGCGCTTCTGGCCTGAAGAAGGCTGAATACAGCTGCAAGCTGCGAGCTTCAAGTCGCAAGAAAAAGCAGAGTGAACACCAATCCGCCTTTACTTGCAGCTTGCAGCTCGCAACTCACCCCTGCTTGAGGGCCTTGATCTTGGCCTGCAACCCTTCCAGGGTCTGCTCGCCCATCAGTTGCTCACGCACCTTGCCCTTGTCATCGATGATGTAGGTCACCGGCAGCGCCTCGCTGCGGGGCAGGTCATAACGCTCGGCCGGGTCCTGCGCCAGCACCGTGAAGCCGATGCCCAGGGCCTGCGCTGCCTGCTTCAGCTCCGGGCCCTGCAGGCCATCGAAGTTCACCCCGACCACCTTGATGCCATCGGCCGCCCACTGCTTGGCCGCCTGGTTCAGCTCAGGTACCTCGGTACGGCACGGGCCACACCATTCGGCCCAGTAATTGAGCACTACCCAGTGCCCGTCGATCTGTTCCGCCTTTACCGTCTTGCCATCTTGGTCCACGCCGTAATCGGCACCGCAACCACCGAGCAAAAGGCTCGCGGTGATGGCCAGTACTGCTGCCAGACGCCTTGCCATGGGTCAATCCTTCTCGAAGTTTCAAGCAAATAGGTCAGTCGCTGCGGTTAGAATAGCCGCCACACCCAGCTGGATGCGACCCGACATGACTGACTTGACGCTCTATCATAACCCGCGCTGCTCGAAATCCCGCGGCGCGCTGGAACTGCTTGAACAACGCGGCCTGGCACCGACCATCGTGCGCTATCTGGAAACCCCGCCCGACGCCGCAACCCTCAAGGCCCTGCTCGGCAAGCTGGGCATCGCCCCACGCCAGTTACTGCGCACTGGTGAAGACGAATACAAATCCCTCGACCTGGCAAACCCGGCACTGAGCGACGCGCAGTTGATCGACGCCATGGTAAACAACCCCAAGCTGATCGAACGCCCGATCCTGATCGCCGGTGACAAGGCCGTGATCGGCCGCCCGCCGGAGAAGGTGCTGGAGATCCTGCCGTGAGTGCGCCGTATATCCTGGTGCTGTATTACAGCCGCCACGGTTCGACCAGCGAAATGGCCCGGCACATCGCCCGTGGCATCGAGCTGGCCGGCATGGAAGCACGCCTGCGCACGGTGCCGGCGATTTCCACCGAGTGCGAAGCGGTGGCTTCGGACATCCCGGCCAGCGGCGCGCTGTACGCCACCCTCGACGACCTGCGCCACTGCGCCGGCCTGGTGCTGGGCAGCCCGACCCGCTTCGGCAACATGGCCGCACCGCTGAAGTACTTCCTCGATGGCACCAGCAGCTTGTGGCTGGGTGGCGAACTGGTCGGCAAACCGGCTGGCGTGTTCACCTCCACCGCCAGCCTGCACGGCGGCCAGGAAACCACCCTGCTGTCGATGATGCTGCCGCTGATGCACCACGGCATGCTGGTGATGGGCCTGCCGTACAGCGAGTCGGCGCTGCTGGAGACCCGTGGCGGCGGCACGCCTTATGGCGCCAGCCACCATGCCGGCGCCGATGGCAAGCGTGAGCTGGACCAGCATGAGATCGCCTTGTGTCGCGCCCTTGGCCAACGCCTGGCGACCACCGCCAAGGCCCTGGAGGCCGCGCGTGGCTAAAAAGCCCAAGGTGTTGCCGCCACTCGAATGGCTGGCGCCGCGCCTGCGCCTGACGCGGGCGTTGAGCCTGGCGTTCTTCTTCGGCCTGATCGCGCTGCTGGTGGTGAACAACCTGTGGTTCGCCAACCTGCATGGGGCGCGGGTCGAGGTGATCCTGGCGATCGAACTGGTGCCGCTGCTGTTGCTGCTGCCGGGCATGCTGATGGGCAGTGCCCGGGCGCATGCCTGGACCTGCTTCGTGGTGAATATCTACTTCATCAAGGGCGTGCTGGCAGCGTTCGACCCCGCGCGGGCGGTGTTTGGCTGGGTTGAAGTGCTGGTGAGCCTGGGATTGTTCATTGCCGGGCTTTTGTATGTGCGCTGGAAGTTTCAGTTCGAGCGGCGCATGGCGGGCGAAGGCAGTTGAATGCAGGGGGGGCCGCTTTGCGGCCCCAAGGACTCAATGGTTGACGGTATGCGCCAGCATCACCGACAACTGGCACAGCGGCCGCCCGCTCTCTGCGTGCCATTGATTGAACGCTTGCTGCACCAGCGCCAGGTCGCGCTGGCTGGTCGGCTGCTTGTCGATCACCTTCTGCGCGATCAACGCCGCCGCCATGTCTTCGGTGGGGATGAAGGTGTCCTTGCCGACCATGCGCAGGAAGCGCGGCGCCGACAGCCCGCCCAACTGGTTGCCGTGCTTGGCCAGGTACTTCCACAGCCCGACGATATCGGTCACCGGCCAGTCGGCGATGAACGCACCGAAACTGCCCTTCTCCTTCGCCACATCGAGGATCATCTGCGCATTGCGCGGCACGCTCTTGAGCTTGCCCAGGTGGCGGATGATACGCTCGTCGTGCATCAACCGCTCCAGGTGCTCGGCGCCCATCAGCACCACCTTCTCCGGGTCGAAACCAAAGAACACCTGCTCGAACGCTGGCCACTTGGCATCGACCAGGCTGTGCTTGAGCCCGGCGCGAAACACGCGCAGGGCCAGGGTCGACAGGTAGCGGTCGTCAGCGATATCGCGCAGCTGCGCCGGCGTGCGCGGCTGTGGCAGGAAGGCTTCCAGTGCCTGGGCCGAGCCGAAGCGGTTCAGGCAATACGCATGCAGCCACTGGTAATCGCGCATGGCCTCAGATGTTCACCACGTCGAGGAAGCGCGGGGTGGCGTTCTCGTCGATCTTCAGGCTGGTGAAGTCGAACAGGTTGCGGTCGGCCAGCTGCGACGGCGCCACGTTCTGCATGGCGCGGAAGATGCTCTCGGTGCGGCCAGGGTGCTTGCGCTCCCACTCCACCAGCATGTCCTTGACCACCTGGCGCTGCAGGTTCTCCTGCGAGCCGCAGAGGTTGCACGGGATGATCGGGAATTCCTTCATGTCCGAGTAGGCCTGGATGTCCTTCTCGCTGCAGTAGGCCAGCGGGCGGATCACCACGTTGCGGCCGTCGTCGGCACGCAGCTTGGGCGGCATGCCCTTGAGCGCGCCGTTGAAGAACATGTTGAGGAAGAAGGTTTCGACGATGTCGTCGCGGTGGTGCCCCAGGGCCATCTTGGTCGCACCGATTTCATCGGCGAAGGTGTACAGGGTACCGCGGCGCAGGCGCGAGCACAGCGAGCAGGTGGTCTTGCCCTCGGGGACCAGCTCCTTGACCACCGAGTAGGTGTCCTTCTCGACGATGTGGTACTCGACGCCCAGCTCCTTGAGGTAGGCCGGCAGCACATGCTCGGGGAAGCCCGGCTGCTTCTGGTCCATGTTCACCGCGACGATCTCGAACTTGATCGGTGCCACCTTCTGCAGGTGCAACAGAACGTCGAGCATGGTGTAGCTGTCCTTGCCGCCAGACAGGCAGACCATGACCTTGTCGCCATCTTCGATCATGTTGTAGTCGGTGATGGCTTCGCCGGCGAGACGACGCAGGCGTTTTTGCAGTTTGTTCTGGTTGACCGAGAGGGTGCCCATAGCGCTTGGATCCGCGAGGTGTGACAAAAGCCGGCTATTTTACGCACAAACCACGCGCACCTGTAGGGATTCCGACAAAGACTTCAAGGTAATCAACAACGGCCCTGACAGCGCAATTTGCTCTAAAAAGCCGGGTTTGTGCGGGGATTGGCTTCCTATACTGCGACATAAGGCCACATTACCGTTCTGCTTCGGTGTCCTGGCCTCGGGCCGCTTGCGCTCCATGTGGGGGGCGATTGGCAATATTGAGAGGAGTGACCGGCATGATTCATCACGTTGTGGGGCTGTTTACCCATCCCGACCAGGAATGGCGGGAGATTCGTGGCGAAGAAGAAAGCATCAGCCACATGTACCTTACTCATACCCTCATCCTGGCGGCGATTCCCGCCATTTCGGCCTTTATCGGCACAACCCAGGTGGGTTGGGTGATCGGCGGCCGGCCGGCAGTGATGCTGACCATGGATAGCGCAATATGGATGAGCATCATGTCCTACGTGGCGATGCTCGCCGGGGTTGCGGTGATGGGCGCATTCATTCACTGGATGGCCCGCACCTACGACGCCAACCCGTCCATGGCGCAATGCATCGCCTTTGCCACCTACACCGCCACCCCGCTGTTCCTCGGTGGCCTGGCGGCGCTGTATCCGCACCTGTGGCTGGGCATGCTGGTGGGGACCGCTGCCATTTGCTACACCGTGTACCTGCTGTATGTCGGCTTGCCGACGTTCATGAACATACCGTCAGATGAAGGCTTCCTGTTCTCAAGCTCCGTGCTGGCAGTGGGCCTCGTGGTGCTGGTGGCGATCATGGCTGCAACCGTGATCATCTGGGGTTTGGGCGTGGGGCCCGTGTACACCAACTAGATCAGATCCAGCCAACATAGGGCATCAAGCAGAGGCCGCCGCAAGGCGGCCTTTGTCTTTGTGCGGATGCCTGCTGACCGGTGGCTCGGCAACCGCGACAGGCATGCGGCATAATGCCCGGTCAGGAGAACCACCCCGCCATGCCCGAGCTGCTCAAACAACGCGTCGAAACCTGTTACCAGCAAGCCGAAGCCTTCTTCAAACGCCCCTTCCCGCGCCCGGAAGTCAGCTTCAAGCTGCGCGGCCAGAAAGCCGGCGTCGCCCACCTGCACGAGAACCTGCTGCGCTTCAACCTGCAACTGTATCGCGAGAACCAGGAAGACTTCCTGCGCCAGACCGTGGCCCATGAAGTGGCACACCTGGTGGCCCACCAATTGTTTGGCGACCGCATCCAGGCCCACGGTGAGGAATGGCAGCTGATCATGCGCGGGGTCTATGAACTGCCGCCGAATCGTTGCCACAACTATGCAGTGCAACGGCGCGTGGTGACCCGCTACATCTACCGCTGCCCGTGCCCGGAGGCTGATTTCCCGTTTACCGCGCAGCGGCACAAGCTGGTGCGCCAGGGGCGGCGCTATCTGTGCCGGCGCTGCCGGGAGATTCTGGTGTACAGCGGCGAAACCCGCGTCGAATAGCCAGGCACAAGAAAGGCGACCCGAGGGTCGCCTTCTTTTTTACCGCATCAGGATCAACGAACCGGGGTTTCAGCAACGCCCAGGTCATCGGTAGGTACCGACAATTCCAGCGGCGCGCCACCGGAAGCCAGCTCGGAGGCCAGCTTGTCGTCGTCCATCTCTTTCACCCACTTGGCCACGACCACGGTGGCCACGGCGTTGCCGACCAGGTTGGTCAGTGCGCGGGCTTCGGACATGAAGCGGTCGATGCCGAGGATCAGCGCCAGGCCGGCAACCGGCAGGTGGCCAACGGCAGACAGGGTGGCTGCCAGCACGATGAAGCCCGAACCGGTCACGCCGGCAGCACCTTTGGAAGCCACCAGCAGCACCAGCAGCAGGGTGATCTGGTGGGTGATGTCCATGTGGGTGTCGGTGGCCTGAGCGATGAACACCGCAGCCATGGTCAGGTAGATCGAGGTACCGTCGAGGTTGAACGAGTAGCCGGTCGGGATCACCAGGCCGACGACCGACTTCTTGGCACCCAGGCGCTCCATCTTGGCCAGCATGCGTGGCAGGGCCGATTCCGAGGACGAAGTGCCCAGCACGATCATCAGCTCTTCACGGATGTAGCGGATCAGCTTGAGGACACTGAAGCCGTGGGCGCGGCAGATACCGCCCAGTACCACCAGCACGAACAGCAGGCAGGTGATGTAGAAGCACGCCATCAGGTAGCCCAGCTGCACCAGCGAACCCACGCCGTACTGGCCGATGGTGAAGGCCATGGCGCCGAAGGCACCGACCGGGGCCAGCTTCATGATCATGTTGATGATGTTGAACATCACGTGGGCGAAGCGGTCGATCAGGTCCAGCACCGGCTTGCCGTAACTGCCCAGGCGGTGCAGGGCGAAGCCGAAGATCACCGAGAACATCAGCACTTGCAGGATGTCGCCGTTGGCGAAGGCACCCACCACGGTGTTGGGGATGATGTTGAGCAGGAAGCCGACGGTGGTCTGCTGCGCGCCCGCGGCGGCGTAGGCAGCCACGCTGCTGGCGTTCAGGGTGCTGACGTCGATGTGCATGCCAGCGCCAGGCTGGACCACGTTGACGACCACGAGGCCGATGATCAGGGCGACGGTGGAGACGATTTCAAAGTACAGCAGCGCGTAGCCGCCGGTCTTGCCGACCGACTTCATGCTCTGCATGCCGGCGATGCCGCTGACCACGGTACAGAAGATGATGGGCGCGATGACCATCTTGATCAGTTTGACGAAACCATCACCCAAAGGCTTAAGGGCGACGCCGGTTTCGGGGTAGAAGTGGCCGAGCAGGATGCCGATGGTGATGGCGACCAACACCTGGACATACAGGGATTTGTACAGCGGCTGACGTGTCGTCATGGCTCATTTTTCCTCAAGTGTGCCGGCTCCACCCTTCCCAGGGTGTGTGGGCACCTGAATCGCTAACCCTCCTGCACCCGGAGGGATTTGTCGTTGTGTTCGAGCTGCCTGGGCAGGCCTCTGCCAAGTGAGATAGCAAGGGCGATGCCAAAATGCCCATCCTGGGTGCAGAGGCAGTATTTACGGGCTGTAAATGCCCAACGACGGGGCGATTTTTCTGAGGAAAGGTGGCGGATTTCCGCCCGGTGGCGGGAAATGTACAAGGGATATGGCGGGAATCCGCCCGAGCAGCGGATCAATCAAGGTGCAGGGTGATGCAGAAGGCGGCTCCGCCCAACGCGGATTCATCAAGGGTCAGTTCGGCGTCATAGCTGTCGACGATGTCCTTGACCACCGCCAGGCCAATGCCCTGGCCGGGGTGCTGCCGGTCCAGCCGTTCGCCGCGTTCGAGAATCCGCTCACGCTGGTCAGCCGGTACCCCGGGGCCGTCGTCCTCGATGCACAGCGTCAGCGTGCCGGGCGCCTCCTGCAGGCTCACCCGCACGTGCCCCAGGCTCAGCCGGTAGGCGTTTTCCAGCAGATTGCCCAGCAGTTCCAGCAACGCTCCCTGCTCCATCGGCACATGTGCCTGCGCAGGCACATCCAGCTGGACCTCCACCCGCTTGTCGCGATAGACCTTGGCCAGGGTGCTGCACAAGCTCTCCAGCACCGGCAGCAACCGCACGCGGTGGCGCACCAGGCCGCTCTTGCGCAGGCTGGCGCGCTGCAGCTGGTAATCGATCTGCTGGCTCATGCGTTCGATCTGGCTCTGCAGCACCCGTGCCTGTTCGCGCTCGCTAGCCCGCTGCTGCATGCTCTCGCCCACGCCCTGCAACACTGCCAACGGGGTCTTCAGGCTGTGCGCCAGATCGCCCAGGGAGTCGCGGTAGCGAGTGCGCTGTTCGCGCTCGCTACTCAACAGACGGTTCAGCGAACGGGTCAGGCGCAGCAGTTCGCGCGGGTGCTCGCCACTGAGGCCATCCCGCGCGCCAGACTCCACCTCATCCAGCTCAAGGCTCAACCGGCGCAACGAGCGCAACCCCCAGGTCAGGCCGGCCCAGAGCAGCGCCAGCAAGGCCAGCAGGGCCGCGCCAAAGCCCAGGTAGAGCTTTTCGCGCAGGCCATCGAGCGTGGCCTTGTATTCACTCACCGGCTGCAGCGCCACGATACTGTAGGCCGCGCTCTGGCCACCGAGCAGCTTGATCTCGACGTCATAGACGAAGAACTCTTCGCCATCCGCCTGGTGGATACGGGCGAACTCGTTGCCGCGCCCGTCGTAGCGCGGGCGGTAATTGATGTGCCGGTCGGCGGTGGCGCGCGAGCGCCACACCAGGTTGCCGTCACGGTCGAAGATATATCCCAGCAAGCCGGTGTACGGCAGGTTGTAGCGTTCGTCCGGCAACAGCTCTGGCATCTGCAGCTGGCCGTGCTCGATGCGCGCAGCGGATATCAGCGTGGTCACGTCCGAGGCCAGGCGCTGCTCGATCGATTCCTTCAGGGCCAGGCTGAAGGCCTTCTGCAAGGCCGGCAACAAGCCCAGCATGAACAGCAGTGCCAGCACTGCCGCCGCGAGCATCAGCCGCACCCGCAGCGAACGGATCATCGGCAGCGCTCGGTGAACAGGTAGCCGAGGCCGCGCACCGTGTCGATCGGCTTGAAACCGTTCTCGCCCTCGAGTTTGCGGCGCAGGCGGCCGACCAGCACCTCGATGACGTTAGGGTCGCGCTCCTCGTCGCCGGGATAGAGCTGCTCCATCAGGCGGTCCTTGGCCACCACCTGCTGGTGATGACGCATGAGGTACTCGAGGATGCGGTACTCGTAGGCCGTCAACGCCAGCGGCTGCTCATCCAGGGTTGCCTGCTTGCGGTTGAGGTCCAGCACCAGGGGGCCGGCGGCGATGGTCGACTGGGTGAAACCGCTGGAACGGCGCAGCAAGGCGTTCAGGCGCGCTTCGAGCTCCTCGAACTGGAACGGCTTGACCAGATAGTCGTCGGCACCGGTAGCCAGGCCTTCGACCTTGTCCTGCCAGTTGCCACGGGCGGTGAGAATGAGGATGGGGAAGGTCTTGCCCTGGCTGCGCAGGCGGCCGATCAGCTCGAGACCGCTGATGCCAGGCAGGCCCAGGTCGACGATGGCCAGGTCGAAATGGAAGTGTTCGGCCTGGTACAGCGCCTCTTCGGCATCGGCCACGGCTTCGACCACATGGCCGCTTTCACCCAGGCGTGTATGGAGGTGGTGCCGCAGCAGGGCTTCGTCCTCGACCACCAGCAGTTTCATTCAGGGCTCCTCTTTAATGTATTGCCTGTACCGGCTCGCGGGTAAACCCGCGAAGAGGCCGGTACAGGATAACCTGGCTCGCCGGTCAGAACTTGTAGGTTGCCGCCAGGTAGGTTTGTGCACTGCTGGTCAGGCGCAAGGTGCCCTCCTTCGGCCCGCCACTGGCACCTACCTCAGTGTCGGCATTGGTGCGCAGGTAGCGGTACCCCAACTCCATCGAAGCATTGTCGGTAATCTCCTGGATAACACCGGCCTGCAAGCCCACTGCATAACCGTAGCCGGTATCACGGCTGGCCCCTGGCGAATCCTGGGTCAGCTTGGTCATGCCCAGGCTGCCACCGCCGAACAGCTTGGTGGTGTCCCCTACCGGCAGGAGCAGGTCGTAGCTGCCGAGCAGGTTTTCCTGGCGCAGCTTGTAGCCGCTGTGGTCGCCGGAAACGTTGTCGTAGGTCATGTAGTAGCGAGCCTGATCATTGATCTTGCCCAGGCGCACGCCCCAGGTAGCGTCCTTGGCGATGATGCCGTCGGCGTTGAGGTGGTCGGTGTTGCTCTGCAGCAGCCCGGACTTGCGTACCTTGTCGCTGGTCTGGCCATAGGTCAGGCTGGCGAAGTTTACTTCCGCAGCCTGGGCGCTGGTGATGCCAGCGGCGCAGACGGCCATGGCGGCGAGCAGGGAATTGAAGGTTTTCATAGCACGGTACTCCAGATGAATGCGCTGTTGCGCTCTGGAAGCTAGAGTAAGCAGGGTGCACTGAACCGCGGCTGAACCCAGGCTGAACCGCGGCTGAACGATCTACCTGCCAAACAAGGAGTAGTAACATGCGCGTCCTGCTGGCCCTGATACTGATGTGCAGCGCCGCCCTCACCCAAGCGGATGTGAAAACCCGCGAGATCCGATACCAGGCCGACGACGGCACGGCACTGATTGGCTACTACGCCTACAACGACGCCGTGGATGGCAAGCGCCCAGGCGTGCTGGTGGTGCACGAATGGTGGGGGCTGAACGACTATGCCAAACGCCGTGCCCGCGACCTCGCTGCACTGGGCTACAACGCACTGGCCATCGACATGTATGGCGACGGCAAGCACACCGAGCACCCACAGGACGCCCAGGCGTTCATGGCCGAGGCAATGAAGGACCCGAAAGCGGCAGCACAGCGCTTCGACGCCGGGCTGGAACTGTTGAAAAAACAGCCTAACACCGACAAGCGCAAACTCGGTGCGGTGGGTTACTGCTTCGGCGGCAAG
This sequence comes from Pseudomonas sp. TWI628, assembly GCF_039673865.1. NCBI lineage: Bacteria > Pseudomonadati > Pseudomonadota > Gammaproteobacteria > Pseudomonadales > Pseudomonadaceae > Pseudomonas > Pseudomonas sp. TWI628. The sequence goes on along the minus strand of NZ_JBDJMM010000017.1, from coordinate 30,604 downwards.
GTGGTGCTTGATGCCGCACGCAGGGGTGCGAGGCTGGATGCCGTAGTGAGCTTCCACGGCGCACTGGCCACCCAGACACCGGTCACCCAGCCTGGTGTGGTGCGGGCCTACCTGCTGGTCGAACACGGGGCGGACGACAGCATGGTCACCCCGCAGCAGGTGGATGCCTTCAAGAAGGAGATGGACGCGGCCAAGGTCAACTACCAGTTCGTCAGCATTCCGGGCGCCAAGCATGGGTTTACCAACCCGGATGCGGACCGGCTGAGCCATGGCGACCACGGTGGTCCGGACATTGGTTACAACGAGGCGGCGGACAAGAGCTCCTGGGCGGACATGCAGGCGTTTTTCAAGCAAGTATTCAAGTAGAGATCGCTGGGGCTGCTTCGCAGGGCTCATGGCTGGCACAATGGTCGCCATGAACACACTCCCCGCCTGCTGCGCCCCGCTCCAGCATCACTGGCCCCTGCCCTGCCCGCTGCCCGGTGCGGTGCTGGTCAGCTGCGCCTTCGACCCCGCCCACCTGGCCGCCGATGACTTCCAGCGCGCCGGCATCGTGCCCAGCGCCAGCCTGCAACGTTCGGTGGCCAAGCGCCAGGCCGAGTACCTTGCCGGCCGCGTTTGCGCCCGCGCCGCGCTGCAGCGCCTGGATGGCCGCGACTACGTGCCCGGCACCCATGAGGACCGCTCGCCGATCTGGCCCACCGGCATCCACGGCTCGATCACCCATGGCAAAGGCTGGGCCGCTGCGGTGGTCGCTGCCGATGGTGCCTGCCGCAGCCTGGGCCTGGACCAGGAAGCGCTGCTGGATGACGCGCGTGCCGAGCGATTGATGGGCGAGATCCTGACGCCAGCCGAACGCGAGCGCCTGGACCGTGGCCAGCTGGGCCTGACGGTCACCCTGACCTTCTCGCTCAAGGAAAGCCTGTTCAAGGCGCTCTACCCCCTGACCCGACAGCGCTTCTATTTCGAGCATGCCGAAGTGCTGGAGTGGTCTGCCGCAGGCCTGGCCCGCCTGCGCCTGCTCACCGACCTGTCACCCGAATGGCGCCAAGGCGCCGAAGTCGAAGGCCAGTTCGGCCTGCAGGACGGCCACCTGCTCAGCCTGATCAGCGTCTGAGCCTTACTGCGGCGCTTGCTCACGCGGCCAGTTGAGGCTGAAGCAAGCCCCGCCCAGCGCCTCGCTGCGCCCCACCGTGGCGCGGCCAGCGTGCCAGTAGATGATCCGCCGCACGATCGACAGCCCCAGGCCATGCCCGCCGGAAGCACGGGTGCGGCTGTCGTCGAGCCGGGTGAAGGGGGTGAAGATCCGATCCCAGACGCCTTCGGGGATGCCCGGGCCATCGTCTTCCACATCGATGCGGCAACGCTGCTGGCCCAGTTGGTAGCTCAGGCGCACCTCACTGCCGGCATGGCGCAGGGCATTGCTCACCAGGTTCTGCAGCGCACGATGCAGGTAACGCGGTTCGGCTTCGACCCAGCAGCCGTCGCTGGCCTGGCACGCCCCACGCAGCAAGCGCACCTTGCTGTTGAGCGGCGCCAACTCTTCGATCACCCGGTCGAGCAAGGCATCCAGTTCGATACGCTGGAACTTCAGCGCCGGGGCGCCCTGCTCCAGGCGTGCGTAGGTCAGCATCTCGTCGACCAGCTTGTCCAGGTCCTGGATATCGCCATCCATGCCGGCCAGGTGCTTGGCGCGGGCCTGCTCGGTGGTCGCGCTTTCGATCATCTCCAGGCCAAAGCGCAGGCGTGCCACGGGGGTGCGCAGTTCGTGGGACACCGCACGCACCAGCTCGCGCTGCATGTTAAGCGAGCGCTGCAGGTGCTCGGCCATGCCATTGAAGGCCGCAGCCAGGCGCCCCACCGAATCGGCATCACCGGCCGGCACGCGGGTGTCGAGGCTGCCCTGGGCGATGCGCGTGGCGGCGATTTCCATGCCCGACACGCGCCGTTCCAGCTGGCGCACCAGCAGGTACACCACCAGGCCGATCAGGCACAGGCCGAGGAAGGCAATCAGGATCAGCAACTGCGGCGGATAGGGGTTGAGCTGATACAGCGGGCCGATCTCCAGCACCAGCGGCGAGCCTGGCAGGCCGGCGAACACACGGATCGAATCACCGTCACGGCCCAGCGCCATCACCGTATCCCCTTCCTCCACCCGGCGCCGCTGGTCATCGTCCAGGCCGACCCGCTCGATGCGCTGCAAGGCGACGCCGAAACCGAAGCCCTTGCTCTGGGTGATGTCTGCCAGGCGCTGCTGCTGCTCGGTCACCGGGTAGCGCACCAGTTCATCGGCCAGCAGATAAAGCGTGGCACGTGCCAACTGCTCGCTGACCTGCTTGACCTGGGCCACCAGCAACAGGTCTTCCTGGCCGACCTTGCGCAGCACCTGGGCGGCGTGCGGCCCGGTCTTCTCCACCACCACCAGGCCACGGTACAGGCGGGCGCGCTGGCCGCCATCGAGTGTGCGCGCCGACATCGGCTGCAGCTCCAGCGGCACGCCCAGCAAGCGCTCCCACATCAGCAACGAGCGCTTGCGCTCGGTCTCGTTCTGCTGCGCCAGGTTGTCGGCCATCAGGCTGAACGTGCCCTGGGCCAGCCGCTCGCGGTGCTGGGCCGCGCGCACTTCATTGACCAGGTGCAGGCTGAGCGCGCCAAGCAGCGCCACCAGCACCAGCACAGCGAGCATGCCGCCGTAGATGCGCAGGAAGATCGAGCGGTTCATGGGGCATCGCCAACGAACAGGTAACCCTTGCTGCGCAGTGTCTTGATCAGCCGCGGGTGGATCGGGTCGTCGCCGATCTTGGGGCGGATCCTGGAAATGCGCACGTCGATGGAGCGGTCCTGGCCGTCGTAGCCGACCCCGCGCAAGGCGGTGAAGATCTGCTCGCGCGACAGCACCCGCCCGGCGTTGCTGGCCAGCAGCCAGAGCAGGTCGAATTCAGCACCGGTGAGGTCGATCTGCTGCGCGTCGAGCCAGGCTTCGCGCAGGCGGTTGTCGATGCGCAGCGGGCCGAAGGCCAGGTCGTGGCGCTTGTTGTCCGTGCTTTCGCTGCGCCGCAGCAGGGCCTGAATCCGCGCCAGCAGCAAACGCGGGCGCACCGGCTTGCACACGTAGTCGTCGGCACCCAGGTCCAGGCCCTGGACCTGATCGAGCTCGTCGCTACGGGCCGTCAGCATCAGAATCGGGCCGGGATACTGGCCGCGCACGCGGCGGCAGATGCTCAGGCCGTCTTCGCCGGGCAGCATCAGGTCGAGGATTACCAGGTCCGGCTGGCTGTCGATGATGCGGCGAGCGGCACGGGCGCCATCGCCCTCCACGGTGACCTCGTAGCCGTTGGCCTGCAGGTATTCGGCGGTGAGCTCGGCCAGGCGCTGGTCGTCTTCGACGATGAGGATGCGATTGCTGGGTTGGTCCATGGCCCCTGCCTTTGTATTGTTGTTTTTATTTCGGTACCCGCCTTTAACCAAAAGGCAACATCACCCTCGGATACTACGTGCCGCCCGCCGGCACTGCCAACCTGTCCGGCGGTGGCCTCAACTGAACCGTTTTTTGTGTTAGGGTGCGCGCCCAAAAAATTCTGCCTGGGGGCAGCGAGCAAGAGAAAAATAGTGAACACCACTTGGCACTAGGCCTACAGCGATTACCCACTATTCACTCACAAAGTACGCACAAGTTATCCACAGCCGATCGCCTTGCAAAGACCCCTGTACCGCATTATCTTGTATCCCCAGCGCAGCAAACCACTAGATGTTGGGTTTCAGTCACCCACGCCAAGCATGAGTCAGCAGAAAAATTCAAGCGATTTTTCTGGCAGAACTCGTCGTGGTTTCAACGATCCAACCGCTCCTAGCGGATACTGAACAGCCTGCTCTGGCTCAACCCAGAGCATTTGACTTCGGCCAGGGAGCGGCAAGGTTCTTGCCCCCATTTCCTGATCTGTCCCGAAGTCGGTACGCCCGAGCGGGTGGATGCGCGCGCATGACGCATCCTCGCCAAGGCCATCGAGCAAGTGGACGGAACGGTGGGCGCCCAGAAGGCGCCTGAACACTATTGAAACTGTGGAGACACCCACCCATGCAAACCGACACGACTCGCGAGAACCCGCAGGCTTTGGCGCCGCAGGCCGCCGATTCCAACCAGGATCTGGCCGCCACCGCTCCGGGCCAACTGCGCGTGATCAAGCGCAACGGCACTGTCGTCCCCTACACCGACGACAAGATCACCGTGGCCATCACCAAGGCGTTCCTCGCAGTTGAAGGCGGCACCGCCGCTGCCTCGTCGCGCATCCACGACACCGTTGCACGCCTGACCGAGCAGGTCACCGCCACGTTCAAGCGTCGCATGCCATCGGGTGGCACCATCCACATCGAAGAAATCCAGGACCAGGTCGAACTGGCCCTGATGCGTGCCGGCGAGCAGAAAGTCGCCCGTGACTACGTGATCTACCGCGACCAGCGCGCCAAGGAGCGCGCGACCCGCAGCAACGCCGAGTCCGTGGTCGAGCCGCACCCAAGCATCCGCATCACCCTGGCCGATGGCAGCCTGGCGCCGCTGGACATGGCGCGCCTGAACACCATCATCAGCGAAGCCTGCGAAGGCCTGGCCGAAGTCGATGGCGACCTGATCCAGCGCGAAACCCTGAAGAACCTGTACGACGGCGTGGCCATCAAGGACGTCAACACCGCCCTGGTGATGACCGCCCGTACCCTGGTCGAGCGTGAGCCGAACTACTCGTTCGTCACCGCCCGCCTGCTGATGGACACCCTGCGCGCCGAAGGCCTGGGCTTCCTCGAAGTGGCCGACAGCGCCACCCACCACGAGATGGCCGACCTGTACGCCAAGGCCCTGCCGGCCTATGTCGCCAAAGGTATCGAGTTCGAGTTGCTGAACCCGGCACTGGCCGACTTCGACCTGGAAAAACTGGGCAAGGCGATCAACCACGAGCGCGACCAGCAGTTCACCTACCTGGGCCTGCAGACCCTGTACGACCGCTACTTCATCCACAAGGATGGCGTGCGCTTCGAGCTGCCGCAGGTGTTCTTCATGCGTGTGGCCATGGGCCTGGCGCTGGAAGAGAAAGACAAAGAAGCCCGTGCGATCGAGTTCTACAACCTGCTCTCGTCGTTCGACTACATGGCTTCGACCCCGACCCTGTTCAACGCCGGCACCCTGCGCCCGCAGCTGTCGAGCTGCTACCTGACCACCGTGCCAGACGACCTGTCGGGCATCTACCACGCGATCCACGACAACGCCATGCTGTCGAAATTCGCCGGTGGCCTGGGCAACGACTGGACCCCTGTGCGTGCACTGGGCTCCTACATCAAGGGCACCAACGGCAAATCCCAGGGCGTCGTGCCGTTCCTGAAAGTGGTCAACGACACCGCCGTTGCCGTCAACCAGGGTGGCAAGCGCAAAGGCGCCGTGTGCGCCTACCTGGAAACCTGGCACCTGGACATCGAAGAATTCATCGAGCTGCGCAAGAACACCGGTGATGACCGTCGTCGTACCCACGACATGAACACCGCCAACTGGATCCCTGACCTGTTCATGAAGCGCGTCTTCGATGACGGCAAGTGGACCCTGTTCTCGCCATCGGAAGTGCCTGATCTGCACGACCTGACCGGCAAGGCCTTCGAAGAGCGCTACGAGTACTACGAAGCCCTGACCGAGTACAACAAGATCAAGGTGTTCAAGACCATCCAGGCCAAAGACCTGTGGCGCAAGATGCTGTCGATGCTGTTCGAGACCGGCCACCCATGGCTGACCTTCAAGGACCCGTGCAACCTGCGCTCGCCGCAGCAGCACGTGGGCGTGGTCCACAGCTCGAACCTGTGCACCGAGATCACCCTGAACACCAACAAGGACGAGATCGCGGTCTGCAACCTGGGCTCGATCAACCTGCCGAACCACATCGTCGATGGCAAGCTGGACACCGCCAAGCTGCAACGCACCGTGAACACCGCCGTGCGCATGCTCGACAACGTGATCGACATCAACTACTACTCGGTGCCACAAGCGCGGAACTCGAACTTCAAGCACCGCCCGGTCGGCCTCGGCATCATGGGCTTCCAGGACGCGCTGTACCTGCAGCACATCCCGTACGGCTCCGACGCTGCCGTCGAGTTCGCCGACAAGTCGATGGAAGCGGTCAGCTACTACGCGATCCAGGCGTCCTGCGACCTGGCCGACGAGCGTGGCGCCTACGAGACCTTCCAGGGTTCGCTGTGGTCCAAGGGCATCCTGCCACTGGATTCGCAACAGATCCTGATCGAAGCCCGTGGCCAGAAGTACATCGACGTCAACCTGGAAGAGTCGCTGGACTGGGCGCCGGTGCGTGCCCGCGTGCAGAAAGGCATTCGTAACTCGAACATCATGGCCATCGCGCCAACCGCGACCATCGCCAACATCACTGGCGTGTCGCAGTCGATCGAGCCGACCTACCAGAACCTGTACGTGAAATCGAACCTGTCGGGCGAGTTCACCGTGATCAACCCGTACCTGGTTCGCGACCTGAAGGCCCGCGACCTGTGGGACTCGGTGATGATCAACGACCTGAAGTACTACGACGGTTCGGTGCAGCAGATCGAGCGTATCCCGCAAGAGCTGAAAGACCTGTACGCCACCGCGTTCGAAGTCGAGACCAAGTGGATCGTCGACGCAGCCTCCCGTCGCCAGAAGTGGATCGACCAGGCCCAGTCGCTGAACCTGTACATCGCTGGCGCCTCGGGCAAGAAGCTGGACGTGACCTACCGCATGGCCTGGTACCGTGGTCTGAAGACCACCTACTACCTCCGTGCCCTGGCCGCGACCAGCACCGAGAAGTCGACCATCAACACCGGCAAGCTCAACGCCGTTTCCAGCGGTGGCGACAGCGCCCCGGTCCAGGCAGCGGGCCCCGCGCCAGTGCCGAAGGCCTGCGCGATCGACGAGCCGGATTGCGAAGCCTGCCAGTAAGGCCTAGTGCGGCAGGAGAAAGGCTTACCCAGCTTTTTCCTGCCTCAAGCGGATGTAAAGCTTTCAAAAGGCAATAAAAAACCCGACGCAGCGGGAACTGCATCGGGTTTCAATCTCCCAAGAACGAAGAGCATCGTTCAACGGGAGGCTAGATCCTACAGATCTAAAGTGAGCGCGAATTTTCGTGCCTGTCAGGACTAGTGTCAAGTGATGCTCATCTAATTGGAGATCACCCTATGTCTAAAAAGACATCATCCGGCGGCCAGAAAATCGGTCGCGATGCGGATAGCGGGCGCTTCACCACGGTCGAAAAGGCTCGTCAGAACCCCAAGACCCACGTGGTTGAAACCGTGAAGAAATCGAAGTAAATGCAGAAAAAGCCGGGAGGGCAATACTCCCGGCTTCTGTTTTTTGGGTACCCTTGCTCATTTCTTCACTCTTCCTTTTCCACGCTGCGGCTTTACTTGGAGCAGATGCGATGACTCCTCCACATCTGTGACCGATTTCATGGCACCGAGGTCTTATGACTACCTATCTCAGAACCCTTGGCCGCCACAATTACCAGATGCCGGTAGTCTTCTCTCCCATACATCCACATTGAAAAAAACCGGAGCTATGGCTCCGGATTTTTTTGCTTGTTTTTTGTCTCAGCGCTTCCATTCCTCTCGCTTCATTGACTCCCCCCATTGCTTCATTGCCATTCGTCTATCGCTTAGCTGACGCTGGCCGCCCGTAGCTCCGGTTCCACGCGGCCTAAGGCCCATCCTTTTGACTCAAGGCAAACCTGGCTCGAATTTCTCCCTTGTCCCCTCCCCCCCAAAACTATATCGTGTGCTTCGGAACAAGACACAACACCATATAGGCGAATTTTGTCCTTCTGGCGTCTTGACAAACTCATCGACGGTTACCGGGTCTCTTACCCCAAAAAAGAGATCGGAGACACGACATGAAAGCCCCTGAATTGCTGTTTTCCGGTACAATGCTGCCCCTCAAAAAGCGGCTCAAAATTCTGACCGCTTACGATGGTCGGGCCCCTGCCTCCGGATGCCTTTCGCGGTCGGTGCGCCAACGAAGCATGTGATTGCTGATCACTGAGCTCATGGCCATTCAAACCAGAATTCGAAACCTTGTGGGGTTACCTCGTGAGCCGAGGCGATTCCTACATGGTCTCTAGCAATATCACTTCATCTTAAATTTCTACGGTCGCCCCCATGCGACCCACAAGCGGAGCCAAAACACCATGCTGAGCTGGGACGAATTCGACAAGGACGAAAACGAAGTCACCACTAAAGGCCCAAGTAGCACTCAAGCCAGCCAGCCAGGTATCGACAAGCTCGACAGCGCCGGCGGTGCCGCCGCCCTGGAAGCCCGCGCCGCCACCGCCTCTGACTCCGACGCTGTCAAGCGCGCCAAGGCCGCCCTCGACGCCCTCGACGTCGCCGAAGGCCTGGCCGAGCTGGAAGGCTCCTCGGCCCGCGTCGCCGTTGACGAAAAGCGCATGATCAACTGCCGCGCCGACCTCAACCAGCTGGTGCCGTTCAAGTACGACTGGGCCTGGCAGAAGTACCTCGACGGCTGCGCCAACCACTGGATGCCGCAAGAGGTCAACATGACCGCCGACATCGCCCTGTGGAAGAGCATGGACGGCCTGACCGAAGACGAGCGCCGCATCGTCATGCGCAACCTCGGCTTCTTCTCCACTGCCGACTCGCTGGTTGCCAACAACCTGGCGCTGGCCGTGTACCGCCTGATCACCAACCCGGAGTGCCGCCAGTACATCCTGCGCCAGGCCTTCGAAGAGGCGATCCACACCCACGCCTACCAGTACTGCATCGAGTCGCTGGGCATGGATGAAGGCGAGATCTTCAACATGTACCACGAGATCCCGTCGGTCGCTAAGAAGGCAGCCTGGGGCCTGAAGTACACCCGCGCCATCTCCGACCCGGAATTCAACACCGGTACCGTCGAGACCGACAAAGAGCTGCTGCGCAACCTGATCGCCTACTACTGCGTACTGGAAGGCATCTTCTTCTACTGCGGCTTCACCCAGATCCTGTCGATGGGCCGCCGCAACAAGATGACCGGCGTGGCCGAGCAGTTCCAGTACATCCTGCGTGACGAGTCGATGCACCTGAACTTCGGTATCGACGTGATCAACCAGATCAAGATCGAGAACCCGCACCTGTGGGACGCGGCGATGAAGGAAGAAGCGACCCAGATGATCCTGCAAGGGACCCAACTGGAGATCGAATACGCCCGTGACACCATGCCACGCGGCGTACTGGGCATGAACGCCGCGATGATGGAGGACTACCTCAAGTTCATCGCCAACCGTCGCCTGACCCAGATTGGTCTGAAGGAAGAGTACCCGGGGACTACCAACCCGTTCCCATGGATGAGCGAAATCATGGACTTGAAGAAGGAGAAGAACTTCTTCGAGACTCGCGTGATCGAGTATCAGACGGGTGGTGCGCTGAGCTGGGATTGATTGTCCGGGCTGAGCATCGAGAAGGCTGCCGAATGGCAGCCTTTTTTATTGCCTGCGATAACAGAACAGGATATGTCCTACAAACTACGGGATTGCCTGTCGCTTGCCATCACGATAACGTTTTCCGGCGCTTAAGAACGCTCACATAGCGGCATCCCGTTCCCGTCAGAAACGGCTCTCCCACATCAGGATGGCCAATCATGAACAGTGTCTATACCTCCACCCTCTTCACCCGCCACAACCGCCCCCTCCACACCCTCTGGCTCGAATCCCAAGCCTGGTTCTGCGCCCACGAACTCGGCCGGCTGAGCGCTCGCTTCTTCGACGAACACTGCATCCGCAAGCTCGACCCGGACCAGTACCGCAACGTGCAGCTGCTGCGCTACGGGCAGTACCAGGAGACCACGATGGTCAGCGAGTCCGGGGCCTATACCTTGCTGGCGCATCACCATGTTCCGGAGAACCGCCATCTGCGCTGGTGGCTGACCCATGAGGTGGTGGCGGTGCTGCGTGATGGGCAGGTGGATGGGGAAACGGATACGCCGCGGCTGGGGCGGATGTGCTGGCCATGCGACCCTCTCAATCATAAGGCTTGCTATAGTAGTTTTTATCTCTCATAAGCACTGTTATAGCAGGTCTTAAAATGAACGTTTTTCCCTTGGCATGCGCCGACAGGCTGATGAAAATAGGGCTTCTGGCCAAAACCAGGCGCCTTGAACGGAAAATTCGCCAGAAAGACCTTGCCGCTCAGTCCGGATTGTCCATCACCACGCTTGCCAAAATTGAGGCAGGAACGCCGACCGTGGAGATGCGTAGCTACATGATCGCGCTCTGGCACTTGGGCTTGCTCGACGAGGTATTCCAGGACGTGCCGATGTCTTCCCCTGCTTCATTCGCAACTGAACACAGGGTGCGTCTCAAATCGGTGACCGAGAAAGATTCCTGATCGAGGCGGCAGAGTCGAACCTGAAAGGCGTGCAGTAGAGGAGTCTGAGCGGACTGAACTCAAGGGCGAAAAGCAGTTGAAAGGGTCACTACAATCGCTCGGCCGCCTTCCGATAAACCTGATCGCGCTCGCGACGATCAACGGCCACCAAAAACACCACCACCTCTTGATCAATGACCTGATAGACCAAGCGCTAGCCACTGCTGCGAAGTTTTATCTTGTAGCAATCGGGCAACGAGCCAAGCCGGTTGGCCTCCACTCGCGGGTTCAGCAGAACCTCGGCCAGCTTCTTCTTGAACTGCTGACGAACCGTATCCCCCAGCTTCTTCCATTCTTTCAACGCACGTGAATCGAAGTCGAGACTATAGGTCATCCAGTTGGACCCTCACGCGCTGCGGGGAGGCAAGTCGCTCCCTCACAATCGCGATCAGGTCTTCGTCTTCCTCAGTCATCAGGACGGGTCGAAAAGGTAGCTTGCCTCGTTCGGCCACGTATTGCAGCGCCTGGCGCATGAGTTCGGAAGGGGTTACGCCCAGCCGTTCTAGTTCCTGGTAAGCGCGGGCTTTGAGTTCGTCATCGACGCGGATATTGATGGACGCCATGGGACGACCCTCTAGGTAAAGACATTCGTCATTACAATGCACTTATCTTAGCCATTGCGCAACTGCTGTCCGTCTTTAAGAACCCTAGGAATGATGGGCCTTCATGGCACCAACTCCGCCGGTGTTCACGAGCAAGCGCGCTACCGCTGGGTGAGGCGCTAGGCACGAGGCTCTGCATAGCCGAAGCAGTTAACGAAAAAAAGGCGCCAGCGGCCATCCATGTGCCCGCTGTCATAGTATGACTTTAAATTCATCCAAGTCCTTGAGCTAGAGCCATCGCCGATGAGTTTTCACTTGACGGCTCGAATTTATTGATCTTCAAAGCGTTGACAGTTGATTTTCGGCTTGATAAAAATCGCCGCAGTTGTACGACAACACATAACAAAAACAATATCAGCGGACCCATCCCATGTCGAAAATCTGCCAGACATCCCTTCCCTTTGCGCTGATCGGCGCCAGCCTGCTCGGCGGCATGCCGGGGATCAGCCTCGCCCAAGGCTTCATCGAAGACAGCAAGGCCGTGCTGGGCCTGCGCAACTTCTACATCAACCGTAACTTCACCAACCCCAGCAACCCGCAGAGCAAGGCCGAAGAGTGGACCCAGAGCTTCATTCTCGATGCCCGTTCGGGCTTCACCGAGGGGCCGGTGGGGTTTGGCGCGGACGTGCTGGGGCTGTGGTCGGTGAAGCTCGATGGCGGTGGCGGCACCTATGGCACCGGGCTGTTGCCACGTCATGATGACGGACGGCCGGCGGATGACTACGGGCGCCTGGCAGTGGCGGGCAAGGCGCGTATCTCCAAGACCGAACTGAAGATCGGCGAATGGATGCCAGTGCTGCCGATCCTGCGCTCTGACGATGGCCGCTCGCTGCCGCAGACCTTCCGCGGCGGCCAGGTGACCTCCAGCGAAATTGCCGGGCTGACCCTGTACGGCGGCCAGTTCCGCGGCAACAGCCCGCGCAACGACGCGAGCATGGAAGACATGAGCTACGGCCGCGGCCTGTCGGACCGCTTCAATTTCGTCGGTGGTGAGTACAAGTTCAACCAGGACCGCACCCTGGTCGGGCTGTGGAACGCGGTGCTCAAGGATGTCTACGAGCAGCAGTACCTGCAACTGAGCCACAGCCAGCCGCTGGGCGACTGGACCCTCGGCGCCAACCTGGGCTACTTCCACGGTGGCGAGGACGGTTCGGAACGCGCCGGCAAGCTGGACAACAAGACCTATTCGGGGATGTTCTCGGCCAAGTACGGCGGCAACACCTTCTGGGTCGGGCTGCAGAAAGTCGATGGCGACACCTGGATGCGGGTCAACGGCACCAGCGGCGGGACCCTGGCCAACGACAGCTACAACTCCAGTTTCGACAATGCCGAGGAGCGCTCGTGGCAGGTGCGCCATGACTTCAACTTCGTGACGCTCGGGGTGCCGGGGCTGACCCTGATGAACCGCTATATCAGTGGCCGCGACGTGCACAGCGGGGCGGTGACCGATGGCAAGGAGTGGGTGCGCGAGTCGGAGCTGGCGTATGTGATCCAGAGCGGGCCGTTCAAGGATCTGAGCGTGAAATGGCGCAACTCGAGCATTCGTCGGGATTACAGCAACAACGAGTTCGATGAGAACCGGTTGATCTTCAACTATCCGCTGTCGCTGCTGTGATCGCATGGCACGGGCTTCGCCCGTGTTCGCGGCTAAAGCCGCTCCTCAAGGCCCGCGCGGCACCTGAAGGCAACGCTGTACCTGTAGGAGCGGCTTTAGCCGCGATGAGGCCGGAGAATCCCACGCAATCAGCATTGACAACCTCGGAAAGCGCTGCCGATAATCAGCAAAGTCATACGACAACTTACAACAATCACAAGTAGAGCCGCCATGACCACCACCCCCTTCAAGCGCCTGCTGCTCACCGGAGCCGCAGGCGGCCTGGGCAAGGTGCTTCGCCAACGCCTCACCGGCTGCGCCGAAGTCCTGCGCCTTTCCGACATCGCGCCGATGGCCCCTGCCACCGGCCCCCATGAAGAAGTCATCCCTTGCGACCTGGCCGACAAGGCTGCGGTCCATGCCTTGGTCGAAGGCGTCGACGCCATCGTCCACTTCGGCGGCGTGTCCACCGAGCATGCCTTCGAGGACATCCTCGGCCCCAACATCTGTGGCGTGTTCCACATCTACGAAGCCGCACGCAAGCACGGGGTCAAGCGCATCATCTTCGCCAGTTCCAACCATGTGATCGGCTTCTACCGCCAGGGCCAGACGATCGACGCCCATGCCCTGCGCCGGCCCGACAGCTACTACGGCCTGTCCAAGTGCTACGGCGAGGATGTCGCCAGCTTCTACTTCGACCGCTACGGCATCGAGACCGTCAGCATCCGTATCGGCTCCTCGTTCGAACAACCACAGAACCCGCGCATGCTCAGCACCTGGCTGAGCTACGACGACCTCACCCAGCTGATCGAGCGCGGCCTGTTCACCGCCGATGTCGGCCACACCGTGGTCTACGGCGCATCCGACAACCGTACCGTCTGGTGGGACAACCGCTACGCCGAACACCTGGGCTACCAGCCCAAGGACAGCTCGGAAGTGTTCCGCGCTGCGGTAGAGGCCAAACCGGCACCCGCCGCCGACGACCCGAGCATGGTCTACCAGGGTGGCGCCTTCGTCGCTGCCGGCCCATTCAGCTGATCCGCGCCCTGCCAGGAGGCTCCAGCATGCATTGCGAACTGATCGTCGACGCCCGCAATGGCACCGGTGAAAGCCCGGTGTGGCACCCCAGCGAACAGGCCCTGTACTGGGTCGACATCCCGGCCCGTCAGCTGCACCGCTGGCAGGACGGCGCCCATCAGGTGTGGCAGGGGGACGAGATGCTCGCCTGCATCGCCCGCACTGAACGGGGTTGGCTCGCCGGCATGGAAAGCGGCATCTTCCAGTTGCAGGCCCGGGCTGACGGCAGCCTCGACAGCCGCCTGTTCGCTGCGGTCGAACACCCACAACCAGGCATGCGCTTCAACGATGGCCGCTGCGACCGCCAAGGCCGCTTCTGGGCCGGCAGCATGCTCATGGATATGCAGCAAGGCGCCCACGTCGGCGCGCTGTACCGGGTCGACGGCGAGGGCCGGCTGCACCAGCAGCTCAAGGACATGATCGTGCCCAACGGCCTGGCCTTCAGCCCGGACGGCTCGCGCATGTACTTGTCCGACTCGCACCCCAACGTGCAGAAGATCTGGGCCTTCGATTACGACATCGACAGCGGCACCCCGCACAACCAGCGGCTGTTCGTCGACATGCGCGCCTTCCCCGGCCGCCCCGACGGCGCCGCCATCGATGCCGACGGCTGCTACTGGATCTGCGGCAACGACGCCGGGCAGATCCACCGTTTCACCCCTGACGGGCGCCTCGACCGCTCGCTCAGCGTGCCGGTGAAGAAGCCGGCGATGTGCGCCTTTGGCGGCGCCAACCTCGACACCTTGTTCGTCACTTCGATCCGCCCTGCAGGCAGCGACCTCAGCGACCAGCCCCTGGCCGGTGGCGTGTTCGCCCTGCGCCCCGGCGTCCAGGGCCTGGAGGAACCTGCCTGGCGCGGCTGAACACGACATTGCAGCACCCAACACTCACGCGCGAAACCAGATAATAAAAACCACGGAGTTTCACCATGACCTTCAAACGCAAGCTGCTTCTTGCCGTACTCCCGTTCGCTTTCAGCCTGTCGATGCCAGCTTCGGCACTCGACATCAAGTTCGCCGAGATCCACCCGGCCGGCTACCCGACCGTGGTCGCCGAACAGAACATGGGCAAGAAGCTCGAACAGGCCAGCAATGGCGAAATCACCTTCAAGATGTTCCCCGGCGGCGTGCTCGGCTCGGAGAAGGAAGTGATCGAGCAGGCGCAGATCGGTGCGGTGCAGATGACCCGCGTCAGCCTCGGTATCGTCGGCCCGGTCGTGCCAGACGTGAACGTGTTCAACATGCCGTTCGTGTTCCGTGACCATGAGCACATGCGCAAGGTCATCGACGGCGAGATCGGCCAGGAGATCCTCGACAAGATCACCCACTCCGAATTCAACCTGGTGGCGCTGGCGTGGATGGATGGCGGCTCGCGCAGCCTCTACACCAAGAAGCCGGTGCGCAGCCTCGCTGACCTCAAGGGCATGAAGATTCGCGTGCAGGGCAACCCGCTGTTCATCGACATGATGAACGCCATGGGCGGCAATGGCATCGCCATGGACACCGGCGAAATCTTCAGCGCCCTGCAGACCGGGGTGATCGACGGCGCCGAGAACAACCCGCCGACCCTGCTCGAACACAACCACTACCAGAGCGCCAAGTACTTCACCCTGACCAACCACCTGATCCTGCCGGAACCGGTGGTGATGTCCAAGACCACCTGGAACAAGCTCACCCCCGAGCAGCAGGTGCTGGTGAAGAAGCTCGCCCGCGAGGCGCAGATGGAAGAGCGCGTGCTGTGGGATGCCAAGTCCGCCGCCAGCGAAGAGAAGCTCAAGGCCGCCGGCGTGGAGTTCATCGCCGTCGACACCAAGCCGTTCTATGACGCCACCGCCCCGGTACGCGAGAAGTACGGTGCGCAGTATGCCGACCTGATGAAGCGTATCGACGCGGTCCAGTAACCCCCGCCCCTTTCAAGATGACCTCGGCAGTGCGACGCCCGTCGCCCTGTCGCTTTGGTGATGCCTATGAAAATGCTTTTCCTGAGCGTCAACGACACGCTGTACCGCGCCTGCATCTGGGTCGCCGGGCTGTCGGTGCTGGCGATGACGCTGATCATTCCCTGGGGCATCTTTGCCCGCTACGTGCTCGGCACCGGCTCCAGCTGGCCGGAGCCGGTGGCCATCATGCTGATGGTGGTATTCACCTTCGTCGGCGCCGCCGCCAGCTACCGCGCCGGCGCACACATGGCGGTGGCGATGGTGACCGACCGGCTGCCGGAACCGCTGCGCCGGCTGGTGTCGGTGTTCACGCAGCTGTTGATGGTGGGGGTCTGCGTGTTCATGACCTGCTACGGCTTCAAGCTGTGCGTCACCACCTGGAACCAGTACATGGCCTCGCTGCCCAGCGTGCGGGTAGGCATGAGCTATGCGCCGATCCCGGTCGGTGGCGTGCTGACGCTGATCTTCGTGCTGGAGAAACTCCTGCTGGGCGACCAGAGCCAGCGCAAGGTGGTGCGGTTCGACCTGGTGGAAGAAAACGAGGGGGCGGCGTAAATGGATGCGTTCATTCTGTTGGGCAGTTTCATTGCGCTGATCCTGCTGGGCATGCCGGTGGCCTATGCCCTGGGCCTGTCGGCACTGATCGGCGCCTGGTACATCGACATCCCGCTGCAGGCGATGATGATCCAGGTGGCCAGTGGGGTTAACAAGTTCTCGCTGCTGGCCATTCCGTTCTTCGTGCTGGCCGGTGCGATCATGGCCGAGGGCGGCATGTCACGGCGCCTGGTGGCGTTCGCCGGGGTGCTGGTGGGCTTCGTGCGCGGCGGCCTTTCGCTGGTGAACATCACCGCGTCGACCTTCTTCGGCGCCATCTCCGGCTCGTCGGTGGCCGACACCGCTTCGGTGGGCTCGGTGCTGATCCCGGAAATGGAGCGCAAGGGCTACCCCCGCGAGTTCTCCACCGCCGTGACCGTCAGCGGCTCGGTGCAAGCGCTGCTGACCCCGCCCAGCCACAACTCGGTGCTGTACTCGCTGGCGGCGGGTGGCACGGTGTCGATCGCGTCGCTGTTCATGGCCGGGGTGATGCCCGGGCTGCTGCTGAGCGCGGTGATGATGGGCCTGTGCCTGATCTTCGCCAAAAAGCGCAACTACCCCAAGGGCGAGGTGATCCCGCTGCGCCAGGCGCTGAAGATCGCCGGTGAAGCCCTGTGGGGCCTGATGGCCATGGTGATCATCCTCGGCGGCATCCTGTCGGGCGTGTTCACCGCGACCGAGTCGGCTGCAGTGGCGGTGGTGTGGTCGTTCTTCGTGACCATGTTCATCTACCGCGACTACAAGTGGCGCGACCTGCCCAAGCTGATGCACCGCACGGTGAGGACCATCTCGATCGTGATGATCCTGATCGGTTTCGCCGCCAGCTTCGGCTACGTGATGACCCTGATGCAGATCCCGTCGAAGATCACCACGGCGTTCCTGACCCTGTCGGACAACCGCTATGTGATCCTGATGTGCATCAACTTCATGCTCCTGCTGCTGGGCACGGTGATGGACATGGCGCCGCTGATCCTCATCCTCACCCCGATCCTGCTGCCGGTGATCACCGGTATCGGCGTGGACCCGGTGCACTTCGGCATGATCATGCTGGTCAACCTGGGGATCGGACTGATCACCCCGCCGGTGGGGGCGGTGCTGTTCGTCGGGTCGGCGATTGGCAAGGTCAGCATCGAGGCCACGGTGAAGGCGCTGCTGCCGTTCTACGTGGCGCTGTTCATGGTGCTGATGGCGGTGACCTACATTCCGGCCATCTCCCTTTGGCTGCCGAGCGTCGTCTTGTAACGCTGGTAATTGGGGCCGCTTTGCGGCCCATCGCAGGCAAGCCAGCTCCCACAGGGACCGCGCAGGACTCAGGGCTTGCAACACCCCTGTGGGAGCTGGCTTGCCTGCGATGGGCTGCAAAGCAGCCCCAGGTTCTCAATGCAAACGGATCCTGCACATGGCTGTCCCTTCTTCTGCTGCAAACCTCTTCCCGCGCAAACTGGCCATCGCCCTGCTGGCCCTGCTGGCCTGTTCGTTCGCCGGCAACCACATCGCCGCACGCATCGCCTTCGACGACGACACCGGCGTGCTGCTGGCCATTCTCTGCCGCTCGGGCATCACCTTGCTGGTGCTGGCCAGCCTGGTGCTGTGGCAACGCCAGCCGCTGGGCCTGCCTGCCGGCACACGGCGCTGGCAACTGCTGCTGGGCCTGCTGATTGCCACCCAGAGCCTGTGCCTGTATTCGGCCGTGGCGCGCATTCCGGTGGCCCTGGCCTTGTTGGTGGGCAACACCTTCCCGATGCTGCTGGCGCTGCTCACCTGGGCCTTGGGCGGCACCCGCCCGACTGGGCGCACCGTGTTGTTCATGGGCCTGATCCTCTGCGGCCTGGTGCTGGCGCTGGACGTGCCGAGCCACCTGAGCGACAACCACGACGCCAACCCGCACTGGGCCCTGGGTGTGAGCCTGGCGTTCTGCGCCGCCTGTGTGTTCGCCTGCGCCCTGTGGATCACCGACCACAAGCTGGCTGCCGTGCGCGGCCCGGTGCGCAGCCTGCTGACCTTGCTGATCGTGTTCACCAGCATGCTGGTCGCCGGTATCAGCGGCGTGATGCCGGCCGGCTTGTCGCTGCCTGGCAGCGCCAGCGGCTGGATGGCGCTGGCCAGCCTGGTGGTGTTGTATGGCGTGGCCTTCACCTTGCTGTTCGTCTGCGTGCCGAAGCTGAACATGGCGCAGAACGCGCCGGTGATGAACGTCGAACCCATCGCCACGCTGCTGCTGGGCTGGGCATTGCTCGACCAGCATCTCAGTGGCGTGCAATTGATTGGCGGCGCCGTGGTGGTGTGCGGCATCGTCCTGCTGACCTACCGGAGGCCCTGATGAGCGTCCCCCTGCTGCACCTGGAAGACCGCCTTACCTGCCTGAGCATCGCCCCCGAACTGGGCGCCAGCCTGGTCAACTGGCAGGCCAGCGCCACCGGCCAGGCGCTGCTGCGCCCTGCCGACGAAGCCGCCCTGGCCAGCGGCAACCCGCGGCGCCTGGGCTGCTACCCGTTGGCGCCATGGTCCAACCGCATCGCCGAGGGCGGCTTTCAGCGCCCTGATGGCTGGCTGGCCCTGGCACCGAACACCGGGCATGACCCTTACCCGATCCACGGCAGTGCCTGGCAACAGGCCTGGCAGGTGGAGCACCACAGCGAGCACCACGCCCGCTTGAGCCTCGACAGCACAATACCGTTCGCCTACCGGGCGACGCTTGATGTGCAACTGCACGAGGGCTGCCTGAACATTGACCTGCAGGTGACGCATCTGGACCCGGCGGCCACCTGGTATGGGTTGGGTCTGCACCCGTACTTCCCGCGCCATCCCGATACACGATTGCATGCACAGGCGCGCACCGTTTGGCTGGCGGAGAATGGAGCGTTGCCGTCACGGCAAGCTGAGATACCTGATCACTGGAACTTCTCAACCGAACAGGCATTGCCGGCAGCCGTGGTCGATCATGCCTTTAGCGAATGGCCTGGTAACTGTGTGATCGAACAACCGGGCGCGGGGTATCGGCTAGTGTGCAACGCTCGCGGCGCCGAACACTTTCTGTTGTTCTGCCCCCATGAACAGCCGTTCTTTTGCTTCGAGCCGGTTAGCCACCCGATCAATGCGCATCATCTGCCGGGGCGGCCGGGATTGAGATTGTTGCAGGAGGGAGAAACAACCAGTCTGGGATTCAGGATGCAATATCAGCCATTGTGACTGCCTGAGATTGGGGCTGCTTTGCAGCCCCGGAATCTCAAACCCTACGCCAATGCCTCAGCCGACGCTTCCAGCGGTTTTTGCGAAGCAGCCCCATTGACCTCGCGGGCGACCTTCCACACCAGCACTGCCGCCACGATATCGAACGCCGCCAGCACCACGAACAATGGGCTGTAGCCGATCTGCGTAACCAGGATGCCAAACACCAGGGTAAACAGCGCCGCGCCCAGGTAACCACACATCCCGCCCATGCCGGTCGCGGTCGCCACCTGGTCCTTGCTGAACGAATCCGAAGTGATCGAATACAGCGCCCCCGACAGGGTCTGGTGGGCAAAGCCGCCAATGCACAGCAGCACAATCGCCATGTACGGGCTTTCGACCAAGCCGATGCAAGCCGGGCCGATCATGCAGCTGGCGCCGAATACCAGCACCATCTTGCGCGAGGTGAACAGCGACACCTTGAAGTATCGATGGAACATCGGGCTCAGGTAACCCCCGAGCACGCAACCGATGTCGGCAGCAAGGAACGGCAGCCAGGCAAACATCGCCACTTCCTTGATGTTCATGTGCCGCTCGGTCATCAGGTACAGCGGAATCCAGGCGTTGAAGGTCTGCCAGGCCGGCTCGGAGAGAATACGTGCCGAAGCGATCGCGTAGAAGTTGCGGGTCTTGAAGATGCGCTTCCAGGCCCCCTTCTCGCGCTGCTCGGCTTTGAAGTGGGCTTCCTGGCCGGACAGGATGTAGTCACGCTCAGCGTCGCTCAGGCGCTTCTGATCACGCGGATGCTTGTACAGCAGCATCCACAGCAAGGTCCACAGCACACCGGACACGCCAACGATGACGAACGCCAGCTGCCAGCCACTATGCAGGATCGCCCACACCACCAGCGGTGGCGCCAGCAGTGCACCCAAGGACGAGCCGATGTTGAACCAGCCAATGGCGACCGA
Organism: Pseudomonas sp. TWI628; assembly: GCF_039673865.1. Taxonomy (NCBI): domain Bacteria; kingdom Pseudomonadati; phylum Pseudomonadota; class Gammaproteobacteria; order Pseudomonadales; family Pseudomonadaceae; genus Pseudomonas; species Pseudomonas sp. TWI628. The sequence continues at coordinate 10,234 of NZ_JBDJMM010000017.1, read as the reverse complement.
GCGTTCCTTGGCCGGGAACCACTCGGTGGTGGCCTTGACCCCGGCCGGCAAGCCGGCAGCCTCGGTCATGCCCAGCAACCCGCGCAGCAACGCCATGCTCTGCCAGCCGCTGGCCAGCGCGGCCCCCGCGCAGGCCAGCGACCAGGCCAGGGCGAACACGGCGAAGCCCAGTTTGGTGCCGATGAAATCGATGAGCCAGCCAGCGATCGGCTGCATGAGCGCGTAGCACATCTGCCAGGTTGCAACGATCTTGGCGTATTGCTCGGTGGTGATGGAGAGGTCGGTCATCAGCGTGGGGGCTGCCACCGAGAGGGTGTTGCGGGCGAGGTAGTTGACGACGAGCCCGGCCGTGACAAGGCTGACCATCCACCAACGGATGCCTTTGATCTTCATGGTTCACCTGAATCTTGTTTTTAGAGTGACGGGTGATCGGCCTCATGCGCCGGCAGGGCGAAATGAGACAAATTGTTTCAGGCGAAGATTGCCATGTCATAGGTCGTCGTACAACAACAATTATTCATGACCCGTCAAAAGGGTGCTCTTGCTGCAAGCCTATGGGTAAACCAGCTTAGTTGTACGACCTCGTCGCTCAGTCCAATTGCCGGGCTCGCAGGTCCTGCGCCAGCATGTCGATGAACGAACGCACCTTGGCCGAGCCGTGCTTGCTCTCGCGGTGCAGGATATGGATCGGCCAGGGGGCCTCCTCGTAATCGGCGAGAATGACCTGCAACTGGCCGCTGGCCAGTTCATCGACCACTTGGTACGACAGCAGCCGGGCGATGCCCAACCCGCCCACTGCCGCGGCGATGGCGCCATCGTTGCTGGTGACTGTCAGCCGCGGCTTCATGCGTACCAGGGTCGGCTCATCGGCCAGGCCGAAGCGCCAGCCAGCGCGCGGCGAGAGGGTGGTAGTGGCGATCACCGCATGTTCCGGCAAGTCCGACGGGTGCTGCGGCTCGCCCATCCGCGCGAGGTAGTCGGGCGATGCGCACAGCATCCGCCGCACCCGGCCCACGCGCAGCGCCTTGAGGCCGGAGTCGGGCAGCGGCCCGATGCGCACGGCCACGTCCATGCCCTCCTCGACCATGTTCACCACGCGGTCGAGGAAGTACGCCGACACATCGACTTCGGGGTATTGCTGCAGGTAGCGCACGATGCAGGGCATGACGAACTTCTTGCCGAACAGGATCGGCGCGGTGACCGCCAGTTCACCCTTGGGCGTGGCGTTGATACCGGCCGCGGCTTCGTTGGCTTCGTGGATGCTGGCGAGGATGTGCCGGGTGTCCTCCAGGTAGCGGCTGCCTGCCTCGGTCAGGCGCACGCTGCGGGTGGTGCGCAACAGCAGCTTGACCCCGATCTGTTCTTCGAGCGCGCTGACCGCACGGGTGACGGCGGCGGGCGAGATGTCCAGGCGGCGGGCGGCAGCGGCGAAGCTTTCGAGCTCGCCGACGGCAACGAACACCCTCATCAGGTGGATCTGGTCCATGCGCGCTCCTGGGCATCGGGGGTGTCGGCATTATCCGCTATTTGCGTTGCCTGTGCCGGCCTCAAAGCTCCAGCACCAACGCCTGGGCCGGCACCGCACAACAGATCAGCGCAGTCCCCTCCTCCGGCATCTCGGCAGGCGGATTCGGGTAATGCACTTGCCCACTCACCACCTTGGTCTTGCACGTCCCGCAAGACCCACCCCGGCAACTGAACTCCGGCGACAGCCCGCGTGCCTCGGCCAGCTCCAACAAGGTGCCAGCACCAGGCGCCCAACGCGCCTCCTTGGCAGAGCTGGCGAAGTACACCGGCACCGGCTCGCTGGCAGGCGGAGGCTGTTGCAGCGTGGGCCGGTTGTCGTCGCCATGCCGCCGCAGCGTCGATGGCCCGAACGCTTCGGCACGAATGCGGGCATCCGGCACATGCACGCTGCGCAGCCCCTCGTACACGTCCTGGGTGAAGCTGGCCGGACCGCACAGGTAGAAGTCGTAATCGTCCAGCCCCAGCGTTGCCTTGACCTGCTCGATACCCAAGCGCCCTGTGTGCTCATAGTCACGCCCTTGCACCGCTTCAGCCTCAGGCTGGCTCAACGAACGATGCACGCTCAAACGTGCACCGGCTCGCTGACGCAATTCGGCCAGTTCCTGCTGGAACGGCAGATCACTCAGGCTGCGGGCACCATGGAACAGATGGATGCGCCGCCCCTGCTCGTTCGCCAACAGCTCGCGCAGCATGGCGATCAATGGTGTGATGCCCACGCCCGCACCGATCAGCACCACAGGCCTGTCGCTGGCGCTATCCAGGGTGAAGCTGCCCATGGGCAGGCGCACCTCCAGCCTGTCCCCTGCCCTGACATGCTCATGCAGATAGCGCGACGCCGGGCCCTGCGCCTTGACGCTGATCCGCAGGTAGCCATCGGACGGCGCGCAGGACAGGCTGTAGGTGCGAATCAGCGGTGCATCGGCCCCCAGCGGGATACGCACGGGAATGTGTTGGCCTGGCATGAACGCGACCGGCTCATCCACAGCGAAATAGAACGAGCGGATATCGCGACTCTCCTGCTCCACGCGCGCCACCCGCCAGGCCAGCCACTGGCGCTGCCGCTCACGTTGCTGAAGGCGCTGCTCCGCCTCGGCCCAGGTGCCGGTCAGCAAGCTGGTGGGCGCGTATTCCTCAAAGGCCCAGCGCAAACTCACCGCTGCACGGCGCAGTACCACGCGCTCGATGTCCAGCGTCCACAGCCGCTCGGCGCCCTCGAACGCGGTGATCAACGGGCTGTCGAGTATCACCTCGGTGCGCCCGGTCACTTGCAGTACATCACCGCTGCTGAAATCGACGAACAACAACCCGGCGAGCGGGTTCTCCAGCAGGTTGCCGAGGGTATTGAAATGCAGGTTGCCGGCATAATCGGGAATGCTCAGGCGGTTGCCTTCAACCCTGACGAAGCCAGGGCGGCCGCCACGGTGCGAGACGTCCACCGAACGTTGCCCGTCGGCGTGATCGATGTAACTGGCGACGAACAAGGTATCAGCGTTCGTGATCATCTGGGTGGTCGTTGCATCCAGCCCTTGCGCATCGGTCCGCCCTTGCGAAGGTTCATCGACGCGGCGGTATCCGCGCAGCTGGATGTACTGCGGGCAATTGCCGAAAGCCTGCTCGACCCGCACCTCCAGCGCCCCACCCGCCGTGTGAGCGATCAGCCCGTTAATGCGGTTGCGCCGGCGCGAATGTAGCTCGATGCCGAGCAGCCCGATCGCCTCGCCATCAGCCAGCCCGGGCGTTGCCGGGTCGTCGCTGGCCAGGCGGGTGTCTATCCGCAATTGCCGCGGGTCGGGCGAGCTGACGAAGCCTTCCGGGCCTTCGAGCAGCGTCGCCCAAGGCCTGCCGGCCTGGTCCACAGCGCCGGCGACGATGAACGGCAGCTGCTGGTAGAACGCGCGGTGCTGGTCGGGCATGTAGTCACGAATGACCTTCTGCCCGAACACTTCCATGCGCTCTGAAACACCGACCTGTTCCTGCAGGCGCTTCTCGCCGGCATGCCAGGGCGAAGTGCGATGACGGGGGAGTTGCTGCATGGCGGCAGTCCTCGTGTGGAGTAGCGGCTCAGATGGTGGTCTGCAAGCCAGCGGCAGTGCGCGGCATGGCGACGAAGCCAGGCAACGCTTCTATCCGGGCCAGCCAGGCGCGCACGTTGGGATAGGGTTCCAGCGAGACATTGCCCTCGGGGGCGTGGGCGATGTACGAGTAGTTGGCAACATCGGCGATGGTCGGCTCATTGCCGGCGAGGAACGCCGACTTGGCCAGTTCGGCATCCATTACCTTGAGCAAGGTGTGCGCGCGACCGATGACTTCGTCGGCGTTGAACGAAGCGCCGAACACCGTCACCAGGCGGGCGGCTGCAGGGCCGAAGGCCAATGGCCCGGCGGCAACCGACAACCAGCGCTGTACGCGGGCGGCATTCACCGGGTCATGGGGGAGCCACTTGCCCGCCTTGTCGTAGGTGCTGGCCAGGTAGACAAGGATGGCGTTGGAATCGGCGATCACAGTGCCGTTGTCATCGATCACCGGCACCTGGCCGAACGGGTTGAGGGCGAGGAAATCTGGCTGCTTGTGCGCGCCTTTGGCCAGGTCGACGAACACCAGCTCGGTAGGCAGGCCGAGCAGCGACAGCATCAGCTCGATGCGGTGGGCGTGGCCAGACTTGGGGAAGTTGTAGAGTTTGATCATGGGTTGGGCTCCAGGGTTGGCACCGGGGTGGTGCCAGGTGGAGCCCATCCTGCGCTGATTCGGCTGGCAGCAGAATCAGTGCCGGGGACAAACCATAATTTCGCCTAGCGAAATAATCGACGGGTCAGTGCCGCGACTGCTTCTGATAGCGGTACAAGCCCCGCGCAGCCTCAATCACATGCGGCACGCAAGCCTGCAACTCATCGAAGCTCATGGCATCGAGCAACTCGAAGTTGTCTTCCAGCCCATGCAGTGAAATCGCCTTGAGCAGTTGATCCTGCTCTGCCGGCAACTCGCCCCAAGCCGCGACCTGCGTGCCGCGCATGTAGCCGAAGCACCACTCCTCCATGATGATCGCCGGCCCTTCCTCGGCCTCGCTCTCCTCGAACAACGGCTCGAAGCCTTCGAGGTTCTCCGCCAGTTGCTCGGCGACCTGGTAGGCATAGCGCAGCATCAAGGCGGTGTAGGCCTCCTCATGGGCGGGTTTCTTGAACTTCGGTACCTTGCCGCCAGCGACGGTGGGCAGCCATTGCTCTGGCAGCACGTCGACCGGCGAGCTGGCCAGGGCGGTGAAAAAACCGTTGAGCTCGGCAAGGTTGAGCACCGAATAATCGTTGCCGTAGGTGATCAGCAGGTCTTCGAGGCGGGCGAGTTCTTTTTCGCTGAGCGGAGGGAGCATGGGAAACATCCTGGAAAGCAATGATGTGTGCACCCTAACACAGGACTGCTCGAAGGTAGCCGCCGCTTCGCTGCGGCGGGCATTTTCCCTAGTGTGCCAACCAATCCGGCAGTGCCGCCTGGTTATCCAGGCCAATCAAGAGCCATAGCAATATTCGGCATTTGCGCGGGCACAAGCTGCCAGCCATATGCACACCTTTGCTCTGCAGGTCGATTTCCGCACCGACAAAGCCGTAGGTGGCCCTTGCAGTCGGTCCACAGCCGGTACGCGTCGCCACGATTACCGGCAGGTTCTGGGCAACCCGCGCCATTGTCTGAGACCAGGCAATGGACACATGGCCCGCACCGAACCCAGCAACAACAAGGCCCTCGTAGCCAAGCGACGGGATGGCCTGCAGCAGTGCGCTGTCTACATCCAGGCAAGCATCGAGCAAGGCGACACGCTGCTCGCAATGTTTCGGCAGCGGTAAAAACTTGCGCGGTGACGGAAGGCCACGATAGATCACCTGCCCTTCCACCACGCTGCCTTCAATGCCCCAGCCGGGTGACTCGAAGGCAGCCATCGCCAGGCTGGCAGTCTTGCGGACATGGGCGGCGAGATGAATCTGATCATTGAGCACCACCAGCACACCCCGCCCGTGGCTCTTGCCCGCCAGCGCTACCTGCACTGCAGCCATCAGGTTGGCCGGCCCATCATTACCCGGCTGACTGGCCGAGCGCATGGCTCCGGTCATCACCAGCGGTATATCGAAAGGCCAGAGCAAATCGAGAAAGTAGGCTGACTCCTCAAGTGTGTCCGTCCCTTGAGTTAACACCACCGCCTGTGCTCCGCGCTCCACCTCGCCACGCGCCCAGGCCAGCACATCGAGCAGGATCCGGAACGTCAGCGATGCGCTGGGTAGCAGGCCAAGCGTGACGGTGCTGATCTCGGCGAGCGCCGCCAACTGTGGTACTCCAGCCAACAACTCGTCCCCTCCCAGCTGCGGCGTCACACCGTTGCCGGGTAACCCTTTCTGCATGCTGACCGTTCCCCCCAAGCAGCCTAACGACAAACGAGGCAAGCAATCTACAACGTTCATGCTTCAGTCCCCAGAAGCAGCCTCAGTACCGATACGATGCCGGCTGTACACACGGCCATGGACGCTACATTGCCGATAAATCCGTGCATGTAACCCGGCAGGCGCTGGCTGATTGCCGCCGCCAGTGGTGGCGCACACAGCGCCCCCAAGGCGGCACTGCCGAGCACCACCTGCCAGCTTGCGCCCAACGTCAGCACCGAAGCGGGCACAATCGACACAATGGGAATATAGGTCGGGTACCACCCGCGCTCGCGCCACTGGCGCCGCCACAGCAGCACGCCGAGTAACGAGGCCAATGCCTGGCCCGCGATCATCGGCAGCAGCAGTTGGGATCCATAGGCGGGTGCCGAAGGTGCCAATACCTGGGCGAGCAGCGCCCCCACCAATAGCCCGAGGCTGGCCAACTCATTGCCGAAAAACGGCGCTTCGCTGAAATCGGCCAGTACCCGGCGCAACACCCACACCCTGCCGTAGTCAGCTTTGCCAGTGGCAGACTCAGGCCTGCAAGGGCGTATGCCGTCGCGCACCAGCACAGGAAAGCGCTTGCACAAGCCAAATGCCAACAGGCTCGCCAACGCCATGCCGCTCACGTTGCCGATCACCACCGGCAGTTGCAATGGATAGCACACGTAGTTAACCAACAAGAGGCTCGCTGGCGTTACCAACACCGAGCCCAGTAGCGCACCGCTGAGGGTGACCCGCCAGCCACCGCCGAACAGCAGCACCATGGCGGCAGGCAGAGAGACGAAAGCCACGAAGGTGGGTTGCCAGGTACCCTTGGCCAGTGTCCAGCCCCACAGCACATGGCTAAGCAGCAGCCCGAGCAGTGAGCTGGCAAACAACCAAGGCCACAGGCCACTGCCGTAGCAGATGGCGAAACCCTGCCAGCGATACCCCTGCACATGCGCCCAATGGGCCAGGCAGGCGCCTAGCAGCATGCCCAGCGCCGGCAGTTCGTGTTTGTAGAAAGCGACTTCGCTGATATCTCCGACAATCCAGCGCAGCCGGCTCAATGGCTGCTCCAGTGAAGCGGCCAACGTTGAGTAGTCAGGCCATTCGCCAAACGCTACGCTTGCTACCAGCAAAGTCACCAGAACCAGCATCGTCAGTAAAGGCATACGCTGCTGAGAGACAGGAAGTGTCTGTTCCATACGCCCTCCTCAACGCGGCATCGCTGGATGCAAGCGATAGCCCAACGAGGCATCGTACAGATCGGTACGACGATCGCGCGGCAGGTCGTTGAGGCTGTTCCAGATAGGCGCCGAGCGTGCTGCACTCAGATCGACATCGGCGTAGATGATGCATTCTTCTTCGGCACCGGCCACCTCTCCGATCGGCCAGCCATCGGTGCCCACGATCAGCGAACAGCCAAGGAAGCACTCGCCCCGCTCATGACCGATACGGTTGGCCGCTGCGATATAGAGGTTGTTGACGTGGGCAGCGGTCATGGTCAGGTACGACGCCATACAGCGTCCCGCCGCATCGAACAGGGGTGGCGGTGTCCACACCCAATTATTCAAGCTGCAGATGATGTCGGCGCCTTGACTGGCCATCACCCGCGGCACCTCCGGAAACCAGATGTCCCAACAGATCAGCAGGCCGATGCGGCCGATCGGCGTTTCGAAAACCGGGAAACCGAGATTTCCTGGGGTAAACCACAACTTCTCCTGGTTCCAAAGATGCGCCTTGCGGTAATGCCCAAGCCGGCCTTCGGGGCCAAACAGCACGGCACTGTCATAGAGCTTGAGCCCATCCCGCTCGGCGAAGCCTGCTGTGAGATAGACCTGTTGTTCTCGAGCGAACGTTTCCCAAGCCAGCAGGCTGGGGCCGTCATCCAGGGACTCGGCATGCGTATAGGCCTCGGCCCTAGAGTGGAAGGTATATCCGGTGTTGGCCAACTCAGGCAGCACAATCAGAGTGGCCCCCTCACTGACAGCGCGTTGGGCCAGCGCCAACCCTTTGCTCACGTTGCCTTCGGTGTACCCCAGGCCCACTTGTGGGTCGTACTGGATAACAGCGATACGGACGGGACTTACCGGTTTGCAATCTGCAGGCATGGCGGCTTCCTTGGTTTTGGTTGTTGTGGAAGGACGCCAGTAGAACGGGAGTTGCCCGGGGAGCAACAGTCAGGAGACTCCCACGGGGCATAAGGGAAAAGGCGAATCAGGATGTACGAAACGTCCTACAGATGCGCTTCGATTTCTAGCACTTATCGAACTTGATAGTGCGGATAATGCGCGAGCTCGAAGCCGTCACGAAAATGAGCAGAAGTGTGACTGCAGAGATTGATGACCGCATCGATAGCCGTGCGAAGACAAGGCTCTGTCCAGCCGGCATCTACAGAGAAGGACTCGCCGGCCAGATAGAGCCCCGAAGCGCTACTCAGATCACGGTTGTACTTCATCAGGCTGACAGCATCGTAGTAGGTGCCCGGGCGGTACAACTTCGCACACCCCAAAGCATTTCGGTCTGTCATCCAACGCTGTATGCGGATGTTTCGACTATCGATATAAGGCGAAACGGCTTCTCCGATATTGCTGCAGCGCAACAAGATCCGGTCGAGTTCCTTGATGCATTTCTCGGCCAGTTCGCTATCTGAAAACGACGCCAGTTTTGTCGCATCATCCTCCCAGGTATAACTGAGCAAAATGCAGTCTTCGGGGTAACTGTCGTTGTAGCGATAGGCGTAGACATCGTGCACGAAGCTGTCGGTCACGAGTATCTGTGGCAGATGCGGATTACGGTCGAGGAAGCTTTTGCGCAATGGTGCATAGACCTTGCAGCTGGTTTCCCAATGGGCGTGTTTCCAGGCATCGATGACCGTTTGTGGCAAGACCTCAGGGCTGAAGCCTTCGAGGCGGATATTGGTTTCTATCAACCACGAAGGCGTAGTGAGGATGACACTGTCGAATACGTCGCTCAGCAGTTGAGCCTCATTTGGCTGGCTGTGCTGCCATTGATACTCCACTCTGATCCGCCCATCAGACTGCTTGTACAGCCCACACACCGAGCTATCAGTCAGAAGGCCGTCATCTCGCGTCTGCAAATGACTATACAGTGATGCCCCTGATGCATCGATTTCCATGAACAGCAAGCACTCATCCAAGGCAGCCAGGCCGATATAGGCAGGCGCCTGAAACTTCAGCCCCCTACTATCTGGCACGTCGCCGGCGCCCAGGTGAGGAGCGGCCAACGGCATGCCAAGATGATCGACTCGGCCATGCACAAGCTGCAAATGGCTGCTGAAACCAAAGATGGCGGTGCGTAGCGGGTAAAGGCAGCAGACATCATAGAAAGCGCCCCAACTGCCGTCACCAATGCCGATTGCATAGAAGATCGCCGACTCTTCGCGGGTCATACCCAGCCCACCGAAATCCCCCGGCACTAATGGGTCGAATGTCTCCAGAGCTGGCAGATGGACCAGGTCGCGAAACGACAAATGATGATAACGCTCAACAATGGCTGACCACATTGCCTCCCATCCCTGCGTACCATATACGGCTGCCACACGCTCGGCGAACTGCTCGGCAAAACGCCGCCACTTGCCATGAACCGTCTGCAATACTGCACTCGGCGGTGGTGCATCACCTTCCGGATTGCGCCAAATCAACAGCTTCGGCTCGCCGTCACCCTCGAGCAGACCTTCACGCAAATAGATACCCGTGGCATTGACCCAAGGTGTACCGGGATTGGGGAAATCGGAGATGTGCAGATCAAACAGGTCGGCGTAGTAAGCCATCAGCGAGCGCCCTGACTTGGGTGCCTCGCCGGTTCTATTGAAGAACGGCATGCGCATGGCCCCCATTTCGAAGGGCGTCGAGGGCTGTTTGTAATCCGCCCCCTGGTTCGCGACCGTCAGATGGCGGCCCCCCACACGTTGTGATTGCTCAATCAGCGTGATACGGGAAAAGCCGCACCTCAATAGTTCACGCGCAGCAGTCAATCCGGTGATCCCGGCACCTACTATGCAAATGCGCTGTTCATGGCGTGTGGCACGGGCAACTCCTCCCTCCTGTTCGACCAGGCGGCGATAGTCGAAACACAGATCAGGCGGGTTGGGAAAGCGGGCAGCCCAAGGCTGAATGAGGTCTTTTGGCTCGATGGCCAAGTCGGCGGGATGATTGTGTGACGATCCAATTGTCATTGTGTCGTGCTCGGTGCGTGTCAATGTACCTGTCGCCTTAACTTCATCTAGCTATGGCAACTCCAGCTTCCGGGCGCTCTGGATTCAAGTAAACATCATCTGCAAGTCGCCAATTTCGCGT
>NZ_JBDJMM010000016.1:0-153934 GCF_039673865.1 Pseudomonas sp. TWI628 | reverse complement strand
AAGCGGCCCCGGCAATTTAAGCAACAACCTTGAAATTGTGGGGCCGCTTCGCGGCCCATCGCCGGCAAGCGCGGCTCCCACAAGTACAGCGCAGGCCTGGAAGCCGGTGATAATCCCCTGGGAGCGGGCTTCAGTCCCGCTCCAGCACCCACTGCTGAGTACCGGCCGCCAATTGCGGAATTTCATCTGCCTGAGCAGTGTTCACCGCCTGGTAGATCGCCATCTTGTCGCCATCACGCTTGAAGATGAACGGCGCGCCACGCTGGTTACGCTCCAGCCACAGGCTGTCGTTGTTGCCACCCATGCTGGCGCAGTCGCCGGCCAGGCACAGGGCGAAACGGTCCGGGCCTGGCAGGCCGGTGACGTTGCCGGTATCGCTGAAGCGCACGGTTCCGCCTTTACCCTGGCCCTCGATGATCTTCCAGTCGCCACCGAGATAAGCCTGGTACAGCGCCTTCTCGAAGCTGCCGCCCAATGGAGCATTGCCCGGCTGCTTGGCGCGCACGAAGGTCTGCTCGGCACCGCTCTGGGTGGTGGCTTTCAGCTCATCGCCATCGAGTGCGAGCTGTTCGGTCTGGCCACCCGCGAAACTGGCCTGCCATTGTTTCTGGTTGGCGCTCAGCTGGCCGTCGGCAGCCTCGAAACCATTGCTGAAGCTGGCCTGCTGGTTGGCGACATCGAGCTTCCACTCGAACACCGGGCCATGCTCGTTCAGGGCCTGGCGCAGGCTGCCGCCTTTGCTGGCGGCTTTGATGGCGGCCTGGTTGATCCAGGTGCCGTTGAAATCTTCGGGTTTGTGGCTGGCGCAGCCGCCCAGAAGCAGGGCTGCCAGCGCGAGGGGCAGTGCTTGACGCATGACGGGATAACCTTGCAGAGAAGGGTGACGGGCAGGGCGCCCGTCACCAGGGGCATCATTCGATGACCAGGATGGCGTCCATTTCGACCTGGGAGCCTTTCGGCAGTGCAGCAACGCCGATGGCAGCGCGGGCTGGGTATGGCTGCTCGAAGTAGCGGCCCATCACCTCGTTGACCTTGGCGAAGTGGCTCAGGTCGGTGAGGAAGATGTTCAGCTTGACGATATCCTTGAACGAACCGCCAGCCGCTTCAGCCACGGCCTTGAGGTTCTCGAACACCTGTACGGTCTGGGCTTCGAAGCCTTCGACCAGTTCCATGGTCTTCGGGTCCAGCGGGATCTGGCCCGACATGTAGACGGTGTTGCCGGCCTTGATCGCCTGGGAGTAGGTGCCGATAGCGGCAGGGGCCTTGTCGCTGTTGATTACGGTCTTGCTCATGATGACTCCTTGCGGTTGGCGGACTACGTACGCATGCGGGTGATGCGGACCACGCCGGTCAAGGTACGCAGCTTCTTGATCACACGCGCCAGGTGCACACGGTCGTGCACGCTGACCACCAGTTGGACCACGCTGATACGGCCGTCGCGTTCGTCCATGCTGATCTTCTCGATGTTGCCGTCGGCAGCGTTGACGCTGCTGGCCAGCAAGGCGATGAGGCCGCGCTGGTGTTCAAGCTCGACACGCAGCTCGACGTTGAATTCGCCAGCGATGTCCTTGGCCCACGAGAGTTGTACGCATTTCTCTGGGTTGTGGCGGATTTCGCTGATGTTGCGGCAGTTTTCCAGGTGCACGACCATGCCCTTGCCCGCCGACAGGTGGCCGACGATCGGGTCGCCCGGGATTGGTGTGCAGCACTTGGCGTAGCTCAGTACCAGGCCTTCGGTGCCGCGGATCGCCAGCGGGCCTTCCGGCGCCGGCAGTTGTTCGCCTTCGGCCGACAGCAGGCGGCGGGCGACCACGTAGGCCATGCGGTTGCCCAGCCCGATGTCTTCGAGCAGGTCTTCGATCAGCTCCAGGCGGTACTCGGCGAGAATCGCCTGGATACGCTCTTGAGGGATCTTCTCGAGGCTACTGTCGAAGCCGGTCAGCACCTTGTTCAGCAGGCGTTCGCCGAGGCTGATCGACTCGGAGCGACGCTGCTGCTTGAGGGCGTGGCGAATGTGCGTGCGCGCTTTGCCGGTGACCACGAAATTGAGCCAGGCCGGGTTTGGCCGTGCGCCCGGGGCGCTGACGATTTCCACCGTCGAGCCGCTTTGCAGTGGTTCGGACAGCGGTGCCAGGCGGCGGTTGATCCGGCAGGCGATGCAGCTGTTGCCGACGTCGGTGTGCACCGCATAGGCGAAGTCGACGGCGGTGGAGCCTTTGGGCAGCTCCATGATCCGGCCTTTGGGCGTGAACACGTAGACCTCGTCCGGGAACAGGTCGATCTTCACGCTCTCGATGAACTCCAGCGAGTTGCCAGCACGCTGCTGCAGCTCGAGGATACCCTTGACCCACTGGCGCGCCCGGGCATGGCTGCCCTTGGGCTGCTCGTCCTCGTTGGACTTGTACAGCCAGTGCGCGGCGATGCCGTTGTTGGCCATCTCTTCCATCTCGCGGGTGCGGATCTGGATCTCGATGGGTACGCCGTGCATACCGAACAGCGTGGTGTGCAACGACTGGTAGCCGTTGGCCTTGGGGATCGCGATGTAATCCTTGAAGCGACCGGGCAGCGGCTTGTACAGGTTGTGCACGGCGCCGAGCACGCGGTAGCAGGTGTCGACCTTGTCGACGATGATGCGGAAGGCGTATACGTCCATGATCTCGTTGAAGGCGCGGCGCTTGCCACGCATCTTCTTGTAGATGCCATAGAGGTGTTTCTGCCGGCCGCTGACCTCGCCCTCGATGCCGTCGGCGGCCAGGCAGTTGGCCAGCGAGTGTTCGATCTTGGCGACGATCTCTTTGCGGTTGCCGCGTGCGCTCTTGACGGCCCGGTGGATCAGCGACGAACGCATCGGGTGCATGGCCTTGAAACCGAGGTCCTCGAACTCCACGCGCACGGTGTGCATGCCAAGGCGGTTGGCGATGGGGGCGTAGATCTCGAGGGTTTCCTTGGCGATGCGCCGGCGTTTTTCGCCAGACAGCACTTCAAGGGTACGCATGTTGTGCAGGCGGTCGGCCAGCTTGACCAGGATCACGCGGATATCGCGGGCCATGGCCATGGCCATCTTCTGGAAGTTTTCGGCCTGCGCCTCGGCCTTGGTCTCGAAGTTCATCTGGGTCAGCTTGCTGACCCCGTCGACCAGTTCGGCCACGGTCTCGCCAAACTGCTGGCAGAGGGCTTCCTTGGCGATGCCGGTGTCTTCGATCACGTCGTGCAGCATGGCCGCCATCAGGCTCTGATGGTCCATGTGCATGTCGGCGAGGATGCTGGCCACGGCCAGCGGATGGGTCACGTAGGGCTCGCCGCTGCGGCGGCGCTGCCCATCGTGTGCCTGCTCGGCATAGAAATAGGCGCGCCGAACCAGGTTGACCTGTTCAGGGCCCAGATAGGTCGACAGCCGTTCGGCTAAGGCTTCTATGCCCGGCATGGGGTTACCTCCTGCCGAGGATAAGGGCCTTGCGCCGTGCGACGTCGACCAGGCATCAATCAGACAGCCTCGTTGGACTCGTCCTCGAACGCGGCGAAGACCGGATCCTCGGTGACGATCTCTTCAGCGGCGATGAATTCGTTGGTGACGATGCCTTCGGCGATTTCACGCAGGGCAACGACGGTTGGTTTGTCGTTTTCCCATGCAACGCGCGGCTCTTTGCCACCGGTGGCCAGCTGGCGGGCGCGCTTGGTCGAGAGCATGACCAGCTCAAAACGGTTATCCACGTGTTCCAGGCAGTCTTCAACAGTTACGCGGGCCATGGTCTTCCTCAGTAGCAAATGCGGTGGGCGTGCAGCCCAATATGGGCAGGCGGACTCGATAGTTTAAAAAATCACCAGCCAATAGGGAAGCGCTGTTTTGTCGGCTGCTTCGCCAGGCCTGCCCTGTGGGAGCGGCTTCAGCCGCGAAAGGGCCGCAGCAGACACCCTCGATGCATGCTCCTGACGATAACCTCAGAGCATCGCATCCCGCAACCGCGGCGTCAGCTCCTCGAACAAGGTCTGCACCGAACGCAGCGCCCGGCAATCGGGCCGGGTCAGCAGCCACAACTGGGTATCGCATCCGGGCAACGGCCCGCTCAACGCATCCACCCCCGGCAAGGCATCGACCATATAGTCCGGCAGTGCCGCCACGCCCAGCCCGGTGCTCACCAGTTGGGCGATGGTCGACATGCTGCTGCACTGGTAGCGCGGGCTCAACCCCGGGTACTGCTGGTTGCGCCAGACCACGGTGGGGTGGTCCTGCATCGAGTCGTCCGGGGCGATCCACGGCACGCTGCTGGCCGATTCGTTCAGGCGCTCGCGCCACTGCGGCTGACCGCAGATCACATAGGAGGTGGAGCCCAGGCAACGCCCCACCAGATGCTCCGGCGGGGTGTTGGTCAGGCGCAGGGCGATGTCGGCATCGCGCCGGCTGAGGTTGGCGAAGGTATTGGACGTACCCATCTCCAGCGACAGCGCTGGGTAGTTCGGCATGAACGCGGCCAAGGCCGGCAGCAGCAGGCTGTGCATCACGGCTTCGGTGCAGGTCACGCGCACGGTGCCGCTGACCACCTGCTCACCGCTGGTCATGGCGATGCGTGCGGCCTCCAGCGCCTGCTCGGCACGCTCGGCCTGTTCTGCCAAGGCCTGGGCCGTGTCGGTCGGCAGGTAGCCTTTGCGACTTTTAACGAATAGCGCGGTGCCCAGCGCCGACTCCAGCCGGCGAATCGAGCGGAATACGGTCGAGACGTCGACCTTGAGCAGTTCGGCGGCCTTGGCCAGTGAGCGCCCGCGTTCCAGTGCCAGGACCAGAGAAAGGTCGGCGTGGGTAATCTGATATTGCATTGGTGCACGCTCTGCTTGCCAAATTGCCAATGTCTGTTGCGTCAGGGCCATTTTATAGTGAAACGGCCCCCGGGAATCAATGCGCCCGGTCGGGTAACCAATCCCCACGATGGGAAAGTGAAAAGAACAACAGCTGCAACCATCGTCGCCCGTGAGGCGCCAGCCGTATCCCCACATCGCCGCAGCAAATCATAGGATGTAAGCCATGACGTCGGTCACCCCGTGCGCCAGTACTTCCAGCGAGATGAATGACTTCCTTCAGGCCCATCCGGATACGCAGTACGTCGATCTGCTGATTTCCGATATGAACGGCGTGGTACGCGGCAAGCGCATCGAGCGCGCCAGCCTGCACAAGGTCTACGAAAAAGGCATCAACCTGCCGGCCTCCCTCTTCGCCCTGGACATCAACGGCTCGACCGTGGAAAGCACCGGCCTGGGCCTCGATATCGGCGACGCCGACCGCATCTGCTACCCGATTGCCGGTACGCTGTCCGACGAGCCGTGGCAGAAGCGCCCGACCGCGCAACTGCTGATGACCATGCACGAGCTCGACGGTGAGCCGTTCTTCGCCGACCCGCGCGAAGTGCTGCGCCAAGTGGTGAGCAAGTTCGACGCCATGGGCCTGGATATCTGCGCCGCGTTCGAGCTGGAGTTCTACCTGATCGATCAGGACAACCTCAACGGCCGGCCGCAACCGCCGCGTTCGCCGATTTCCGGCAAGCGCCCGCAGTCGACCCAGGTGTACCTGATCGACGACCTCGACGAATACGCCGACTGCCTGCAGGACATGCTCGAAGCGGCCAAGGAGCAAGGCCTGCCAGCCGATGCCATCGTCAAGGAAAGCGCCCCGGCGCAGTTCGAAGTCAACCTGCACCACGTTGCCGACCCGATGAAGGCCTGCGACTACGCGATCCTGCTCAAGCGCCTGATCAAGAACGTCGCCTACGACCATGAAATGGACACCACGTTCATGGCCAAGCCCTATCCGGGCCAGGCGGGTAACGGCCTGCACGTGCACATTTCGCTGCTGGACAAGAAAACCGGCAAGAACATCTTTGCCCATGAAGACCCGCTGCAAAGCGACGCCCTGCGCCACGCCATCGGCGGTGTGCTGGAGACCATGCCGGCGTCGATGGCCTTCCTGTGCCCGAACATCAACTCCTACCGCCGCTTCGGTGCGCAGTTCTATGTGCCGAACGCGCCGAGCTGGGGCCTGGACAACCGCACCGTAGCCGTGCGCGTACCGACCGACAGCAGCGACAACGTGCGTATCGAGCACCGCGTGGCCGGTGCCGATGCCAACCCGTACCTGATGCTGGCGGCCATCCTGGCCGGTATTCACCACGGCCTGACCAGCAAGATCGAGCCGGGTGCACCGATCGAAGGCAACTCGTACGAGCAGCTGGAGCAAAGCTTGCCGAACAACCTGCGCGACGCCCTGCGTGCGCTGGATGACAGCGAAGTCCTCAACCAATACATCAGCCCGGACTACATCGATATCTTCGTGGCCTGCAAGGAAAGTGAGCTGGCCGAATTCGAAGTTTCGATTTCCGACCTCGAGTACAACTGGTACCTGCACACGGTGTAAGCCCATGAGCGCAATTGCGGTCCCCTTGATCGGTATCAGCGCCTGCCGCCAGCAGGTGGGGAAGAACTCGTCGCACACGGTGGGCGACAAGTATGTGGAGGCCGCCGGTTTCGCCGGATTGCCACTGATTCTGCCGGCCCGCGACGGCGGCAGCGACACGCAGGCGCTGCTGGCCCAGCTTGACGGCATTGTTTTTACCGGCTCGCCTTCAAATATCGAGCCGCATCATTACAATGGCGCCGCCAGCGCCGAAGGGACCCGGCACGACCTTGCCCGCGACCGGCTGACCCTGCCGCTGCTGCAGGCGGCGATTGCCGCCGGTGTGCCGGTGTTCTGCATCTGCCGAGGTTTCCAGGAACTGAACGTGGCCCTGGGCGGCAGCCTGCACCAGCGTGTGCAGGAACTGCCCGGCTACATGGATCATCGTGAACCCGAGGATGCACCCCTTGAGGTGCAATATGGCCCTCGCCATCCCGTCAGCGTTGCGCCTGGCGGGTTGTTCGAGCGCCTGGGCCTGGCTGCGCAGTTTGAGGTCAACTCGCTGCACAGCCAGGGCATCGACCGCCTGGCCCCAGGCCTGCGGGTCGAGGCACGGGCCCCTGATGGCCTGATCGAAGCGGTGTCGATGCCTGACGCGCCGGGCTTTGTGCTTGGTGTGCAGTGGCACCCGGAATGGCGTTTCGCCGACAACCCGGTCTCCCGGAGCCTTTTCCAGGCGTTCCGCGAGGCCTGCATTGCCCATGCTGCACGGGAGGCCTGACCGCAAGTCAGCCAAAAGTACGGGATGACTCACCCCGGCAGCGCGCTTTCAATGAGTGGAAGCAGGCCCTGGGGACAGGGCCTGTGAAAACAATTCCAATAGTTACGGCAAAAACTCATGAGCAATTACACAGAAGCCGGCCGCCCACCCGACGTGGCCGACTCGGGCAGCACTCAGCGCAGCAAAGGCCTGGCCAAGGGCCGTCTTGGCCTGCTGGCCAGCGTGGTGCTGGGCATTTCCACCATTGCCCCGGTCTACACCCTGACCGGTGCCCTTGGCCCGACCGTACGTGAGGTCGGTGCTCATCTTCCCGCCGTGTTCATCGTCGGCTTCCTGCCGATGTTGCTGGTTGCCCTGGGCTACCGCGAGCTGAATTCGGCCGAGCCGGACAGCGGCACTTCGTTTACCTGGTCGGCCCGTGCCTTCGGCCCGATGATCGGCTGGATCGGCGGCTGGGGGCTGGTGGTTGCCACCACCATCGTGCTGTCCAACCTGGCGGGCGTTGCCGTCGACTTCTTCTATCTGTTCCTCAGTCAGATCACCGGCCAGCATGAGCTGGCGGCGCTGGCCGACAACCTGTTGATCAACATCACCACCTGTTGCGTGTTCATCGCCATGGCGGTGTGGATCTGCTGCCGTGGCATGGCTACCACCATGACCGTGCAGTACGGGCTGGTGGCGCTGCAGCTGTTGGTACTGCTTGGCTTTGCCTTCGCGGCCTTTGGCAGCACCACCGCTCCACCGCCACTGGAGTTCGATTTCGCCTGGTTCAACCCGTTCGGTGTCGAGTCGTTCTCGGCCTTTGCTGCGGGGCTTTCGCTATCGATCTTCATCTTCTGGGGCTGGGACGTTTGCCTGACCGTCAGTGAAGAGTCGATCGGCAGTGACGAGGTGCCGGGCAAGGCGGCCACCTGGACCGTGCTGCTGATCCTTGGCCTGTACCTGGTCACTGCCATCGCCACCCTGCAGTTCGCCGGCATCAGCGAGCAAGGCCTGGGGCTGAACAACCCGCGCATCCAGGAAAACGTGTTCGCCCACCTGGCCGGTCCGGTGATGGGGCCGTTGGCGATCCTGATGTCGATCGCCGTGCTGGCGAGCACAGCAGCGTCGCTGCAGTCGACCTTCGTGTCGCCGGCGCGCACACTGTTGGCCATGGGTTACTACGGCGCGGTGCCGCAGAAATTCGCCAGCGTCTGCCCACGTTCGCAGACCCCGCGTTACGCGACCATCTGCGCCGGTGTGGCGGCGGGCCTGTTCTACGTGACCATGCGTACCCTCAGCGAGAACGTGCTGGCTGACACCATCACGGCGCTGGGCATGATGATCTGCTTCTACTATTCGCTGACGGCGTTCGCCTGTGTCTGGTACTTCCGCGACAGCCTGTTCGGCAGCGTGCGCCACTTCTTCATGCGTGGCCTGTGCCCGCTGGTGGGTGGGGTGATCCTGTCGGTGATCTTTGTGCGCACAGCCATCGACAGTGCCTCGCCGGACTTCGGCAGTGGCTCGCATGTGGCGGGGCTGGGGTTGGTGTTCGTGATTGCGGCGATCATTTCGGCACTGGGGATCGTGCTGATGATGATTTCGCGGATGCGTGCGCCGGCTTACTTCCTGGGGGCGACCCTGCGTCAGCAGGCCACCCTGCCACTGCAGGAGTAATGCAAAGGGGCCGCAAAGCGGCCCCGTTCGGTCTGTCAGGCGAGCAGTTCTTGCAGCAACCCGCTGTAGCGCTGCTGCTGCTTCTTCAGCCGCAAGCGGTTGGCCACGAACACCGCCTTCAATTCTTCCAGCGCCACGTCGAAGTCGTCGTTGATGATGACGTACTCGTACTCGTCGTAGTGCTCCATCTCGCTGACGGCTTCCTTCATGCGCCCGGCGATGATCGCTTCGCTGTCCTGGCCACGGCCATCCAGACGCTCGCGCAGGGCCTGCCGGCTCGGCGGCAGGATGAACACCGAGCGTGCCTCGGGCATCAACTTGCGCACCTGCTGGGCGCCTTGCCAGTCGATTTCCAGGATCAGGTCATTGCCCCGGTCCAGCACCTCTTGCAGCGTGCTGCGCGAAGTCCCGTAGAAATTGCCGAACACTTCGGCGTGCTCGAGGAAGTCACCCTTGGTGATCAGCCCCTTGAAGTCGTCATGGCTGACGAAGTGGTAGTTCACGCCGTGCTCTTCACCCGGGCGCATGGCGCGGGTGGTGTGCGAGACCGAGACGCTGACGCGTGGGTCGGCCTTGATCAGGGCGGTGACCAGGCTGGTCTTGCCAGCGCCGGACGGGGCCGAAACGATGTAGAGGGTGCCGCTGCTTTGATTCATGGTCGGGGTGGCCTTACTCGATGTTCTGTACTTGTTCACGCATCTGTTCGATCAACACCTTGAGGTTGACCGCCGCTTGCGTGCTGCGTGGGTCGAAGGCCTTGGAGCCCAAGGTGTTGGCTTCGCGGTTGAGTTCCTGCATCAGGAAGTCCAGGCGCCGGCCGGCGGCACCGCCGGACTTGAGCACTCGGCGCACTTCGTTGACGTGGGTGCTGAGGCGGTCGAGTTCCTCGGCGACGTCGCTCTTCTGCGCCAACAGTACCATCTCCTGCTCCAGGCGCTGCGGGTCGAGCTCGGCCTTCAGGTCACCGAAACGGTCGATGATTTTCTGCCGTTGGGTGGCGAGCATCTGCGGCACCAGGGCGCGCAGGGTGGTGACCTCGGTGGTCATGTTGTCCAGGCGCTCGTTGATCAGCCGGGCCAGCTCCTGGCCTTCGCGCAGGCGCCCGGCCTTGAGTTCGGCCAGGGCTTCGTCGAACAGCGCCACGGCTTCGGCGTTCAGGGCCTGGGGGTCAGTGGCGTCGGCCACCAGCACGCCCGGCCAGGACAGCACTTCCAGCGGGTTCAGCGCGGCCGGCTGCTTGATCAGCCCGGCCACCTCTTCGGCAGCGGCGACCAGCTGCGCGGCGCGCTCGCGGTCGACCTTGAGCGGCTTGCCATTGCTGTCTTCGTGCAGGCGCAGGGTGCATTCGACCTTGCCGCGTGAGAGGCCCTGGCGCAGGCCCTCACGTACCGCGCCTTCAAGGTCGCGCAGGGCGTCTGGCAGGCGCAGGTGAGGTTCAAGGTAACGGTGGTTGACCGAGCGCAGTTCCCAGACCAGGGTGCCTTGGCTGCCTGCGCGTTCGACACGAGCAAAAGCGGTCATGCTGTGCACCATGGGAAGTACCTCGCGTTAATGAATTGAAGGCGCGCGATTGTAGCGCAGTGCGCACGTGGCGCCCAATCCGCCCATGTTACAGAGCACGTGCCCGCGAGTGGGAAAAGGCGACAGGCTGCCGGGAGCGCGACAATAGGCATGTCCTCCGTGGGCGACGAGCTCTATAATGGCGGGCAGATTCAAAGTCCCAGTACAGGTATCCCAGATGAAACGTCCAAGTGGTCGCGCCGCCGATCAGCTCCGCTCGATCCGCATCACCCGCAACTACACCAAGCACGCCGAAGGGTCGGTACTGGTCGAGTTCGGTGACACCAAGGTCATCTGCACGGTCAGCGTCGAAAACGGCGTACCGCGCTTCCTCAAAGGCCAGGGCCAAGGCTGGCTGACTGCCGAGTACGGCATGCTGCCGCGTTCCACCGGCGAGCGTAACCAGCGCGAAGCCAGCCGTGGCAAGCAAGGTGGCCGCACCCTGGAAATCCAGCGTCTGATCGGCCGTTCGCTGCGCGCCGCACTGGACATGAGCAAACTCGGTGACATTACCCTGTACATCGACTGCGACGTGATCCAGGCCGATGGCGGTACCCGCACCGCATCGATCACTGGCGCCATGGTCGCCCTGTGCGATGCCCTGGCGGTGATCAAGAAGCGCGGCGGCCTGAAGGCCGGCAACCCGCTCAAGCACATGATCGCTGCCGTATCGGTGGGCATGTACCAGGGCGAAGCGGTACTCGACCTGGACTACCTGGAAGACTCCGCAGCAGAAACCGACCTCAACGTGGTCATGACCAGCGCCGGTGGTTTCATCGAAGTGCAGGGCACCGCCGAAGGCGCACCGTTCCAGCCTGAAGACTTCAACGCCATGCTGGCGCTGGCGCAAAAGGGCATGAACGAAATTTTCGAACTGCAGCAGGCCGCACTGGCCGACTGATCCCGGCCAGGGAGGTGAGGGGCATGAACGATTCCGAACTGTCGGTCACCCCGCCCAATGCCGAAGTCCGGCAATGGGCGATGTTCTGTCACCTCTCCGCGCTGCTAGGCCTGGTGGTGCCCCTCGGGCACCTGCTGGGCCCGTTGGTGCTGTGGCACCTCAAGCGCGAGCAGGACCCCTTCATCGATGCCCAAGGCAAGGAAGCGCTGAACTTCCAGATCAACGTGACCATTGCCGGGTTCATCTGTAGCGCCCTGATGTTCGTGGTCATCGGCTTCGTGCTGTTCCCGGTGCTGATGCTGGCGGTACTGATCCTGATCATCCTGGCGGCGGTCAGGGCCAATGAAGGCAAGGCGTATCGCTACCCCTTCATCTGGCGACCGATCCAATAAAAAAGGGCCGCTTTCGCGGCCCTTTTTCTTAGATGGTCAACGTCCAGTCATAGTCGACAATCAGCGGCGCATGTTGCGAGAAGCGCGGCTGACGCGGCAGGCGGGCGTTGCGCACGAAGCGGCGCAGGCCCGGGGTAAGGATCTGGTAGTCGAACCGGTAGCCCAGGTTGAGCATCTCGGCCTGCTCGTTGTCCGGCCACCAGCTGTACTGGTCGCCTTCACGGCTGACTTCGCGCAAGGCATCGACATAGCCCATGTCGCCGGTGATCGCATCCATCCACGCCCGCTCTGGCGGCAGGAAGCCCGGCGACTGCTGGCTGTCACGCCAGTTCTTGATATCGAGCTTCTGCTGCGCCACGTAGAACGAGCCGCAATAGATGTACTCACGACGCTTGCGACGCTGTTTGTCCAGGTACTTGGCGAAGTCGTCCATCAACTTGAACTTCTGGTTCAAGTCTTCGTCACCGTTCATACCCGAAGGCAGCAGCAGGCTGGCAATACTGACTTTGTCGAAATCTGCTTGCAGATAACGCCCGTAGCGATCGGCTGTCTCGAAACCCAGGCCGGTGATGACTGCCTTGGGCTGCATGCGCGAGTACAGTGCCACGCCACCTTGGGCGGGTACCTCCGCGTCGCAGGCATAAAGGAAATAGCCATCGAGCTGGAAAGCTGGGTCGTCGAGTTCAAAGGCCGAGGCGCGGGTATCCTGAAGGCAGATGACGTCGGCATTCTGGGCTTGCAGCCAGCTGAGCAATCCACGCTCGGCCGCAGCCTGAATGCCATTCACGTTCACACTGATGATCCGCATAAATGGCCCCAAAAATCTCGTGCGTGTATGATACCCGAGCTCAACCCATTTAGCTAAATCCGTGGTGTCCGGGACCTTACATGCAGCCGTATCAGCGCGACTTCATCCGTTTTGCCATCGATCGCGGCGTGCTGCGCTTCGGTGAATTCACCCTGAAATCGGGGCGTACCAGCCCGTATTTCTTCAATGCCGGCCTGTTCAACACCGGTTCCGCCCTTGCGCAACTGGGCCGTTGCTACGCGGCAGCCATCGTCGACAGCAAGATCCCGTTCGACGTGCTGTTCGGCCCGGCCTACAAGGGGATCCCCCTGGCGGCAACCACTGCCGTGGCTCTGGCCGATCAGCATCAGCTCGATGTGCCTTGGTGCTTCAACCGCAAGGAAGCCAAGGATCACGGCGAAGGCGGTAGCCTGGTGGGCGCGCCGCTGGCCGGTGATGTGCTGATCATCGACGACGTGATCACTGCCGGTACCGCGATTCGTGAAGTGATGCAGATCATCAATGCCCAGCAGGCCAAGGCCGCTGGCGTGCTGATCGCGCTGAACCGCGAAGAGCGTGGTAATGGCGAGCTGTCGGCGATCCAGGAAGTGGAGCGCGACTTTGGCATTCCGGTGGTCAGCATCGTTTCGCTGACCCAGGTGCTGGAGTTCCTGGCAGACGACCCGCAGCTCAAGCAGCATCTGCCGGCTGTCGAGGCTTACCGGGCGCAATACGGGATCTGATCCTGGCTTGGTAATGAAAAAGGCGACCCATCGGGTCGCCTTTTTCGTTTCTGCTGCCGGGCAGATTAAGCGTGACGCTTGCGGTTGGTGATCAGGGTGCCGACGCCGCTGTCGGTGAAGATCTCCAGCAGCACCGCGTTCGGCACGCGGCCGTCGACGATGTGTGAGCTGTTGACGCCGCCCTGGACCGCTTCCAGCGCGCACTTGATTTTCGGCAGCATGCCGCCGTAGATGGTGCCGTCGGCGATCAGCTCATTGACCTGCTCGGTGGTCAGGCCGGTCAGGACCTGGCCCTGCTTGTCCATCAGGCCGGCGATGTTGGTCAGCAGCATCAGCTTCTCAGCCTTCAGCGCTTCAGCAACCTTGCCCGCCACCAGGTCGGCGTTGATGTTGTACGACTCACCGTTGGCGCCCACGCCAATTGGCGCGATCACCGGGATGAAGTCGCCTTTCACCAGCATGTTCAGCAGGTCGGTGTTGACGCTGACCACTTCGCCGACGTGACCGATGTCGATGATTTCCGGCTGGGTCATCTCTGGGGTCTGGCGGCTGACGGTGAGCTTCTTCGCACGAATCAGCTCGGCGTCCTTGCCAGTCAGGCCGATGGCGCTGCCGCCGTGGCGGTTGATCAGGTTGACGATGTCCTTGTTGACCTGGCCGCCGAGGACCATTTCCACCACGTCCATGGTCGCGGCGTCGGTGACGCGCATGCCATCGATGAAGTGGCTCTCGATCGACAGGCGCTTGAGCAGGTCGCCGATCTGCGGGCCGCCACCGTGCACGACTACCGGGTTGATGCCTACGGCCTTCATCAGCACGATGTCACGGGCAAAGCCGGTCTTGAGCTCTTCGCTCTCCATCGCGTTGCCGCCGTACTTGATCACCAGGGTCTTGCCGACAAAGCGGCGAATGTAAGGCAGTGCTTCGGACAAAACCTCGGCTACATGGGAAGCGGCATCGCGATCGAGGGTCATGCAGGGCTCCTGTAAGGAACAGATAGTCGGTCAGAACGGCAGTTGCAGATCAGGGGCTACCCGCAGCAACTGGGCACGGAAAACATCCTTGATACGTTGCAACTCGGCGGCGCTTTCAGCCTCGAAACGCAGCACCAGCACCGGTGTGGTGTTGGAAGCGCGGACCAGGCCCCAGCCGCTGGCGTAGTCGACCCGCACACCGTCGATGGTGGTCAGGTTGGCTTCGCCCCAGTCGGCGTCGCGTTGCAGTGCATCAATGATGCTGAATTTACCCTCGTCGGTCACATCAATATTGATTTCCGGCGTGGAAATATCGTTCGGGAAGGCGGCGAACAGGTCTTCGGCGTTCTGCGAGGCCTTGCTGAGGATCTCCAGCAGGCGTGCGGCGCTGTAGATGCCGTCGTCGAAACCGTACCAGCGTTCCTTGATGAAGATATGCCCGCTCATCTCGCCAGCCAGCAGCGAGCCGGTCTGTTTCATCTTCTTCTTGATCAGCGAGTGGCCGGTTTTCCACATCAGGGCGCGGCCACCGTGCTGTTCGATCAGCGGGGTCAGGCGGCGAGTGCATTTGACGTCGAAGATGATCTCGGCGCCCGGGTTGCGTTCCAGCACGTCCAGGGCGAACAGCATCAGCAGGCGATCAGGGTAGACGATGTTGCCGGTATTGGTTACCACGCCCACGCGGTCACCGTCGCCGTCGAAGGCCAGGCCGATGTCGGCACCGGTTTCCTTGACCTTGGCGATCAGGTCTTCGAGGTTTTCCGGCTTGCCCGGGTCCGGGTGGTGGTTGGGGAAGTTGCCGTCCACCTCGCAGAACAGCGGGATGACTTCGCAGCCCAGGGCTTCGATCAGCTGCGGCGCGACCACACCGGCGGCGCCGTTGCCGCAATCGACCACGACCTTGAGCTTCTTCGCCAGCTTCACGTCGGCAACGATCTGCTGGAAGTAGCGATCAAGGATCTCGACCTTTTGCACGCTGCCTTCGCCGCTCGGCACGTCGTTGGTCTTCAGGCGGGTCAGCAGGGCCTGGATCTGCTCGTTGGCCAAGGTGTCACCCGCGATGACGATCTTGAAGCCGTTGTAGTCCGACGGGTTGTGGCTGCCGGTGAGCATCACGCCTGACTTGCCGGCCAGCACGTTGGCGGCGTAGTACAGGGCAGGGGTCGGTACCAGGCCGACGTCGCTGACCTGGCAACCGGCATCGACCAGGCCTTTGATCAACTGCTCGACCAGCATCGGGCCGGACAGGCGGCCATCGCGGCCAACGGAAATCTGCGGTTCGCCCTGGGCGATGGTCTGCGCGCCGATGGCGCGGCCGATCCAGTAGGCGGTTTCGCCGTGCAGGGTCTTGCCGACCACGCCACGGATGTCATAGGCGCGGAAGATGCTTTCCGGCAGTGCCGGGACCAGGTGGGCCATGTCGTTCATCTCGGGAAACTCCATTAGTCAAAGGCTTTCTGGGCAGGCGCAAACTGAACGCTTGGACGGTTGAATCGCCAGAGAGTTCGCCATCCTTGGCCTGAACGGTTATTGGTCGGCTCAGTGGCTACCGGAATGGCCGAAGCCGCCCGTGCCGCGCTGGCTCTCGTCGAAGGTCTCGACGATGTCGAAATGTGCTTGTACCACAGGTACCAGGACAAGTTGAGCGATGCGCTCGCCAACGGCGATGGTGAACGGCGTGTTGCCACGGTTCCAGCACGACACCATCAGCTCGCCCTGGTAGTCCGAGTCGATCAGGCCGACCAGGTTGCCAAGCACGATGCCGTGTTTGTGGCCCAGGCCCGAGCGCGGCAGGATCATGGCCGCCAGGCCCGGGTCGCCGATGTAGATCGACAGGCCGGTCGGGATCAGCAGGGTCTGGCCCGGCTCGAGGACGGTGTCCTCTTTCAGCAGGGCGCGCAGGTCGAGGCCGGCGGAGCCCGGGGTGGCGTATTGCGGCAGCGGGAATTCGCTGCCCAGGCGTGGGTCGAGGATCTTGGCTTGAAGAGCGTGCATGTAACTTATTGAACCTGATTGAGCCGTTCGGCGATGAAGGCGACCAGTTGCCGGGCGATCTTGCCCTTGCTGGTCTGCGCGAAGAGAGTCTGGTGCTGCTGGCGGTCGATCACGGTCAGGGCGTTCTCCTCGCTGTTGAAGCCGATGCTGGGGTTGGCCACATCATTGGCGACGATCAGGTCGAGGTTCTTGTCCTTGAGCTTGCGCGTGGCGTAATCGAGCAAGTGTTCGGTCTCGGCGGCGAAGCCGACGCTGAACGGGCGGTCGGCGCGGCCAGCGAGGGTGGCAAGGATATCGGGATTGCGCACCATCTGCAGCAGCATGCCGTCGCCGGTCGTAGGATCCTTCTTGAGCTTTTGCGGGGCGACCACCTCCGGGCGGTAGTCCGCGACCGCTGCGGAAGCAATGAACAGGTCGCACGGCATGGCGGCTTCACAGGCTGCGAGCATGTCCCGCGCGCTGACTACGTCGATACGCTGAACGCGATCGGGCGTCTGCAGGTGCACAGGGCCGGTGACGAGGGTCACCCGAGCACCGGCTTCGGCGGCGGCTTCGGCCAGGGCGAAGCCCATCTTGCCGGAGCTATGATTGGTGATGTAGCGCACCGGGTCGATGTTTTCCTGGGTCGGGCCGGCGGTAATCAGCACGTGTTTGCCGGTCAGCGCCTGGCGCTTGAAGCTTTCTGCGGCGCACCAGGCCAGGTCGGTGGCTTCGAGCATGCGGCCCAGGCCCACGTCGCCACAGGCCTGGCTGCCGGAGGCCGGGCCGAACACCTGGATGCCGCGGCTCTTGAGCAGGTCAAGGTTGGCCTGGGTGGCCGGGTCGCGCCACATCGCCTGGTTCATCGCCGGGGCCACGGCCACGGTGGCGTCGGTGGCCAGCACCAGGGTGGTCAGCAGGTCGTCGGCCATGCCCTGGGCCAGGCGCGCCATGAGGTCGGCGGTGGCCGGGGCGATCAGCACCAGGTCGGCCCACTTGGCCAGTTCGATGTGGCCCATGGCCGCTTCGGCGGCAGGGTCGAGCAGATCCATGTGCACCGGGTGGCCGGACAGCGCCTGCAGGGTCAGCGGGGTGATGAATTCGGCACCACCACGGGTCATGACGACGCGCACCTGCGCGCCGTGCTCCAGGAGTCGGCGAATCAGCTCGGCACTTTTGTAGGCGGCAATGCCACCTCCGACGCCGAGAACGATGCGCTTGCGATACAGCCGCTGCATAGGCTTGCCTTTTTCCAGTGAGAGCGGGCGGCGACGTTTGCAAATGCCTGCGGCAGAACGTCGCATGTACGA
Organism: Pseudomonas sp. TWI628; assembly: GCF_039673865.1. Lineage (NCBI taxonomy): Bacteria > Pseudomonadati > Pseudomonadota > Gammaproteobacteria > Pseudomonadales > Pseudomonadaceae > Pseudomonas > Pseudomonas sp. TWI628. The sequence goes on along the minus strand of NZ_JBDJMM010000016.1, from coordinate 136,477 downwards.
GGCGAAATAGATTAACACAGGGCCGAAACGGGCCGCAGCAGGGGCAGGGGAGCGGGGATGAATATCAGGGAGTGGCCGGCTGAAGAGCGGCCGAGGGAGAAATTGTTGCGGCGTGGGGCGGCGGTGCTGTCGGATGCCGAGTTATTGGCCGTATTGCTGGGCTCGGGGGTTGCCGGGTGCAATGTGCTGGATCTGGCTCGGGGGCTTCTGGCGCGCTTTGGTGGGCTCCGGCCGTTTCTTGAGGCTGACCGCGAGGCCGTGCTGCTTGAGCCAGGGCTGGGGCCGGTGAAATATGCGCAGTTGCAGGCGTTGCTGGAGATTGGCAGGCGTTATCTGGACGAGTCCATCGAACGCAAGCCGGTTCTGGAGAGCCCGGCGTCAGTGCGGCGATACCTGAAATCCATGTTGCGTCATGAATCCAGTGAGGTGTTCGGCTGCTTGTTTCTGGATTCCAAGCACCGGCCACTGGCGTTCGAGATCCTGTTCAGGGGCACGATAGACCGAGCGAGCGTCTACCCGCGAGAAGTGGTGCGTCGGGCGCTGCAACACAACGCGGCGGCGCTGATCCTGTGTCACAACCACCCTTCGGGCAACAGTGAGCCGAGCCAGGATGATGTGCACCTGACGCTGTCGCTGAAACGGGGGTTGGCGCTGATCGATGTGCGGGTGCTGGACCACATCATCATTGGCGACGGGGAGCCGCTGTCGATGGTCGAGCAGGGGTGGATTGTGGCTTAGGTCTTCGTATTTGCCCTTTCGCGGGTCAAACCCCTCCCACAGGGACCGCGATACCTGTGGGAGCGGGTTGACCCGCGAAGAGGCCGGAACAGGTTTACTTGCTCGCCGACACCTTGCTGAAATCCAACCGCCCGAACGGACTCACCTGGTACCCCTCGACCCCTTGGCGCAGCAGCGTCGCCGCCGTCGGATGCGCCAGCGGCACCCACAGCGCCTGCTGCTGGATCAAGGTCTGCGCCTGCTGGTACAGCCGGCTGCGCACGCTCTGGTCGTTGGTGGTACGCCCGGCGCTGATCAGCTGGTCCAGGCGGGTGTCGCAGAAGCGCGCGAAGTTGGTCCCCGACTGCACCGCCGCGCAGGAAAACTGCGGGCTGAGGAAGTTGTCCGGGTCGCCGTTATCGCCGGCCCAGCCCATGAACAGCAAATCATGCTCGCCAGCTTTGGCCCGGCGGATCAGCTCGCCCCACTCGATCACGCGGATCTCGGCCTTGATGCCGATCTTCGCCAGGTCGGCCTGGAGCATCTGTGCGCCCAGGCTCGGGTTGGGGTTGAGCAGGCTGCCCGACGGCCGGGTCCAGATGGTCGTGCTGAAGCCATCAGCCAGGCCGGCCTTGGCCAGCAACGCCTTGGCCTTGGCCAGGTTCAGCGGGTAGCCAGGCAGGTCCTTGGCGTAGCTCCATGTATTGGGCGGGTAGGGGCCGTTGGCGGCGGTGGCGGTGTCTTCGAACACCGCCTTGAGGTAGCCCTGCTTGTCAAAGGCCAGGTTGATCGCCTGGCGCACTTCAGGCTTGTCCAGCGGCGGGTGCTCGCTGTTGATGGCGACAAAGGCGGTCATGAACGCCGGGGTGGTGGCGACCTTGAGATTGCCGTCCTTGCCAGCTTCGGCGATGTCCACCGGCTTGGGCGACAGGGCCACCTGGCATTCGTTGCGCTTGAGCTTCTGCAGGCGCACGTTGGCGTCGGTGGTGATGGCGAAGATCAGCGGGTCGACCGCCGGCTTGCCGTCGAAGTAATCCGGGTTGGCGCGATAACGCACCACGGCATCCTTCTGGAAGCGCTGGAAGACGAACGGGCCGGTGCCGATCGGTTGGCTGTTGAGCTTCTCCGGGGTGCCATCCTTCATCAGCTTGTCGGCGTACTCGGCCGAGTAGATCGAGGCGAAGCCCATGCTCAGGGTGGCCAGGAAGGTGGCGTCGGCGTGGGACAGGGTAAAGCGCACGGTGTTCGGCTCGGGCGCCTCGATCGACTCGATCAGTTTGTCCAGCTGCAGCGACTGGGCATGTGGGTAGCCGCCCGGGGCAGTCTTGTGCCAGGCGTGGGCGGGGTAGAGCATGCGCTGGAAGCTGAACAGCACGTCGTCGGCGTTCAGTTCGCGGGTAGGCTTGAAGTATGGCGTGGTGTGGAACTTCACCCCGTCACGCAGCTTGAAGTCGTAGGTCAGGCCATCGGGCGACACCGTCCAGCTCTGCGCCAGGCTCGGCACCACCTTGCCCTGGCCCGCGTCAAACTCGACCAGGCGGTTCATCAGCACGTCGGCAGAGGCGTTGGTGGTGGTCAGCGAGTTGTACTGGACCACGTCGAAGCCTTCGGGGCTGGCCTCGGTGCAGACGCTCAGCGGGGCGGCCTGGGCAACGCCCGCGGCGAACAGGGAGGTGAACAATAAGGAAAGGGCGGCAGCACGCATCGTGGCTCCTTGGCTGGTCTATGGCCCATCTGCCGGCGCAGTCTGGAAACGTCCTACCCTAGTGCGCGTTTTCGGAAATGACCACCTTCTTTTTCAGCCGCTTGGCGACGAGCGGTCGACAGTGCGGCGGGCGAGTCGCTATGCTGCTCTCGCGCAATTTGCAGCACACGAATGCTCATCTTCTGTTGTTGCGGCGTAGTCTTTCTGGTATAAAGCAGCGCTCTTTTCTAGGGGCTCGGCCTGTCGCATCAGCGAATCCGGTCGGTAAGACCTCCAGAATCACGGCGCCTGGCGCCAAAGACTGAGAGATTAAGCGGCCAACCCATGCCGGGTTGGGCATGTGGTTTTAGAGGGCTGAGTCATGTCGAGAGTCTGTCAAGTTACTGGTAAGGGTCCAGTAACCGGGAACAACATTTCCCACGCAAACAACAAAACCCGTCGTCGTTTCCTGCCGAACCTGCAGCACCACCGTTTCTGGGTTGAATCCGAGAAGCGTTTCGTGCGTCTGCGCGTATCCGCCAAAGGCATGCGTATCATTGACAAGCGCGGCATCGACGCCGTTCTGGTTGATATCCGTAAAGCTGGCGCCAAGGTTTAAGGGAGAACATCATGCGTGAATTGATCCGTCTGGTTTCGAGTGCCGGTACCGGCCACTTCTACACCACCGACAAGAACAAGCGCACCACCCCGGACAAAATCGAGATCAAGAAATATGATCCGGTTGTTCGCAAGCACGTGGTGTACAAGGAAGCCAAGATCAAGTAATTGATCGGCGACCTGAAAAAAACCCGCATCCGAGAGGACGCGGGTTTTTTTATGCCTGTTCGGGGCTCAGGTCATTTTTGCTCGAACATCACATAGATCTTGCGGCACGGTTCCAGCACCTCCCAGGTGCCCTTGAAGCCTGCCGGGATGACAAACCGATCGCCGGTACGCAGGGTCTTGGCTCCGCCATCCTGGTCGCGCAGTACCGAAACGCCCTGCACGATCTCGCAATATTCGTGCTCGGTGTAGTTCACCGTCCACTGCCCCACCTCGCCTTCCCAGACGCCCGCGGCAAACTGCCCGCATGGGCTGGAATAGTGGTTGTAGACAGCCTGGTCCGGCTCGCCCTTGAGGATTTTTTCCGCCGCCGGGCGGTAGCGTTCGGCCTCGGTGAGAACCTGGGCGAAATCGATGATGCTCTTGATGCTCATAGCGGGCTCCTGCGTGTTAAAAAAAATGGACGTAAGTAGCTTTTTTCTCTTTTAGCGTCAATTATATTGATAGTCTACCCTAGCTGGTTTAGGGTGTCGGCAATCTGTTGGCCTTCATCTCGACAGAATTTTCAGCAGTACCTGTAACTCCTCGGTACGGTACTGCTCCTAACAAGAGGAGGAGTTTCGTATGACCACCCTGACCCGTGCGGACTGGGAACAACGTGCCCAGCAACTGAAGATCGAAGGCCGCGCCTTCATCAACGGCGAATACACCGACGCCGCATCCGGTGAAACATTCGACTGCCTGAGCCCGGTCGACGGACGCTTCCTGGCCAAGGTCGCCAGCTGCGACCTGGCCGACGCCAACCGCGCCGTGGAAAACGCCCGTGCTACTTTCGATTCCGGCGTCTGGTCGCAGCTGGCCCCGGCCAAGCGCAAGGCCAAGCTGATCCGCTTCGCCGACCTGCTGCGTAAAAACGTGGAAGAGCTGGCGCTGCTGGAAACCCTGGACATGGGCAAGCCGATCGGCGACTCCTCCAGCATCGACATTCCGGGCGCGGCGCAAGCCATTCACTGGACTGCCGAAGCCATCGACAAAGTCTACGACGAAGTCGCCCCGACCCCGCACGACCAGCTCGGCCTGGTCACCCGTGAGCCGGTTGGCGTGGTCGGTGCCATCGTACCGTGGAACTTCCCGCTGCTGATGGCCTGCTGGAAGCTCGGCCCGGCCCTTGCCACCGGTAACTCGGTGGTGCTCAAACCGTCCGAAAAATCCCCGCTGACCGCCATCCGCATCGCCCAGCTGGCGATCGAAGCCGGTATCCCGGCGGGTGTGCTGAACGTGCTGCCAGGCTACGGCCACACCGTGGGCAAGGCCCTGGCCCTGCACATGGACGTCGACACCCTGGTGTTCACCGGTTCCACCAAGATCGCCAAGCAGCTGATGGTTTACGCGGGCGAATCGAACATGAAGCGCATCTGGCTGGAAGCCGGTGGCAAAAGCCCGAACATCGTCTTCGCCGACGCCCCGGACCTGCAAGCTGCTGCTGAAGCGGCCGCCAGCGCCATTGCCTTCAACCAGGGCGAAGTGTGCACCGCTGGGTCCCGTCTGCTGGTCGAGCGTTCGATCAAGGACAAGTTCCTGCCGATGGTGGTCGAGGCCCTCAAAGGCTGGAAGCCAGGCAACCCGCTGGACCCACAGACCACCGTCGGTGCTCTGGTCGACACTCAGCAGATGAACACCGTACTGTCGTACATCGACGCCGGCCACAAGGACGGCGCCAAGCTGCTGGCCGGTGGCAAGCGCACCCTGGAAGAGACCGGCGGCACCTACGTCGAGCCGACCATCTTCGATGGCGTGACCAACGCCATGCGCATCGCCCAGGAAGAAATCTTCGGCCCAGTGCTGTCGGTGATCGCCTTCGACACCGCCGAAGAAGCCATCGCCATCGCCAACGACACCCCGTATGGCCTGGCCGCCGGCATCTGGACCTCGGACATCTCCAAGGCCCACAAGACCGCCCGTGCCGTGCGCGCTGGCAGCGTCTGGGTCAACCAGTACGACGGCGGCGACATGACCGCACCGTTCGGCGGCTTCAAGCAGTCGGGCAACGGCCGTGACAAGTCGCTGCACGCACTGGAGAAGTACACCGAGCTGAAAGCGACCTGGATCAAGCTGTAAATCCAGTGGGGGCCGCATTGCGGCCCCAACAATAGCCGGGGCGGCTCAAACCGCCCCGGCTTCGTCGTTTCTGCTATTCAAGAATTCTGCCTGGGAGGCTGCAATGCGTTGGGGAACCTACTTTGCCGTGCTGGCGTCGGTGCTCAGTGTCGGGCTCGCGCTCGGTGTGAGCATGCCGCTGGTGTCTCTGCGCCTTGAGGCCTGGGGCTACGGTGGGTTCGCCATCGGTGTGATGGCGGCGATGCCGGCGCTGGGCGTGCTGCTCGGAGCCAGCCTGGCCAGCCGCCTGGCCGGCTGGGTCGGCGTACCCTCGGCGATGCGCCTGTGCCTGTGGGGTGGGGCGCTGTCCATTGGCCTGGTAGCGCTGCTGCCAAGCTACCCACTGTGGCTGGCCCTGCGTTTGCTCATCGGCATGTCGCTGACCGTGGTGTTCATTCTTGGCGAAAGCTGGATCAACCAGCTGGTGGTCGAGCAGTGGCGCGGTCGCCTGGTGGCGCTGTACGGTAGCAGCTACGCCTTGAGCCAGCTGGCCGGGCCACTGGTGCTGGGCTTCCTCGGTTCCGCCGATGACTTCGGCTTCTGGGCCGCGACCGGCCTGCTGCTGCTGGCGCCGTTACTGTTGTTGGGCCGCGGTGGTGCACCGAGCACCGAGGCCTGCAGCGTGACCTTCGGCGACCTGTTCGCCTTCTGCCGGCGTTTGCCGGTGATCGCCTGGGCTGTCGCCTTGTTCGCCGCCTTTGAGGCAATGATTCTGACGCTGTTGCCGGTGTATTGCCTGCAGCAGGGCTTCACTACCGAAATTGCCTTGTTCATGGTCAGCACCGTGGTGGTAGGCGATGCGGTGCTGCAGCTGCCGATTGGGGCGCTGGCCGACCACATGTCGCGGCAATCGCTGTTCACCGGTTGTGCGGTGACCTTGATGGTTTCTAGCCTGGCGATTCCGTTGCTGCTCGATACGCCGGTGATCTGGCCTCTGTGGGTGTTGTTCGGCGCCAGCGCCGGCGGCCTGTTCACCTTGTCGCTGATTTTGATCGGCGAGCGCTACCGCGATGATGCCTTGGTGCGGGCGAATGCGCATGTGGCGCAGCTATGGGGTATCGGTTGCCTGCTCGGCCCATTGCTGGCCGGCGCGGGGAGCCAGTGGGTCAGTGGCCATGCACTGCTCTGGCTGATGGCGGCGGGGGCGGCCGGCCTGGTGGTACTGACCCGCAGGCGCGGAGCGTTCGAGCCAGCCTCGGCCTGAACCTACAACATCTTCTCCAGGCCGACGGCCTTGCTGATCCAGGCATTGAACCGCCGCCAGATGCCACCCGGCTCTGAGGTCAGCATGAGCCGTTGGCCATTGTCCTCGGTCGCCCAGACCAGCTTGTCGCCCACCAGCTTCACCTGATAGCTCAACGCCGGCGCCATGCCCTGCTGGGCCAGCTCGCGGGTGTATTCGGCCAGCTCCGGGCTGTCCACCAGCACGCCGACCTCGGTGTTCCACAGCACCGAGCGGGGGTCGAAGTTGAACGAGCCGATGAAGGTCTTGCGCCGGTCGAACACGATGGCCTTGGTGTGCAGGCTCGAGTCGGAGCTGCTGCCATGGAAGCTCAACCGTGCTGGCGTCGGGTCACCCGGCTGACGACGCAATTCGAACAGCTGTACGCCGTGCTCGAGCAGCGCACGGCGGTAGGGTGCATAGCCGCCATGCACCGCGGGCACGTCGGTGGCCTCCAGCGAGTTGGTCAGCAACTTCACCGAAGCCCCGGCGTCGGCCCGGCCGGTCAGGTACAGCAGGCCCGGCTCGCCCGGTACGAAATACGCCGACATCAGGATCAGCTCGCGCTGCACGCTGGCCAGGTCCGGTGCCAGTTGCTGGCTCAGCAGCAAGTGTGGGTCGGGCTCATCTTCGGCCAGCACCTTGCTCGGTGCATCCCATAGTGCCTGGGCGTGGGCCCAGATCAGCTCGTTGCGCCATACATCCAGGCGCGGCTGCGTCTGATAGGACATGAGCCGGTCGTACAAAGCCTGGCGCTGGACCCGCGCCTGGGCCAGGGATACTTCCAGGCGCTGGCGGCTGGCGCGCAGGTCGTCGGCGTCCGGGGGTTGCCAGAGGAAGTCGGTGATCGGCCGGCTCAGGGCGCTGTTCCAGTACTGGTCGAAGCTGTGCCCCAGTTGCTCGGCCACCGGGCCGACACCGAGCAGGTCGATGTCGGTGAAATTGAGGTTGGGTTCGGCATCGAAGTACTCGTCACCCAGGTTGCGCCCGCCGACGATGGCCATGCTGTTGTCCACCAGGAACAACTTGTTGTGCATGCGCCGGTGCTGGCGCGACAGGTTGAACAGGCGGCCGACAGCACGTGTCGCGCCGGTACTGCGCCCCAGGTGCAACGGGTTGAACACGCGGATCTGGATATTCGGGTGGGCATCGAGGGTGCCCATGATGGTGTCCAGGCCATCACTGGTGGTGTCGTCGAGCAGGATGCGCACGCGTACGCCGCGGTCGGCTGCACGCAGCAGTTCGTGCACCAGGGCGCGGGTGCTCAGGCCATCGTGGACGATGTAGTACTGCAGGTCGATGCTCGCCTGGGCGTTGCGGATCAACTCGGCACGGGCGCGGAAAGCCTCGTTGCTGTTGGGCAGCAGGCGAAAGCCTGAGCGCCCGTCATAGGGCGCGGCCTGGCGCAGCACCGAACGGCCGAAGGCCGATTCGCTGGCGGGTAGCGCCTGGCTGGTTTCGCGGGGCGTGCCGACGCTGGCGCAGCCATTGAGGCCGAGCAGCAGCATCAGCAGCAGAGGCAAGGCTCGCTGGAGGCTCAAGGGTGGATCGTCCTGTACGGCAAAGCGCTAACGGGTTGGACTACGAAAGGCGGCGCAAAGTTACGCCTCGGTGTGGTCTTCATCCAGTAGACGAAGGGCGGTTTCACCGACCTTGCGCACGGCCGCTTCGATCTGCGACGTTGGCCGCGCGGCGAAGTTCATGCGCAGGCAATGGCGGAACTTGCCCGAGGCCGAGAAGATGCTGCCCACGGCAATCTGCACACCCTGCTCCAGTAAAGCGCGGTTCAGCCGCAGCGTATCGAAATGTTCGGGCAATTCCACCCACAGCATGAAGCCGCCCTGGGGCCGGCTGACCCGAGTGCCGGGCGGGAAATACCGGGTCACCCAGTCGCTCATCAGGTCGCGGCCACGCTGGTACTGGCTGCGCATGCGCCGCACATGGGGCTGGTAGTGGCCGGCGGCGATGAAGTCGGCGATCGCCAGTTGCGGCTGGCTGGCGGTGCTGCCAGTGCTGATGTACTTCATGTGCAGCACCCGTTCCAGGTAGCGGCCGGGGGCGACCCAGCCGATGCGCAGGCCCGGGGCGAGGGTCTTGGAAAACGAACTGCACAGCAGCACGCGGCCGTCATCATCGAACGACTTGAGGGTGCGCGGGCGTGGGTAGGTGTAAGCCAGGTCGCCATACACATCGTCTTCGAGGATTGCCACATCGTAGCGCTGGGCCAGGCTCAGCAGGGCCTTCTTGCGCGCCTCGGGCATGATGTAGCCGAGCGGGTTGTTGCAGCTCGGGGTGATCTGGATGAGCTTGATCGGCCATTGCTCCAGCGCCAGCTCCAGGGCTTCGAGGCTGATACCGCTGACCGGGTCGGTAGGAATCTCCAGGGCCTTCATGCCCAGGCCCTTGAGGGTCTGCATGGCACCGTGGAAGCTCGGCGAGTCGACCGCGACGATATCGCCCGGCTCGCACACTGCGCGGATGCTGCACGACAGCGCCTCGTGGCAGCCGGTGGTCACCACCAGGTCGGCCGGGCCCAGACGGCAGCCGGAGTCGAGCATCAGCCGGGCGATCTGCTCGCGCAGGCCCAGGTTGCCGTGGATGTTGTCGTAGTACAGGCCCGGCATATCCTGGCGCCGGCTCAGCTGGGCGAGGCTGCGCAGCAGCGGCTTGAGGGTCGGGCTGTCGATGTCGGGCATGCCGCGGCCAAGCTGAATCACGTCCTGGCGTGGGGTGCTGCGTATCAGTTCGAGTACCTGTTCCCATTGCGAGATATCCACCGGGCGTTGGGCCGGGCGGCTGACTGCGGGCAGGGCAGGGAGGTGGCGGTGGTCGCTGACGAAGTAGCCGGACTTGGGGCGTGGCGAGACCATGCCGCTGTCTTCGAGCATGCGGTAGGCCTGCTGTACGGTGCTCAGGCTGACGCCGTGCTCCACGCTCAGGGCGCGTACCGATGGCAGGCGTTGGCCGGGGCGGTAGAGGCCTTGTTCGATGCGCGCACCGAGCAGTTCGGCGAGGTTCAGGTAGAGGGTCACGGCATACTCCTACGCTTCTTGTAGGAAGCGACCAGTACAGTTGCGTGGAAAATACAGCATTCAGGCGTCAGACGGCCAATTCTGTATGGGAATAATAAGCCTGTATTGGGTCTGTATTGCCGGGCCTGTCGCCGCGCATGCTTTCTCTACGGTTACACACTGAATGGGAGAGAGCAGCGATGGGTGGCATGAGCGATGTGCGCTTGCAACTGTTGGCCAAGGAACTGGACGCCGGGCAGCAGACCAAGGTTTTCAACGCACCGGCAGGGCTCGGGCGTTGGGGGCTGATGCTGCATCGCTGGCACACCCGCCGGGCCCTGCTGCAGCTGGATGATGAGCAGCTGCGGGATATCGGGCTGAGCTGGGAGCAGGCGCGTACCGAGGGGCGCAAACCCTTCTGGAGAGACTAGGAATCCGGGGCCTCAAACCAGCTCTTTGAGCCGATGCCAGAGCATCCCCAGGGCCAATATTGGCGAGCGTAGGTGCTTGCCGCCGGGGAAGGTGACGTGCGGCACCTTGGCGAACAGGTCGAAACGCCCGCTTTCCTGGCCGCTGATGGCTTCGCCCAGCAGGCGTGCGGCCAGGTGGGTGGCGTTGAGGCCGTGGCCCGAGTAGGCCTGGGCGTAATAGACATTCGGCTGGCTGGCCAGGCGGCCGACCTGTGGCAGGCGGTTGGCGCCAATGCCGATCATGCCGCCCCACTGATAATCGATGCGCACGTCTGCCAGCTGTGGGAACACCTTGAGCATCTTCGGCCGCATGTAGGCCGCGATGTCCTTGGGGTCGCGCCCGGAATAGTGGCAGGCACCGCCGAACAGCAGGCGGCGGTCGGCCGACAGGCGATAGTAGTCCAGCGCCACGCGCTGGTCGCACACGGCCATGTTCTGCGGCAGCAACTGATGGGCGCGTTCTTCGCTGAGTGGCTCGGTGGCAATGATGTAGCTGCCGGCTGGCAGCACCTTGCCGCCCAGCTCGCGGTTGAGGTCGTTGTGGTAGGCGTTGCAGCACAGCACCAGGGTCTTGGCCCGCACCCGGCCCTGGGCGGTGTGCACCTGCACTTCAGGGCCGTAGTCGATGCGCGTGACCTCGGACTGCTCGAACAGCTTGACGCCCAGGCGACTGGCCACAGCCGCCTCACCCAGGGCCAGGTTGAGTGGGTGCAGGTGGCCCGAGCCCATGTCGATCAGGCCGCCGACATAGCTATCGGAGCCCACCACGCTGTGCATGTCGTCCTTGCCGACCAGGCGCAGTTCGTGGCGGTAGCCCAGGCTGCGCAGTTCATCGGCATCCTCGGCAAAGCCCTTCAGCTCGTCGGGTTTGTTGGCCAGGTCACAGTAGCCCCAGGTCAGGTCGCAGGCGATGGCGTGGCGCTCGACCCGTTCGCGGACGATCTCCACCGCTTCCAGGCCCATCAGCCTCATGCTGCGTACGCCTTCCTCGCCGATCACCGGAACAAACTGCTCCAGGCCGTGGCCGACGCCGCGAATCAGCTGGCCGCCATTGCGCCCGCTGGCGCCCCAGCCGAGCTTGCGCGCTTCCAGGAGGATCACCGAGAAGCCGCGCTCGGCCAGTTCGATGGCCGTGTTCAGCCCCGAATAGCCCCCGCCGACGATACACACGTCAGCGCTGTGCTCACCTTGCAGGAAGGAATGGTCCGGGTGGGGCGCGCTGCTGGCGGCGTAATAGGAGGCGGCGTGCTGCGCGCTGTGGATCATGGGCGAAGTCCTGTTGCTGTGTTGAAAGTGGCAGAATAAGCCGTGGCCTGATAATTGGCCTTATAATTCAGCCTGATTTAAATTTCATTTGTTTATCCGGCCATGTCCTGCAACCGTCACAAGATCCACTTCCTGCGCGAACTCATTCCTTCATTCGAATGCGAGCCCGGCTGCCACGACTGCTGCGGCCCGGTCACCACTTCGTCCGAAGAGATGGCCCGCCTGCCGCGCAAGACCCAGGCCGAACAGGACGCCGCGCTAGAGCACCTCAACTGCGTGCACCTGGGCCCCAACGGCTGCACCGTCTATGAAGAACGGCCGATGATCTGCCGCCTGTTCGGCACCACGCCACGCATGGCCTGCCCGCGCGGTCGTGGCCCGGACCCGATGATCGAGCCCGAAGCCGAGCAACTGGTCCACCAGTTCATTGCCAGCACTCGCCAGGTGCTGGTCTAGCCTCAGTCCGGGATAGGCAGGCAGAGGCTCTCTTTCACCTCTTCCATCACGATGTAGCTCTTCGACTCGCGCACGTGTGGCAGTTTCAGCAGGATGTCGCCGAGCAGCTTACGGTACGAGGCCATTTCCGAAATGCGCGCTTTCACCAGGTAGTCGAAGTCGCCGGACACCAGGTGGCACTCCAGCACATGGGGCAGCTTGAGCACCGCACGGCGGAACTCCTCGAAGGTGTCGCCGGACTTGTAGTCCAGGCTGATTTCCACGAACACCAACAGGCTGCCCTTGAGGTGCTGCGGATTCAGCCGGGCGTTGTAGCCCATGATGATGCCCTCGCGCTCCAGGCGGCGTACGCGCTCGGTGCAGGGGGTGGTGGACAGCCCGACTTTCTCGCCCAGTTCGGTGAAGGAAATTCGCCCGTCATTCTGCAGGATGCGCAGGATGTTGCGGTCGATCTTGTCCAGTTCACGCTTGCTCTGGTGCTGGGTTCTCATAGGGGATGCCCCTCCGTGAAAGGCGATTTTGCCGAGAATTCTCGCCAATAATAGGCTTTTATATAGTGAATTGCACTGGTCTCAGATTCTTATACTGCGCGCATCAATGCCATATCAACAAAATAGCGGTGCGCCGCGTGCGAGGGATGAACGATGCGAGTATTGGTACTTGGTAGCGGTGTGATCGGTACCGCCAGTGCCTATTATCTGGCCCGGCAAGGCTTCGAGGTGACCGTGGTCGACCGCCAACCGGCAGTGGCCCTGGAAACCAGCTTCGCCAACGCAGGCCAGATCTCGCCCGGCTATGCCTCGCCCTGGGCCGCCCCAGGCGTGCCGCTGAAAGCCATCAAGTGGCTGCTGGAGCGCCACGCGCCCCTGGCCATCAAGCTGACCGGTGATGTCGACCAGTACCTGTGGATGGCGCAGATGCTGCGCAACTGCACCGCCAGCCGCTACGCGGTGAACAAGGAGCGCATGGTGCGCCTGTCCGAGTACAGCCGTGACTGCCTCGACGAGCTGCGTGCCGAAACCGGTATTGCCTACGAAAACCGTAGCCTGGGTACTACCCAGCTGTTCCGCACCCAGGCCCAGGTGGACGCCGCGGCCAAAGACATCGCCGTGCTCGAACAGTCTGGCGTGCCTTACGAGCTGCTCGACCGCGATGGCATCGCCCGTGTCGAACCGGCCCTGGCCGGGGTGAAAGACATCCTTGCTGGTGCCCTGCGCCTGCCCAACGACCAGACCGGCGACTGCCAGCTGTTCACCACCAAGCTCGCTGAAATGGCCGTGAATCTGGGTGTGGAATTCCGCTTCGGTCAGGACATCCAGCGCCTGGACTTCGCCGGTGACCGCATCAACGGCGTATGGATCGACGGCAAGCTGGAAACCGCCGATCGCTATGTGCTTGCCCTGGGCAGCTACTCGCCGCAGATGCTCAAGCCACTGGGCATCAAGGCTCCGGTGTATCCGCTCAAGGGTTACTCGCTGACCGTGCCGATCACCAATGCCGACATGGCGCCGACCTCGACCATTCTCGACGAGACCTACAAGGTTGCGATCACCCGTTTCGACAACCGCATCCGCGTGGGCGGCATGGCTGAAATCGCCGGTTTTGACCTGTCGCTGAACCCGCGTCGACGTGAAACGCTGGAGATGATCGTCAACGACCTTTATCCTCGCGGCGGCGACCTGAGCCAGGCCAGCTTCTGGACCGGCCTGCGCCCGGCGACCCCGGACGGTACGCCGATCGTGGGTGCCACCGCGTTCCGCAACCTGTTCCTCAACACCGGTCACGGTACGTTGGGCTGGACCATGGCGTGCGGTTCCGGCCGCCTGCTGGCCGACCTGATTGCGCGCAAGAAGCCGCAGATCAGCGCCGAAGGCCTGGACATCTCCCGGTATGGCAACAGCCCGGAAGTCGCCAAGCACGGCCAGGCCGCGCCTGCCCACCAGCAGTAAGGTCGCCTGTACCGGCCTGTTCGCGGCTAAAGCCGCTCCCACAGGTGTGTGCGATCCCTGTAGGAGCGGCTTTAGCCGCGAAGAGCCCAACACCGTTTTCAACCTGTGAATCACCATAAGGCAGCCGCCATGCGTCCCGCCCGCGCCCTGATCGACCTGCAAGCCCTCCGCCATAACTATCGCCTGGCCCGTGAACTGTCCGGTGCCAAGGCCCTTGCCGTGGTCAAGGCCGACGCCTACGGCCATGGTGCCGTGCGTTGTGCCCTGGCCCTGGAGCCCGAAGCCGACGGCTTTGCTGTGGCCTGCATCGAAGAAGCGTTGGAGTTGCGCGCCGCCGGCATCAAGGCCCCGGTGCTGCTGCTTGAAGGTTTTTTCGAAGCCAGCGAGCTGGCGCTGATCGCCGAGCACGACCTGTGGTGTGTGGTGCATTCGCTGTGGCAGCTCGAAGCCATCGAGCAGACCCAGGTGCACAAGCCGCTGACCATCTGGCTCAAGCTCGACAGCGGCATGCACCGTGTCGGCCTGCACCCCAAGGACTACCACAACGCCTACCAGCGCCTGCTGGCCAGCGGCAAGGTTTCGCGCATCGTGCTGATGAGCCACTTTGCCCGCGCCGACGAGCCGGAGGCCGACGCCACCGCCCAGCAGATCGCCGTGTTCAACGCTGCCCGCGAAGGCCTGGCCGCCGAATGCAGCCTGCGTAATTCGCCCGGCGTACTGGCCTGGCCGCAGGCCCCGAGCGACTGGGTGCGCCCAGGCATCATGCTGTACGGCGCCAGCCCTTTCGAAGCCGACCAGCCCCAGGCCGCACGCCTGCAGCCGGTGATGACCCTGCAATCGCGCGTCATCAGCGTGCGCGAGTTGCCTACCGGTGAGCCGGTAGGCTACGGTGCCAAGTTCGTCAGCCCGCGCCCGACCCGCGTTGGTGTGGTCGCCATGGGCTATGCCGACGGCTACCCGCGCCACGCGCCCACTGGCACGCCGGTGATGGTCGCCGGCAAGCGTAGCCAGCTGATTGGCCGCGTGTCGATGGACATGCTCTGCATCGACCTCACCGACGTGCCCGAAGCCACTGTCGGCAGCCCGGTCGAGCTGTGGGGCAAGCAGGTGCTGGCCAGTGATGTGGCCATGCAGGCTGGGACCATTCCCTACCAGATCTTCTGCAACCTGAAACGCGTGCCGCTGGACTATTACGGCGAATAAGGCGCCGAAGCGGACAGCTTGAGGGGCGGTGTGTTGTAAATACTGAACGGCATTGCCATGATATCGTTCACATTCACCCCGCCATCTCACCGTTTCAGGAGGCGCAAGCTTTGGACGTCGGCGAACGACTGCAAGCCATCCGCAAGCTCAAGGGCCTGTCCCAGCGGGAACTCGCCAAGCGCGCGGGGGTGACCAACAGCACCATCTCGATGATCGAGAAGAACAGCGTGAGCCCCTCGATCAGCTCGCTGCGCAAGGTGCTTAGCGGCATCCCCATGTCGATGGTCGAATTCTTTTCGGTGGAGCTGGAGGCCGAAAGCCCGGCACAGATCGTCTACAAGGCCCATGAGCTGATCGACATCTCCGACGGCGCAGTGACCATGAAGCTGGTCGGCAAGTCGCACCCCAACCGCGCTATCGCCTTCCTCACCGAGGTCTATCCACCGGGTGCCGACACCGGCGCCGAGATGCTCACCCATGATGGTGAAGAAACCGGCATCCTGCTCGAGGGCAAGCTCGAACTGGTGGTGGGCAACGAGATATTCGTCCTCGAAGCGGGCGACAGTTATTACTTCGAAAGCACTCGCCCGCACCGCTTCCGCAACCCGTTCGACGCGCCTGCGCGGCTGATCAGCGCGGCTACCCCTTCGAACTTTTGATCCAGCGCAGTGCATTGCTTCGGCAATACCCCTTTCCTGAGTAGGGTCGTTCCACGGTTTCCGGGTTCCCGCTATACTTTTCAACGCTCGCATTACCGTGGCCGCGGGCGTGATTAGCCACCATGAGGGTGTTCGCGTGAACCAAATCAAGAAGATGCTGGCCGTACCAGCAGCCGTATTCGCCCTTTGGGCAATGAGCGCAACCGCAGCGACCAACGATGAGCTTGCCAAACGCCTTGAGCCGGTCGGCCAGGTATGCGTGCAGGGCCAGGAATGCAAGGGCATGGAAGTGGCCGCCGCAGCAGGCGGCGGTGGGGCCAAGACCCCGGATGAGGTGATTGCCAAGCATTGCAACGCCTGCCACGGTACCGGCTTGCTGGGGGCACCGAAGATTGGCGATACGGCCGCGTGGAAAGAGCGCGCTGACCATCAGGGCGGCCTGGACGGGATTCTGGCCAAGGCTATTACCGGCCTGAACGCCATGCCGCCAAAGGGCACCTGCGCGGACTGCTCGGATGATGACCTGAAAGGGGCCATCAAGAAGATGTCCGGGCTTTGAGCCCCAGATGAATTGCACAAGGCCCGCCTTCTTTGGCGGGCTTTGTTTTTGGGTTGCCTGTGCCGGCCCTTTCGCGGCTAAAGCAACCAACCCCCTTGAGGCCATGTCCAACCCCTGACCCCATGGAAGATTCAGGAGGCCCCGATGCACCTCTGCTCCATCGACCAGGCAGTAGAGCATGTTCTCTCCCGCCTGCCAGCCCACATCCACATGGGCCTGCCGTTGGGCCTGGGCAAACCCAACGCGTTCGTCAACGCATTGTACGCTCGGGTCCGCGAACTCCCTGAGCGTCAACTGACCATCTATACCGCCCTGTCCCTGGGCTGCCCACCCCTGGGCGACGGCCTGCAACGGCGCTTCCTTGAACCCTTCGTCAAGCGCGTGTTCGCCGACTACGAAGAGCTCACCTACCTCGCCGACCTGCGCAACGACAGCCTGCCGCCGAACATCCGCGTCGAGCAGTTCTTCATGCAACCCGGCAGCCTGCTGCACAGCGAAACCGCCCAGCAGGACTACATCAGCAGCAACTACAGCCACGCCGCGCGTGACATCAACGCCAAGGGCCTGAACCTGGTCGCCCAGCTGGTCGCTGCCACGCCGGACAAGCCCGTTCACCTGAGCCTGGCCTGCAACCCCGACATCACCCTCGACCTGCAGCCGATGATCGCCAAGCGGCGTGCGGCAGGGGAAACCATCCTCATGCTCGGCCAGGTTCACAGCGAGTTGCCCTACATGCCGGGCGATGCGGAGCTGCCGATTGATGCGTTCGACCTGTTGATCGACGAAGCGGAGCAGCGCCGGCTGTTTTCTACCCCGAATATGCCGGTCACCACCCAGGACCACTGCATCGGTTTGCATGCAAGTTCGCTGGTGCGCGATGGCGGCACCCTGCAGATCGGCATTGGCGCCATGGGTGATGCGCTGGCGGCAGCGTTGCTGGCGCGCCAGGGCGACAACGAGGGCTACCGGGCTTTGCTCGACGAGCTGGAGGTTGGCCCTTGGCAGGCGCTGATCGAGCGAGAAGGGGGGCTGGAGGCCTTTGCCCAAGGCTTGTACGGCTGCAGCGAAATGTTCGTCAACGGCCTGTTGGCGCTGGCCGAGGCGGGTGTGGTGCGGCGCCCGGCGGATGAGCAAGGTGTGCTGGTGCATGGTGGCTTCTTCCTCGGTCCGCAGGCGTTCTACCAGCGTTTGCGCGAGATGCCGCTGGAGCAGCGTGCCCGTTTCGCCATGACCCGCATCAGCTTCATCAACGAACTGTACGGGCAGGAAGACCTCAAGCGCCGCCAGCGCCGCGATGCGCGCTTCGTCAACACGGTGTTCGGCATGACCCTGCTCGGCGCCGGGGTAGCCGACCAGCTGGAAGACGGGCGGGTGCTCAGCGGGGTGGGCGGGCAGTACAACTTCGTCGCCCAGGGCCATGCGCTGGAGGGCGGGCGCTCGATCCTGCTGCTGCGCAGCTGGCGTGAGGCGGGTGGTGAGGTGACTTCCAACCTGTTCTGGAACTATGGCCACTGCACCATTCCCCGGCACCTGCGCGATATCGTGGTGACCGAGTACGGGATCGCCGACCTGCGTGGGCAGACCGACAGCGAAGTGATTGCGCGGCTGTTGGCGGTGAGTGATTCGCGGTTCCAGGGTGAATTGATGGAGCAGGCCAAGCGTGCCGGCAAGCTGGCGCGCGACTTTCAGCTGGATGCGCGGTTTACCGACAATACGCCTGAGCGGCTGGAAGCGATCAAGGCGCGTCATGGGCGGTTGTTCCCGGAGTATCCGTTGGGTACGGATTTCACGGCAGAGGAACGCGACCTGTTGCGGGCGCTGAACTGGTTGAAGAGCAAGTTCAAGCTGGGCGAAGTGTTGGAGCTTGGCAAGGCGGCACTGGAAGCGCCGGGGCCGGAGGGGTATGAGGCGCACCTGGTGCGGATGCAGCTGGAGAAGCCGAAGGGGTTGAAGGAAGAGCTTTACCAGCGGTTGTTGCTGGCGGGCTTGCAGGCCGCAAAACCAACCTGAAGGCACACCGTCCTCTGTGGGAGTGGGTTTACCCGCTCCCACAGAGATCGCGTGTGGGCTTACTCGATGAAGCTGACCACACCGCCTTCCAGCGACTTCACCCGGGCCAGCGATTCAACGCGGTAGCCCTGGCTGTCCAGCTCGGCACGGCCGCCCTGGAACGACTTCTCGATGACGATGCCCAGGCCGGCAACGGTCGCACCGGCCTGCTTGATGATCGAGATCAGCGCCTGCGACGCCTTGCCGTTGGCCAGGAAGTCGTCGATCACCAGCACGCGGTCACTGCTGTTGAGATGGCGCGGCGAGATGGCCACGGTGTTCTCGGTCTGCTTGGTGAAGGAGTACACCGAGGCGGTCAGCAGGTTCTCGGTCAGGGTCAGCGACTGGTGCTTGCGCGCGAAGATCACCGGTACGCCCAGCTTCAGGCCGGTCATCACCGCCGGGGCGATGCCCGAGGCTTCGATGGTGACGATCTTGGTCACGCCGGCATCGGCGAACACGCGGGCGAATTCGTCACCGATCAGCTGCATCAGCGCCGGGTCGATCTGGTGGTTGAGAAACGCGTCGACTTTGAGAACCTGATCGGAAAGCACGATGCCTTCTTCGCGAATCTTCTGATGCAGTGCT
Organism: Pseudomonas sp. TWI628; assembly: GCF_039673865.1. Taxonomy (NCBI): domain Bacteria; kingdom Pseudomonadati; phylum Pseudomonadota; class Gammaproteobacteria; order Pseudomonadales; family Pseudomonadaceae; genus Pseudomonas; species Pseudomonas sp. TWI628. The sequence continues at coordinate 117,704 of NZ_JBDJMM010000016.1, read as the reverse complement.
TCCACTGTGTATTCCTCGATGTAACAAAGGTGGCCGCTAAAAGCGGCAGAGTTAAAGAGTAATGGTTGATCAGCGTTTGAGCATCGCCCGGATATCGGCCAGGGCGTTGTTGCCGCGTGCGGCCTTCACCTCGACCGGCGCGTCGTCCAGGCCTTCCCAGGCCAGGTCGTCCGGTGGCAGTTCGTCGAGGAACCGGCTTGGCGTGCAGTCGATGATCTCGCCGTACTGCTTGCGCTTGGCGGCGAAGGTGAAGGCCAGGGTCTGGCGCGCGCGGGTGATGCCCACGTAGGCCAGGCGGCGTTCCTCTTCGATGGTGTCGGCCTCGATGCTGGAGCGGTGGGGGAGGATTTCCTCCTCCATGCCCATGATGAACACGTAAGGGAATTCCAGGCCCTTGGAGGCGTGCAGGGTCATCATCTGCACACCTTCGGCGTTTTCTTCCTCTTCCTGCTGGCGCTCCAGCATGTCGCGCAGCACCAGCTTGCCGATGGCGTCCTCGATGGTCATGTCACCCTCTTCGTCCTTCTCGAGGGTGTTCTTCAGCGCTTCGACCAGGAACCAGACGTTGCTGATGCGGAACTCCGCCGCCTTGTCGCTGGCGGTCTGCTGGCGGATCCAGTTCTCGTAGTCGATGTCGCGGATCATCTCGTGCAGCGCGGCAATCGGGTCTTCCAGGGCGACCTTGTGGCGCACCCCGTCGAGCCAGTGCTTGAAGCGCTGCAGGCGCTCGGTGTAGCGGGCATCCAGGTGCTCGCCCAGGCCCAGCTCCTCGCTGGCGGCGTACATCGAGATGCCACGCTCGGTGGCGTAGTTGCCGAGCTTTTCCAGGGTGGTCGAGCCGATTTCCCGGCGCGGCACGTTGATCACCCGCAGGTAGGCGTTGTCGTCGTCCGGGTTCACCAGCAGGCGCAGGTAGGCCATGAGGTCCTTGACCTCCTGGCGGCCGAAGAAGCTGTTGCCGCCCGACAGGCGATACGGCACCTGGTGGTGCTGCAGCTTCAGTTCGATCAGCTTGGCCTGGTAGTTGCCGCGGTAGAGGATGGCGAAGTCGCTGTACGGGCGGTTGGTGCGCAGGTGCAGGGTGAGGATCTCCATGGCCACGCGCTCGGCCTCGGCGTCCTCGTTCTTGCAGCGGATCACGCGGATCTCGTCGCCTACGCCCATCTCGCTCCACAGCTGCTTTTCAAACGCGTGCGGGTTGTTGGCGATCAGCACGTTGGCGCAGCGCAGGATACGGCTGGTGGAGCGGTAGTTCTGTTCGAGCATGACGATCTTCAGGGAGGGGTAGTCCTCCTTGAGCAGCATCAGGTTCTCGGGGCGCGCGCCACGCCAGGCGTAGATCGACTGGTCGTCATCGCCCACCACGGTGAACTGGTTGCGCATGCCGATCAGCATCTTCACCAGCAGGTACTGGCTGGCGTTGGTGTCCTGGTATTCGTCCACCAGCAGGTAGCGCACGCGGTTCTGCCAGCGCTCCAGCACTTCAGGATGCTCCTGGAACAGCTTGACCGGTTGCAGAATCAGGTCGTCGAAGTCCACGGCGTTGAACGCCTTGAGCGTGCGCTGGTAGTGGGTGTAGACGATGGAGGCGGTCTGCTCGCGCGGGTTGCGCGCTTTTTCCAGGGCTTCGGCGGGCAGGATCAGGTCGTTCTTCCAGGCACCGATCATGTTCTTGATCTCGTCGATGCCGTCGTCGCCGGAGTATTCCTTCTGCATGATGTCCGACAGCAGCGCCTTGATGTCGGACTCGTCGAAGATCGAGAAGCCTGGCTTGTAGCCCAGGTGCTGGTGCTCCTTGCGGATGATGTTCAGGCCCAGGTTGTGGAACGTGCACACCGTCAGGCCCCGGCCTTCCCCCGGACGCAACAGGGTGGCGACCCGCTCCTTCATCTCGCGGGCGGCCTTGTTGGTGAAGGTCATCGCCACGATGTACTGAGCACGGATACCGCAGTTCTGGATAAGGTGGGCAATCTTGCGCGTGATCACGCTGGTCTTGCCGGAGCCCGCACCGGCGAGCACCAATAGAGGGCCGCCGACGTAGTCACGGGCTTCCTGTTGCCGGGGATTGAGTCGGGACATGCTAGAAACCGGGGGTCGCCAGAAAATAGCCGCGCATTCTAACAGGCATGGGCCACTTGTGGCGCGACCGTCTGACGTTTGAGTCAGACTTTTGTTCAGGGATAAGCATTAGCGAAACTAATGCTATTCACCGAAAAAATCGTAATTGCCGGTTGGACGACTTTCCCGCAGGATGCACGTCAAAATGCGACGGGAGGCACTGTAGGCAAAGGATATGTCTAAAAGTGAAAATCATTTTCATTTATGCAGTAGCATGTCCGACATCCAACGCTATACCTTTCGAGCCTTTAAGGAGCCCGCTTGTCCACGCCTGTCGAACCTCTGCGTTTGCTGCTGTTGGCTGATGAGCCGGAATGGGCCGCCTTGCTACGCGAGTGTCTGCTACCGCTGGACGGTACCGCAGTACTGCTGACCGCGCCGAACTGGGCGGCGGTCGATACCCTGTTCAGCAATGACCGCCAGGCCGTGGTGCTGGCAACGCCGGCGTTGCAGCCCGCGCCTGGGCGCTGTGAGCTGCCGACCATCCTGCTGCTCGACCATGAACCAGACACTTCGCCCACGGGCGTCAGTGACTGGCTGGTACGCGACCAGCTCAACGTCGATGCCCTGCGCCGTTCGTTGCGCCATGTGCGTGAGCGCGGTGTGTTGGTGGCCACCTTGCAGCGCCTGGCCGAGCAGGACCCACTGACCGGCATCGCCAATCGCCAGGGTTTCCAGGCCCTGCTGACCACGCGCCTGGCAGAGAACGAAGGCCGCGGCGTGGCCCTCGGCCATCTGGACCTGGACAACTTCCGCCATGTCAATGACGCCCTCGGCCATCAGTGCGGCGACCGCCTGATCCTGCAGGTGGTGGCGCGCCTCAAGCAGCAGCTGGAGGCCGGTGACCAGCTGGCGCGCCTGGGCAGCGACGAATTCGCCCTGCTGATCGACACCCGCCGCGATGCCAACCGCGCCGAATGGATTGCCGAACGCATCGTCGAGGCGCTGGCCGAACCCTATTGGATTGATGGCGAAAGCCTGTTGCTCGGCTGCAGCCTGGGCCTGGCCCACGCCCGTGCCCAGGGCGGGCCCGACCCGTTGATGTGGCATGCGCACATCGCCATGCGCCAGGCCAAGGGTAGCCAGGGCTGCACCTTCCACGTGTTCAACGAACGCATCAACCGCAATGCACGCAGCCTGGCCGACCTCGAAAGCGAGCTGCGCCGGGCGCTGCGCCGCGACGAACTGGAGCTGCACTACCAGCCGCGGCTGAACCTGGCCGATGGGCGCATCGTCGGCCTTGAGGCCCTGGTGCGCTGGCGCCATGCCGAGCGCGGCCTGCTGCCGCCCAGCGAGTTCGTGCCGCTGGCCGAACAGAGCGGGCTGATCGTGCCGCTGGGCTACTGGGTGATTTCCCGTGCCCTGCGCGACATGCAGGCGCTGCGCGAGCAGGGGCTTGCGCCGCTGCACATGGCGGTGAACCTGAGCTTCCGCCAGTTCCAGGACAGCCAGTTGCTGGCCACCCTGAGCCGGCTGATCATCGAGCACGGTGTGGATGCCCGTTGGCTGGAATTCGAACTGACCGAAACCGCGGTAATGCGCCGCAACGAACTGGTGCGCCAGACCATGGATGCCCTCGGGCGGCTGGGGGTGCGTTTCTCGCTGGACGACTTTGGTACCGGCTTCTCGTCGTTCGTGCACCTGAACAGCTTGCCGATCACCTTGCTCAAGGTCGACCGCAGCTTCGTCGCCGGGATGGAAATGCGCGAAGAGAACCGCAAGCTGGTGCACGCCATGATCAACCTGGCGCACAACCTCAACCTGGAAGTGGTGGCCGAAGGCGTGGAAAGCCAGGAGCAGATGGACTTGCTGCGCGGGTTTGGCTGCGACCAGGTGCAAGGGTTCCTGGTCAGCAAGCCGCTGCCGGTGGGGGAGTTGATCGATTACTTGCTGCAGGCGTCTGACCGCCCCCTCGAAGTCGCCCTCTAGGGCCTCTTCGCGGCGGTTCGACGCCGCGAAGGGCCCTCAAGTCAGGCCGAAACAGCAGCCCCAACCCCGGCCTTGCCCAGCAACCGCTTCATCCGCCACTCGAAGCCAATGGTCAGTGCCACCGCCGCGCAGGCCAGCCCCAACGCCAGCCCCCACCATACCCCCACCGCCCCGCCACCCAGGGTAAAGGTGAACAGCCAGGCACTCGGCGCTCCCACCAACCAGTAGCAGCACAGCCCGATCAGGAACGTGGTCTTGGCGTCCTTCAAGCCGCGGATCGAGCCCATGGCAATGGTCTGCATGCCATCGAACAGCTCGAACCACGCCGCCACCATCAGTAGCTGCACCGCCAGTTGATAGATCGCGGTAAAGCCCGGGTCGTCACGGTCGATGAACAGCCCCACCAGCGCCTCCGGCATCAGCAGGAACAACGCCGCAAAGGCAAACATGATTGTTGCCCCGAAACCGATCCCCACCCGCCCGGCGCTGCGTGCGGCCAACAGGTTGCCGGCGCCGTAGTACAGGCCCACACGCATGGTCACCGCATACGACAGCCCGGTCGGCACCATGAACGCGGTGGAGACGATCTGCAGGGCAATCTGGTGCGCTGCCAGTTGCGTGCTGCCCAGCACGCCCATGCACAGCGCGGCGAAGGCGAACAGCCCGACTTCCACCATGTAGGTGCCGCCAATCGGCAGGCCCAACCGCCACAGCTCGCGCAGGGCCGGCAGCGAAGGGCGCGACAGCCCTTTGCGCAGTGGGTAGGCGGCATAGGCCGGGTGCCAGCGGATGTAGAGCGCCAGGGCGATGGCCATGCCCATCGACACCACCGCAGTGACCAGGCCGATACCCATCAGGCCCAGCTTGGGCAAGCCGAACATGCCTTCGATCAGGGCGACGTTGAACAGGTAGTTGAGCACCGTGCCAACCAGGCTGATGACCATCACCGGGGTCGAGCGCCCCAGCGCGCTGGTGAAGCCGCGCAGGGCCATGAAAGTCAGGTAGCCGGGCAGGGCGAGTGGCAGCAGGGTGAGGAACTCGGCGGCCGAGTCGACGTTCTCCGGCTGCTGGCCGAACAGCAACAGCACCGGCTTCAGGTTCCACAGCACCAGTGCTGCCAGCAGCGCCAGGCCCCAGGCCAGCCACAGGCCGTTCTGCGCAAGGCGGGTAGCACCCTCGATGTCGTTGGCGCCCTTGCGAATGGCCACCAGCGTACCGACCGCGGCGATCACGCCCAGGCAGAAGATCGACACGAACGAATAGCTCGCCGCGCCCAGCCCGCCGCCGGCCAGGGCCTGCGGGCTGATGCGGGCCATCATCAGGGTGTCGGTGAGCACCATCAGCATGTGCGCCAACTGCGAGGCGATCAGCGGCCCGGCCAGGCGCAGCAAAGCCTTGAGTTCGGTGGTGGGCGCGACATGCATGGGTGTAGTCCTTGTGCCTGATCCTGTGAGCGAGGGACGATTCTGAGGCTTCGGTCAACTTTGCACAAAAGGATAAATGCGATGGTTGGCATGAGTTGAACTCATGTATGTATGATTCTGTGCATTCCATTCCACCCCCGGATGCCAGGTGCCCATGTCCCGTCAGCTGCCCCCCTTGTATGCACTGCGCGCATTCGAAGCGGCTGCGCGGCTGAGTTCGTTCACCCGTGCCGGTGAAGAGCTGTCGATTACCCAGAGCGCGGTCAGCCGGCATATCCGCACCCTCGAAGAGCATTTCGCTTGCCGGCTATTCGTGCGCAGCGGCCGCAGCCTGCAGCTGACCGAGGCGGCCAGGGTGCTGCTGCCCGGCGTGCGCGAAGGCTTCGCTGCACTGGAACGCGCCTGCGATACCTTGCGCGGGGAAGATGACATCCTGCGCATGAAGGCGCCGTCGACCCTGACCATGCGCTGGCTGCTGGCGCGGCTGAGCCGTTTCCGCCATTTGCAGCCGGGCAACGAGGTGCAACTGACCAGCGCCTGGATGGATGTCGACCATGTGGACTTCAACCAGGAGCCGTTCGATTGCGCGGTGTTGCTCAGCGACGGGGTGTTTCCGGCGGACTGGGAGGTGCGTCGGTTGTTTTCCGAGCTGTTGATCCCGGTGGGCGCGCCAGACCTGTTGAAGGAGGGGCCGTGGGATGAGCGGCGGCTGGCGGGTATCGAGCTGCTGCACCCCACCCCCGACAAGCGTGACTGGCGCGAATGGCTGGAGCGCATGGGGCTCAGCGACAAGGTGTCGCTCAAGGGCGGGCAGGTGTTCGACACCCTGGAACTGGGCATGATCGCGGCGGCGCGGGGGTATGGCATTTCAATGGGCGACCTGCTGATGGTCGCCGAGGATGTGGCTCAGGGGCGCCTGAGCTTGCCCTGGCCGACGGCGGTGCCCAGCGGCATGGATTATTACCTGGTGTGGCCGCGGACCCGGCCGGGTGGCGAGCGGTTGCGGCGCTTGAGTGTGTTTCTGCAGGAAGAAGCCGCAGCGGTAGATCTGCCCGCCGTGGAAATCCTGCCGACTCTCTGACTGCCGGCGCCAGGGCCGGTACAGGAATGCGAAAACGTTTGCGAATACCCCGGTCCGACACTCAAGTATTCAAGTGCGACGCCGATCTAGTGGTACCAGCGTCTCGGAAGAGGGCGCGCTTCCCGTCTCAACAAGCGGGTGGTCAGCGTGATCAGGACGATCCGGGCCTCTTGCCAGGAGCTTCTTCATGTCTCAACCGCGTGCCCGAATTGCCTCGCAACTCGGTGTCGCCCTCGCCATCGTGCTGGCGCTGGTGATTTCCGGCAGTACCCTGTTCGCCCTGCGTGCGCTGGACGACGCCAACCTCGCCACCCGCCAGGCCCACCTGGCCAGTGAAGCGCGACTGCTGGCCGACCAGCTCGATACCTTCCACGGTTCGCTCAAGGACAACACCCAGCGCCTGAGCGGCCTGTTCGAGCGCCGCTTTGCCTCGGGCCTGTCGCTGCATGCTGGCGAGACCGTGCAGGTCGCCGGCCAAAGCACGCCCGCCCTGTACCTGGGAGATCGGCTGCTGAACAACGATTTCCAGGTGGTCGACGAATTCCAGCAGATGACCGCTGGCATCGCGACCCTGTTCGTGCGCAGCGGCGATGACTTCGTGCGGATCAGCACCAACCTGAAGAAGCAGGACGGTACCCGCGCCATCGGCACCCAGCTTGACCGCCAGCACCCGGCCTACACCAAGCTACTGGCCGGGCAGATGTACGTCGGCCGCGCCGTGCTGTTCGAACGCAACTACATGACCCGCTACGTGCCGGTCAGCGACAGCAGCGGCCGGGTGATCGCGGTATTGTTTGTCGGCTTCGACTACACCGACGCGCAGAACGCCCAGTTCGCCAACCTCAAGCGTTTCCGCATCGGTGCAACCGGCTCGTTGGCCATTCGCGATCAACAGGGCCAATGGCTGGTGCCGCCGGCCAATGCCGACCAGGACTTGTTCAGCGCCAGTGCGCCGTTCGCCGAGGGCCCCTGGACCGTGGTCGCCAGCATGCCCAAGGCGGAGATCCGCGAGGTGACCTGGAGCGTCGGCCTGCGCCTGGCCATCGGCAGCCTGTTGGCGATGCTGCTGGCGGTGGCTGCCACCCTGTGGCTGCTGCGCCGCAAGTTGCGGCCGCTGGATGACCTGGTGCGCCAGGCCGAGGCACTGGGTGCCGGCGACCTGAATGCGCGCCTGAGCGTGACCAGCCATGACGAGATCGGCCAGCTGGCCCGCAGCTTCAACAAGATGGGCGAAGCGCTGGCGACCATGGTCGAGCACATCCGCAGCGCCTCCGAGCAGGTCAGCAGCCGCGCGCGGTCGCTGTCCGGGTTGTCTACCGGTGCCTGTGAAGGCATGGACCAGCAGTCCGGCGAGATCACCAGCATGGCCGGTGCGGTGGAGGAGTTCAGCGCGACCTCGATGAACATCGCCGACAACATGGCCGGTACCGAGCGCATGGCCCGCGTCAACGCGCAGCAGACCCGCATCGGCCGCAGTGCCATGGATGAAGCGTCGAGTTCGCTGCGGCAGATTGCCGAAGCGCTGGGCGGCACGGCCACGGTGATGGACAGCCTCGGTGCGCGTTCGCAGGAGATCGGCGGCATCATCAGCGTGATTACCGCGATTGCCGAGCAGACCAACCTGCTGGCGCTGAACGCCGCCATCGAGGCAGCGCGGGCTGGTGAGCAGGGCCGTGGCTTTGCCGTGGTCGCGGATGAGGTGCGCGGGCTGGCCGCGCGCACGCGCCAGGCTACCGATGAGATTTCCGGGATGATTACCAGCATCCAGCAGCAGACCGGGCACGCCATCCATACCCTGGAGCAGGGCAACCAGCTGATGCAGGAAGGGCTGGCGCGCAACGACAAGGTCGCCGAAGCGCTGGCGCGGATCGATGAGCAGAGCCGTACGGCGGGTGAGCAGTTTGCCGTGATCAGCACGGCGACTCAGGAGCAGAGCAGCACGGCCACTGTGCTCAGCCGTAACCTGCAGAGCATTGCCCAGGCCAACAGCGAGCAGCGTGATGTGGCCAATGAGCTGGCCTTTACCGCGCGGGAGCTGGAAGGGTTGGCGGCGCAACTGCGCCAGGAAGTGGACCGCTTCCGCTGAGACCGCTGGGGGCGCAAAGCGCCCCCGGCAATCCTGAGGCTTACATCGAACCGAGGTTCAGCGCCTGGGCACAGGCCTGCAACGAGCGCCGCTCGCTCTGCGCGTACAGCGCCAGCTCATCCTGCACCTGCAGCCCCAGCGCCGCTTCGAACGCCTCACGGTTGGCATTGCTGCCGTACTCGGCCTGGCCTTCATCCCCCAGGTTCGACTGGAAGATCCCCGCCGCACTCACTGGCAGGAAGTCCTCGTACACCAGCGCCTCGAAGTGCACATGGCCAGCCGCGATCAGGTCTTCCAGCCGGGTCGGGCGATCCGCTTGCTCACGCGCCGCCAGGCCCTGCTCGGTGGCGAAGTAACGGAAATACGCCAACCCTTGCTCACGCATCTGCGCCAGGTCATCCGGAAACTCAGCGAAGCTTTCCTGCAGCAGCGCCATGTAGCGTTCGGCATTGGCCTCGACCGGCGCGCCACCCAAGGCGGCGCGGGTGGCGTCGAGCAGCTTGTCGTACAGCTGGCGGCCTTTCGGCGTCAGTGCTGCACCGCGTTGTTCGATCTCGCCGAAACGTGCGGTATGGCTACCCTGGTGATCGCTGAACGCAACCTTCTCCTGCAGTGCCTTGAAGCTGGTCTGGCGCAGCAGGATCGGGTGACGGCGGGTGGGCGGGCCTTCGACCACGGCCTTCGGCGGAATGCCCTTGGCCGGCATGCCGAGCTGGATCGCGTCGATGTCCAGGGTGCGTGGGGTCAGGTGGTTGATGTGCGGGCCTTTGAAGGCCACCACGTCGGCGATCAGGCGGTGCTGGTCATGCAACTGCTGATACTGCTCGGCGGTGACCGTGGCGTCCTGGTGCCAGCGGAAGGTATGCAGTGCTTCGCGGACGAACTCGTCGGCATCGGCTGCGTTCAGGCCGCCATCGCGCTCGGATTGGGCAATCAGTTCGAGTGCGCGCGCGGTGAAGATCTGGCGCTTGGCCAGGATGCCCTGCGCCAGTTCGCGCAGTGGCAGGTTGTCGATCAGCTCCAGGCGCAGCAGCGAGGTGAACACACGGAACGGGCTGACGTGCAGCGATTGTTCATGCACGGCGCGGAACGCGGTGGAGTGCACCGGCACGCCGGCTGAGCTGAGGTCGTAGTAGCCGACCGGCGCCATGCCCATCACCGCGAACAGGCGGGCGATGGTCGCCAGCTCTTCGGCGGTGCCGACGCGGATGGCGCCGTGGCGTTCCTGGTCCAGGCGCTCGATCTCGCCGGTCCAGCGCAGGGCCTCAGCCACCTTGGGCTGATCGGCCAAGACCTGCTGGTTGATTTCGCTCACCAGCTCCAGCAGCGTGCCGTACAGCGGCACTTCCTGTTTGTACATGAGCGACATGGCGGCAGAGAACTGCGCGCGGATGCTGTCGGGGCTGACGAAATCGTGGGCGGGCATCGCTAGCTTCCTGGTTAGGTTCGGACGCTTACATGAAAGCTGGGAATGCACTTGGCTCACAAGCGAAAAAAAGTGAGTCAGTCATTCCATTTTTGATCGACCTCAAGGGCCTTTTCGCGGGCACGCCCTCAAGTCGATAGCTGCTCGCGAATCCACTCCACCAACGCCCGCACCTTGGGCACCTCCGCCGCATGCTCGGCATACGCCAGGTAATGTTTGCCGGCACTGGGCATCGCATGATTCCACGCAATCACCAAGCTACCCTCAGTCAGCTCTTTAGCCACCAGATACCGTGGCACCAACGCCACCCCACAGCCGGCCTGCGCCGCACTCAATGCCATATAGAACGTATCGAAGCGCGGTCCATGGTAGGCACTGACACTGTGCAACCCCAGTTCCAGGAACCACTCATGCCAGGCCTCCGGGCGCGACGTGCTCTGCAGCAACACCATGTCCGCCAACTCACCGGCATCCCCCAGCTTGCGCCCGGCCAGCAACTCCGGCGCGCACACCGGCACCACCTCTTCGCCGAACAGCTCCACGCAGGTTGCCCCCGGCCAGGTGCCCTGGCCATAGAAGAACACCACGTCCGCCGAGCCCTGCAGCAAAGCGAACGGTTCCATTTCGTTGCGGATGTCGAGGTGGATGTTCGTGTGCCGTTTGCCGAAGCCCTTGAGGTGCGGGATCAGCCAGCGCACGCCAAAACTCGGTTGAGTGGCTACCTTCAATATCTCGGTCTGCTCGCCGTAGGTGAGCACGTAGCGGCTGGACATGTCGACCTGGGTGAGGATCTTGTTGACCTCGGCCAGGTACAGGCTGCCAGCGGGGGTAAGTTGCAGGCGCCGGCGGATACGCAGGAACAGGTGGTGGCGCAGCATCTCTTCGAGCTGCGCCACCTGCTTGCTGACCGCGCTCTGGGTCAGGTGCAGTTCTTCGGCGGCACGGGTAAAGCTCAGGTGACGGGCTGCAGCTTCGAAGCACTGCAGGGCGGTCATGGAGGGCACCAGGCGTTTGGACATAGCGGTCTCTGCGGCTCAAATCATTACCTGACGGAATGATATGCGGAATAAAGGTCGTTTGTTGCACCGGTGTGATCGGATTAATACTGATCCACATCATTTTTCCACCCCATCACCCGATGTAGGAGAAGCACAAATGGTTGCTGGATTGCTCGAGCGCCTTGGCGTTGCTGCCGAGGCTTACACCCAGGGCGACTACCCTGTTCACACGCCGATCGACGGCAGCCAGATCGCCTCGGTGAAATTGCTCGGCAAAGCCGAGACCATCGCCCGCATCGATCAGGCCCAGAGCGCCTTCGAAGCCTGGCGCAGCGTGCCGGCCCCGCGCCGTGGCGAGCTGGTGCGCCTGTTTGGCGAAGTGCTGCGTGAGCACAAGGCCGACCTCGGCGAGCTGGTCTCGATCGAAGCTGGCAAGATCACCCAGGAAGGCCTGGGCGAAGTGCAGGAAATGATCGACATCTGCGACTTCGCCGTCGGCCTGTCGCGCCAGCTGTACGGCCTGACCATCGCCTCCGAGCGCCCGGGCCACCACATGCGTGAAACCTGGCACCCGCTGGGCGTGGTCGGCGTGATCAGCGCCTTCAACTTCCCGGTTGCGGTATGGGCCTGGAACACCGCACTGGCCCTGGTGGCCGGTAACTCGGTGGTGTGGAAGCCTTCCGAGAAGACCCCGCTGACCGCCCTGGCTTGCCAGGCGCTGTTCGAGAAAGCCCTGAAAGCCTTTGGTGAAGCCCCGGCTGGCCTGGCGCAGCTGGTGATCGGCGGCCGTGAAGCTGGCGAAGCCATGGTCGACGACCCACGTGTACCGCTGGTCAGCGCCACCGGCAGCACCCGCATGGGTCGTGAAGTCGGCCCACGCGTTGCGGCCCGTTTCGGCCGCAGCATTCTGGAGCTGGGTGGCAACAACGCCATGATCCTGGCCCCGAGCGCCGACCTCGATCTGGCCGTGCGCGGCATCCTGTTCTCCGCTGTCGGCACCGCCGGCCAGCGCTGCACCACCCTGCGTCGCCTGATCGTGCACCGCTCGATCAAGGACGAAGTGGTTGCCCGCGTCAAAGCCGCCTACGGCAAAGTGCGCATCGGTGACCCACGCAAGGACAACCTGGTTGGCCCGCTGATCGACAAGCAGTCGTTCGACGCCATGCAGGGCGCACTGGCCAAGGCCCGTGACGAGGGAGGTCAGGTATTCGGGGGCGAGCGTCAGCTGGCCGAGCAGTATCCGAACGCCTACTACGTCACCCCGGCCATTGCCGAGATGCCTGCGCAAAGCGACGTGGTGCGCCACGAGACCTTCGCGCCGATCCTCTACGTGCTGGCCTACGACGACTTCGAAGAGGCCCTGCGCCTGAACAACGAAGTGCCACAAGGCCTGTCGTCGTGCATCTTCACCACCGACATTCGCGAAGCCGAGCGCTTCCAGAGTGCTACCGGCAGCGACTGCGGCATTGCCAACGTCAACATCGGCACCAGCGGCGCCGAGATTGGCGGTGCGTTCGGTGGCGAGAAGGAGACGGGCGGTGGTCGTGAGTCCGGTTCCGATGCCTGGAAAGGCTACATGCGTCGTCAGACCAACACCGTGAACTACTCGCGCGAGCTGCCGCTGGCGCAGGGTATCGTGTTCGATTGATGATCGCAGACGGGGGCTTTGCCCCCGTTTCGCCGGCAAGCCGGCTCCCACAGGGAACACTCAGGCTCCAGGCTTGTGAGCTCCCTGTGGGAGCTGGCTTGCCAGCGATGGGCTGCAAGGCAGCCCCAACAAGAACAACACTGCTGGAGCCGGGCCATGTCCGAACTGCGTCAACAATGCTTGTGGGAACACGTCAGCCAACCGACCGTCGCCAGCCAGGCCCTGGCCGGTGAGCACAAGGCCGATGTCTGCGTGATCGGCGGCGGCATCACCGGCCTGTCGGCGGCCATCCACCTGCTCGAACAGGGCAAGTCGGTGATCCTGCTGGAGGCTTGGAAAATCGGCCACGGCGGCTCCGGGCGCAACGTCGGCCTGGTCAACGCCGGCACCTGGATCCGCCCCGATGACGTTGAGGCAACCCTTGGCCAGAAGCAGGGCAGCCGCCTGAACAAGGTGTTGGGTGAAGCCCCGGCTGAAGTGTTCGCCATGATCGAGCGCCTCGGCATCGACTGCCAGGCCCAGCACAAAGGCACGCTGCACATGGCGCACAACGCCACCGGCATCGCCGACCTCGAAGCCCGCCACGAACAATGGCGCCGCCGTGGTGCCGACGTCGAGCTGCTGACCGGCGCCCAGTGCCAGGAATACTGCGGTACCGACAAGATTTCCGCCGCGCTGCTCGACCGCCGCGCTGGCACCATCAACCCGATGGGCTACACCCAAGGCCTGGCCGCCGCCGTGGCCCGCCTGGGCGGCAAGCTGTTCCAGCAATCCTCGGTCGAGGGCCTTGAGCGCGATGGCGATGCCTGGCGGGTGAAGACCGCACGTGGCTCGGTACGCGCCGAGAAAGTGGTAATTTCCACTGGCGCCTACACCGAAGGCGACTGGAGCAACCTGCAGAAGCAGTTCTTCCGTGGCTACTACTATCAGGTGGCGTCGAAGCCGCTGCACGGCGCGGCCGCTGACAAGGTGCTGCCGCACGGCCAAGGTTCGTGGGACACCCGCACCGTACTCAGCAGCATTCGCCGTGACGACCAGGGCCGCCTGCTGCTGGGCAGCCTCGGCCGGGTCGACAACAAGCCGTCCTGGTTCGTGCGCAGCTGGGCCGACCGGATCCAGAGCCATTACTACCCGGAGCTGGGCAAGGTCGAGTGGGAAATGCACTGGACCGGCTGCATCGACTTCACGCCGGACCACCTGATGCGGTTGTTCGAGCCGGCCCCGGGGTTGGTGGCGGTGACGGGCTATAACGGCCGCGGCAACACCACCGGGACCGTGATTGGCCGGGCATTTGCCGAGTTCCTGCTGAAGGGCGAGGCGGACAGCCTGCCGATCCCGTTCTCGCCGATGAAGGGCGTGAGTGCGCCTTCGTTGCGGACCGCATTCTATGAGTCCGGCTTCTCGCTGTACCACGCGGGGCAATGCCTGAGAGTTGTGCTGTAAGCACCGGCTTACTTGTGCAACCAGCTGAGGAAGCCGCCTTTCTTGATCGAAACCGGCTTCTGCAGCAACAACGATTCCCGATTCTGGCGCCGGAACCGCTGCAACTTGCTCAGCGCCGCCTGCACCTCCCCACGCTGCTCAAGGCAGCTTTTCACCTGTGCCTTTTCAATGCGGTACAGCACGCAACTGGTCAAGGTCCGGAACTCGGCCATCGAGTCGTCTTCGTCGATGATCCCCTCGATCCCCAACACCTCACCCGGCCCCATGCGCCCGGCCTCCAGCAGCTTGTCGCCATCGCGCACCGACGCTGAAACCACGCCGCTGCCAATCACCAGCAAATGATCGGACTGTTCGCCGACGCCCAGGATCACCTGATCGGCCAGGTACTCCACGGCAGTCATGCGTTGGCTCAAGGCATCCCGCTCTTCGCCACTCAGCGAGCGGAACACCCGCACCTCGTCCAGCACTTCGCGCTGGCGGCTGCGTGGTGGCATGGCCAGGTCGACGTTCCACATCACCCCGTTGGCTTCCAGATGGCGATGCGCCAGGTCGAACAGCTGGTTGCGAGCATCGGTCTTGCCGGCCATGTCCATGATGAAGCCGCTGGCTTCGTACTCCACCGACTCCAGTGTCGAGGCCTTTACCGTGACCTTGGGCTTGGGTGAGGCGAGGATCGCGCTGGTGCCCTGCAGGGCTTTTTCCAGCGCATCGAAAACCCGCCTTGGGCGTACCTTGGCCGGCACCACCACACAGATCGACACGCCGTTCACATCGGCCGGGCGGCTGTGGTTGAGCAGCCGCGCCTTGGCCGCCACCGAGTTGGGGATCACCGCCAAACTGCCACTGCCGGTGAGCAGGCGCGTGGCGCGCCAGTCGATATCCAGCACCTTGCCCTCGGTGCCGTCGATGGAGATCGAATCGCCAATCTGATAGGGCCGCGTGGTGTTCAGCACGATGCCGCTGAACACGTCGGCCAGGGTGCTTTGCAGCGCCAGGCCGATGACGATGGCCATCACCCCGGAAGTGGCCAGCAGGCCCTTCACCGGCAGTTGCAGCACATAGCCCGCAGCCGCGACCACGGCCGCGAGGAAGATCAGTGCCCCCAGCACATCCTGCAGCAAGCGCCCACCATGGCTGCCACGGGCCACCAGCAGCAGGCCGAACACCACCGTCACCGTGCGCGCGCCAAACAGCCACCAGCCGATGGCCAATACCGTGGCGATCAGGTTGCGCGCTACATCGTCGGGCCACGGCGGCGGTTGCAGCGGGCTCATCCCGGCAGCCACCAGCACCGCGCTGAACAGCAGGAAGGTCACCAGCCGGGCGCCGATCCGCCAGGCCCGGCGCTGGATAGGGATCAACTGCCAGAGCACGAGGTCGAGCAGGATGAGGATGGTGCCGAGCAACAACGGGGACGACTGGATGAACGCCAGCATGGAAGTCTCGGGGGATGAAGGGAGGGCTGTGCGTAGTAATAGAGCAGCTTGGTCGGGCAAGCAATGAGGCCAGCAAATCCGCTGCCAACAGATCGTTCCTTAAATGGAACGCTAAAGCCAAAAACCGCTATCTACCGCTCCAAAGGTGTTGGTTTTAATCTTCTCCCATCAACGCGAAACACCCAACTTACTGAACAAATCAAAACCCTTAGGAGCTACGACCATGACCAACTTCAAATACAACCGCCTGAACAAAGACGACGCCGCTGTCCTGCTGGTCGACCACCAGGCGGGCCTGCTGTCCCTGGTCCGCGACATCGAGCCGGACGCGTTCAAGAACAACGTGCTGGCCCTGGCGGACCTGGCCAAGTTCTTCAACCTGCCGACCATCCTCACCACCAGCTTCGAGCAAGGCCCCAATGGCCCGCTGGTGCCGGAACTGAAAGCGCTGTTCCCGGACGCCCCGTACATCGCCCGCCCAGGCCAGATCAACGCCTGGGACAACGAAGACTTCGTGAAAGCGGTGAAGGCCACCGGCAAGAAGCAACTGATCATCGCTGGCGTAGTGACTGAAGTGTGCGTGGCCTTCCCAGCGCTGTCGGCCCTGGAAGAAGAGTTTGACGTGTTCGTGGTGACCGATGCCTCCGGCACCTTCAACGCCATGACCCGCGACGCCGCCCACGACCGCATGAGCCAGGCCGGCGCGCAACTGATGACCTGGTTCGGCGTGGCCTGTGAGCTGCACCGCGACTGGCGCAACGACATCGAAGGCCTGGCCGCGCTGTGCTCCAACCACATCCCGGACTACCGCAACCTGATGACCAGCTACAACGCCTTCAACGCCAACCAGTAAGCCGGGCGCCGGGCACCGCCAGGCGGTGCCCGGCAAGGGCAGCACACCCATCCAATCCTCCGCCCGTCTGCCGTTGCACAGTGGATGCGGGCAAGCTCATCCCAAGGAACGCCGATGAACACCGCACTCCAAGACAACCGCAACGTGGTGACCCTGGTCATCCAGCACAAGGCCCGCGCCGAGTCGCTGGCGGCTTACGAAGCGTGGCTCAAGCGTACGGTCAGCGCCGCACGTCGCCAGCCGGGGCACCTGGACGTCAACGTCATCCGCCCCGATGAAGGCGGGCTGCACTTCACCACCGTGGTGCGCTTCGCCGACGCCAGCCTGCTGCAGGCTTGGGTCAACTCGGCCGAACGCCAGGCGCTGGTCAACGAAGTACTGCCCTTGCTCGAAGGCGGTGACCATACCCAGGTGCACGACGACCCGGAGTTCTGGTTCACCCCGCCGAGCGTCAACGCCGCGCAACCACCGCGCTGGAAGCAGGCGCTGCTGACTTACCTGGTGATCTGCCCGATGACCATGGTCATCCCGCAATTGCTGGCGCCGCTGTTTGCACGCTTCCCGCAGTTGGGCGGCCCGATCAGCGGCAACCTCATCGCCAACCTGTTCGTCATCCTGCCCGTGGTGTTCTACATCATGCCTTGGGTAACCCGCCGCTGCGCCAACTGGCTGCGCGGCTGAGCCACGCCTTCAACCCGACACTTCAAGGAGATACCGACATGACCACTCTTGTTACCCGCGACGGCACTTCGATCTACTACAAGGACTGGGGCAGCGGCAAACCGGTGCTGTTCAGCCACGGCTGGCCACTGGACGCCGACATGTGGGACTCGCAGATGGAGTTCCTGGCCAGCCGCGGCTACCGTGCCATCGCTTTCGACCGCCGTGGCTTCGGCCGTTCGAGCCAGCCGTGGACCGGCTACGACTACGACACCTTCGCCGACGACATCGCCCAGCTGATCGAACACCTCGACCTGCGTGACGTGACCCTGGTGGGCTTTTCGATGGGTGGCGGTGATGTCAGCCGCTACATCGCCCGCCACGGCAGCGCGCGGGTGGCCGGGCTGGTGCTGTTGGGCGCTGTGACGCCGGTGTTCGGCAAGCGTGAGGACAACCCGGAAGGAGTCGACCTGTCGGTGTTCGACGGTATCGTTGCTGGCCTGCGTGCCGATCGTGCGCAGTTCATCGCCGATTTCGCCACACCGTTCTATGGCCTGAACCATGGCCAGCAGGTATCCCAGGGCGTGCAGACGCAGACCTTGAACATCGCGCTGATGGCCTCGATCAAGGGCACGCTGGATTGCGTGACGGCGTTCTCGGAGACCGACTTCCGTCCGGACATGGCCAGGATCGATGTGCCGACCCTGGTGATCCATGGCGATGATGACCAGATCGTGCCGTTCGAGGCCACCGGCAAGCGGGCGGCGGAGCTGATTCGCGGGGCCGAGCTGAAAGTGTATGCCGGCGCGCCGCACGGGTTTGCCGTTACGCATGCGCAGCAGTTGAACGAGGACCTGCTGGCGTTTCTCCAGAAGTGACGGTGGAGGCCTTCGCGGGTTCGCCCGCGAAGTGACCAGCCCAGGCAGCACAATACGTGAACAGGGCTAACCTTCAACAACCCACCGCACATCCATCCAAGCCCTGACCCTGTATCAGCCGGCATGCTCCGCAGTTGTGCTTGCCGCTGCACCCAGATGGAGAAGCCCATGCCCCAGGACCGCAACGACAAGACTCGTCGCCAGTTCCTCGCCACCAGCACCGTGCTAGGTGCCGCCGGCGCCCTCTGGTCCGCATTGCCCTTTACCGGCCAAGCCGGTTCCGCCCACGCATCCACCCAAGGAGGTTCCATGACCGCCGACCTGATTCTGTTCAACGGCAAACTGCACACCGTTGACCGCGAAAAGCCCACCGCCACTGCCGTCGCCATCAAGGACGGCCGCTTCATCGCCGTGGGCAACGACGCCGAGGCCATGGCCCACAAGGGCAGCGCCACGCAGATCATCGACCTCAAGCAGCGCACGGTGATACCCGGCCTGAACGACTCGCACCTGCACCTGATCCGTGGTGGCCTGAACTACAACCTGGAACTGCGCTGGGAAGGCGTGCCGTCGGTGGCCGATGCCCTGCGCATGCTCAAGGACCAGGCTGCGCGCACGCCGACGCCGCAGTGGGTGCGTGTGGTTGGTGGCTGGAACGAATTCCAGTTCGCCGAAAAGCGCATGCCGACCCTGGAAGAAATCAACCAGGCCGCGCCCGACACCCCGGTGTTCCTGCTGCACCTGTATGACCGTGCGCTGCTCAACCGCGCCGCACTCAAGGCGGTTGGCTACGACAAGACCACGCCGAACCCGCCGGGTGGCGAGATCCAGCGCGACAAATTCGGCAACCCGACCGGCATGCTGATTGCCCGCCCCAACGCGATGATCCTCTACGCCACCCTGGCCAAAGGGCCGAAGCTGCCACTGGAATATCAGGTCAACTCCACCCGCCAGTTCATGCGTGAGCTGAACCGTCTGGGCCTGACCAGTGCCATCGATGCCGGCGGCGGCTACCAGAACTTCCCTGATGACTACTCGGTGATCCAGGAGCTGGCCGACAACAACCAGCTGACCGTACGCATCGCCTACAACCTGTTCACCCAGAAGCCCAAGGAAGAGCTCGACGACTTCCGCAAGTGGACTTCGAGCGTCAAGCTGCACAGCGGCACCGACTTCCTGCGCCACAACGGCGCTGGCGAGATGCTGGTGTTTTCCGCCGCCGACTTCGAGGACTTCCTCGAACCGCGCCCGGACCTGCCGCAGACCATGGAAGAAGAGCTGGAGCCGGTGGTGCGCCACCTGGTTGAGCAACGTTGGCCATTCCGCTTGCACGCCACCTACAACGAGTCGATCACGCGCATGCTCGACGTGTTCGAGAAGGTCAACCGCGACATCCCGTTCAATGGCCTGCCGTGGTTCTTCGACCACGCCGAAACCATCACCCCGCAGAACATCGAACGCGTGCGTGCACTGGGCGGCGGCATCGCCATCCAGGACCGCATGGCCTTCCAGGGTGAGTACTTCGTCGACCGTTACGGCGCCAAGGCCGCTGAGCAGACCCCGCCGATCAAGCGCATGCTCGACATGGGCGTGCCGGTGGGTGCCGGTACCGACGCCACCCGCGTGTCCAGCTACAACCCATGGACCTCGCTGTACTGGCTGGTCAGCGGCAAGACCGTCGGCGGCATGGAACTGTACCCGGAAGGCCTCAGCCGCGACACTGCGCTGCAACTGTTCACCCAGGGCAGTGCCTGGTTCTCCAGCGAGCAAGGCAAGAAGGGCCAGATCAAGGTCGGCCAGCTGGCCGACCTGGCGGCACTGTCGCTGGACTTCTTCAGTGTCGATGAAGAAGCGATCAAGGGCATCGAGTCGGTGCTGACCATTGTCGATGGCAAGGTCGTGTACGGTGCCGGCGAGTTCGACAAGCTCGGCCCGCCGCAGGTGCCGGTGTTGCCGGAGTGGTCGCCAGTGGTCAAGGTGCCGGGGCACTGGCGCGTGGGCACGCCGTCGCTGGCGGCAGCCGTGCATCAGTGCTCGGGGCCGTGCGGGGTGCATGCGCACAGCCATGACAAGGCGCGTAAATCGAGTGTGCCGGTGAATGACTTCCAGGGCTTCTGGGGGGCGCTGGGTTGCTCGTGCTTCGCGTTCTAAGCTGAGCGGATATCAAAAGGGGGCCAGTTACTGGCCCCCTTTTTTGTTCAGTGCTGGGATCAATGCTGAGCCTTGTGCTCCCCACCCGCCAACAGATGCCGAATCTTCACTTCGACCCCATCGGTCTGCAGCATTCGCACCCGCGCCTCGATCTTCAGTTCCCCCCGGGTCACCCGATGGTGATGGCGCAAATGCTCCAGCCACGACTCCTCGAAGAAGAATTCCAGCCATAGCGCCGGATCTGCACTGTCACGCATCAACCCCCATGAAAGCGCGCCATTGCGCTTGCGCATCGCCTCCAGCTCCCGCGCCGCCTGCTGGAACGCCTCGGCCTTGGCCGGCTCGATGTGGTACTCCACAGTCACCATTACCGGCCCGCTTTCCTGGTCCATGTCATCGCTCAGCACCGGTACCGGCCAGTGCAGGGACGGCGTCAGCTCCTCGGCCTCGGTCTCCGGCAAGGTGACCTTGCAGGTCAGCAACGTACCCAGCGCCAGGCCGCCGGCAGCCAGCAACAGGCTGAGGGTGATCGACCCATGGCTGGCCAGCGTACCCCACAGCAAGCCGCCGCTGGCCATGGCGCCAAAGAAGAACAGGATATACACCGACAACGCCCGCGCCCGTACCCAGGCCGGTACCGAGGTCTGCGCCGCCACCTGCAGGTTGGACAGCACCGCGATCCACGCCGCGCCGCTGAGCAGCATTGCCGGCAGCAATACGTAGAAGCTGCGTACCAGTGCCAGGGCCAGCAGGAACAGGGCATACAACAGGCTGGCAAGCATCACCAGGCGGTCGCGGCTGATGCGCTCGCGCAGGCGGGGCAGCAGCGTGGCGCCGGCCACCGCACCGATACCGATGGCCGCCAGCAGCAGGCCGAAGTCGGCTGCAGTGCCCTGCATCTCGCCGCGCACGATCAATGGCAGCAGCGAGGTCCCGGCGCTGGCGCAAAAAAAGAACGCCAAGGCCCGCAACAGTACGGCCTGCAAGGGTTTGGCGCTGCGCGCAAAGCGCAGGCCGGTGCGCATGGCGCCGACGAAGCGCTCGGCCGGCAGCAACGGCGCCTTCACTTCGCGCTTCCACAGGAACAGCACCAGGATCACCCCGGCGAAGGACGCGGCATTCAGGGCGAACGTCAGCCACGGGCCGACCATGCTCACCACCACGCCGGCCAGCGCCGGGCCGATGGCGCGGGACACGTTGATGCCGACACTGGAAATGGCCACCGCGTTGGCCAGGTCTTCCTTGCCCACCAGCTCCGGCGTCAGCGCGCTCCAGGCCGGCATCATCAACGCCGTGCCGATGCCCAGCGCCAATGTCAGTACCAGCAGCAGGGTGACGTTCATCAGCCCGAGCAGCGTCAAGCTCGCCAGTACCACGGCCACCGATGACATCCACAACTGCACCAGCAGCAAGTAGCGGCGCTTGTCGACGATATCCGCCGCCGCACCGGCCGGCAGGGCGAGGAAGAACATCGGCAGCGAGCCAGCCACCTGGATCAGCGCCACGTGCAACGGGTTGGCCGACAGCGTGGTCATCAGCCAGCCGGCGCCCACTTCGTGCATCCAGGTGCCGATGTTGGAAGCGATGGTGGCGATCCACAGCATGCGGAAAGTGGTGTTGCGCAACGGGCTCCAGGCGCCTGAAGGGGAAGTGCTCATGTCAGAAGCTGCCTTTGAGTGGGTATTCGATGATCAGGTAGAGGCGGTCGATGTCATCGCCGGCCTGGGCCTGGTTGGCGCGGTGGCTGACGTGGGAGAGCGACAGGCTGAGGTCTTTGGCTGCGCCCGACTGCACCACGTATTTCAGGTCGACGTCGCGTTCCCAGTGCTTGCCGCCCTGGCCTTGCTGGCCCACATAGGCACCGCTGGCCGGGGCGTGGCTGCCGTCGATGCCGCGGCCGCTGACGTAGCGGCCCATCAGGCTAAGGCCCGGGACGCCGAGGGTGGCGAAGTTGAGGTCGTAGCGCAGTTGCCACGAGCGTTCGCCGGGGCCGTTGAAGTCGGCGTACTTGATCGAGTTGGCCAGGTAGATGGAGTCGCCACCGACGAAGTCGAACGGCGTGTCGCCCTCGACCTTCTGGTAGGCCAGGGTCAGGGCCTGAGCGCCGAAGCTGTACTTGCCCAGCAGGCTGTAGGCGAGGGTGTCGATCGCTCCGGCGCTGGCGTTGCCGGTGTCGCGGGTCTTGTAGAGATTGCCGTCCAGGCGCCAGTTGCCTTGGGCCAGGTTGAGGTTGAGGTAGGCCTGGCGCCAGGTGTCCTCCAGCTCCCCGGCGTACAGCGCACCACCGAACGGGCCGTGCGGCGCGAAGGTGGCACCGGCCAGGCTGATGGCGCGGTTGTGGGTGGTGGCGCCGTAGCCGCTGAAGTCGTCGTGGGTGGAGCTGTTGTCCTGGTTGTTGAAGGCCGTGAAACGGCCTGCCTGCAAACGCCAATCGGGTAGGTCTGTGTTCTCCAGGAACCAGCCGGTGGCGTATTCAGGGTGCAGACGTTTGTCGCCTGTGTCGAACACAGGGGTCTCCACCATCATTTCGCCGTAGCGCAACTGGGTGTTGCCCAGGCGCAGCTTGAGCGCGGCGCCAGCGCTGGAGTAATCGGATTCGGCGCGGCCATCGCTGTCGCGGGGCAGCAGGCCGGTGCCGGCATGGCCACGACCGCCGTCGAGCTTGAGACCAAGGAAACCGTGGGCGTCGAGACCGACGCCGAGCGTGCCCTCGGTGAAGCCGGAGCGAACTTCGCCGATGAAACCCTGGGCCCATTCCTGACGGTAGTTCTGACCGCTTGCGGAGGGCGAGCGGAAGTCGCTGTGCAGGAAGTAGTTACGGCTGAGCAGCGACCAGCCGGGTTCGTCTGCCTGGCCGAGTGCCGGGAAGAGGACGAGGGTGGCGAACAGGGCGCGGCCTGGTCCGTGATTGGCGCGGATCATGGAGGCTCCGGGGGGGATGATCCGGGACTGTGAAGCAAGGATAGGTCAGGGGTCTTGTAAGGGTGTGCTGGAGTCGGCCCGCTAGAGGCTGAAGGCCTGCGCGATGGCGTCGATCACCACGCGCACCCGCGCCGTGTGGCGCACGTCCTGATGGGTCACCAGCCAGATTTCGTAAGGCGTGCGCTGCGCCCAGACCTGCTGCAACCCATCCCTTTCTCCCAGGGGGACCGGCAGCTCGCCCAGCCCGATGCCACTGGCCAGCGCCCGTCGCACCAGCAACCCCGAGGTGCAGGTCATGGCGATCCGCCCTTGGGCGATGGGCTCGCCCGCCAGGGTCACTTCCTTGCCGGTGTCCAGATACGGTTGATAGACCACCAGCTCATGTCCGGCAAACGCACTCCCGGGCAGCGGCTCGCCACACCGTTGCAGATACTCGCGGGAAGCGAACAGCCCACTGTGCCAGCGTGCCAGGCGGCGCACCACCAGCTCGGGGTTGTCTGGCTTGTGCGTGCGCACGGCGATATCAGCCTCTCGCTGGCTGAGGTTGAGCATCTGCGTCGATGCCTGCAGCTGTACTTCGATCCCAGGATGTTTCAGGCGCAGCCGGGCGACCGCCGGGATGATGAAGTCCAGGGCGAAGGAGTCGGTGGTGGTGACGCGCACCACGCCGCTCAGGCGATCATCCAGGCCGAGGATCTGCCGCTGCAGGCCAGCGGCGGCGGCCTCCATTTCAAGGGCCGCACGCATGGCCACCTCGCCAGCGCTGGTCAGCGAGTAACCGCTGGAAGTGCGCAGGAACAGTGTCGCATCCAGTGCACCTTCCAGCGAAGCGAGCCGGCGGCCGACGGTCGCCTGGTCCACCCCCAGGCTGCGGGCCGCGCCGCGCAGGGTCTGCTCGCGACACAGGGCGAGGAATATGCGGGTGTCATCCCAGTTCATCAGGGCTCTCCTCATTGATGCATAAATGCAGGCTAATGATGAAAACTCGCTGCGTTATTTCATCGCTCGGCGACTTTATGCTTTTCCCATCGTCATCAACAAGCGCCTGATCCGGCGCAAGGGAAGATCATGAACGCCTCAACTCAACGTGCGCCTTGGCTGCCGATCTGGGCCGGGCTGTGTGCCAGCCTGGTCGGTATTGGGCTGGCGCGGTTTGCCTATACACCCCTGGTCCCGGCGCTCATCGATGCGCACTGGTTTGCCAGTTCGGCGGTGGTCTATCTCGGCGCGGCCAACCTCGCGGGTTACCTGATCGGGGCGTTGTTCGGCAGGCCGTTGGCGTCGCGCTGGTCGAGCGCAGTGGTGCTGCGCGGCATGATGGTGTTGGTCAGCCTGGCGTTTCTGGCTTGTGCCTGGCCGCTGTCAGTGAGCTGGTTCTTCGGCTGGCGACTGCTGTCGGGTGTGGCCGGTGGGGTGATCATGGTGCTGGCGGCCAGCACCATCCTGCCTCATGTGGCGGCCTCGCGCCGCGGGCTGGCCAGCGGCGCGATCTTCCTCGGCATCGGCTTGGGTATCGCCGGCGCCGCAAGCCTGGTGCCGTGGCTGCTGGGTATAGGGCTGCAGCAAACCTGGCTGGGGCTGGCTGCGATGTCGCTGCTGCTGACCGTCGGCAGTTGGGCTGGCTGGCCTGTGGAGCATGAGCCGCAGGCGATAACGGTCAACCAGCAGGCGGCCGTTTCACCTGCGATCATCGTACTGTTCGGCCAATACGCACTGATGGCCACCGCACTGGTGGCACCGATGATGTTCCTGGTGGACTACGTGAGTCGTGGCCTGGGCGCAGGCACTCATGCCGGTGCGGTAATCTGGGCCTTGTATGGACTGGGCGCGATTGCCGGCCCGGTGTCGTATGGGTTTATGGCCGACCACCTGGGGGCACGCGCCGGCATTCGTCTGGTGCTGCTGGCGCAACTGGCCGCGCTCGGTGCCTTGCTGGCGAGTCACGACCTGCGTGTGTTGGGTGCTGCTGCGTTGCTGATCGGCTCGTTTCCGCCGGGCATCGTACCGCTGGCGCTGGCTCGTGTGCATCAACTGGTCGAAGGCCACGCCCAGCAGAACGCGACCTGGAGCCGGGCGACAGTCTCGTTCGCCAGCTTCCAGGCCATTGCCGGTTACGGCTACTCGGCGCTGTTCGCCGCCACGGATGGCCGCTACGGTCCGCTGTTCGGCGTGGCAGCTGGCGCTGTGGTGCTGGCGCTGCTGGTCGACCTGCTGCTCAAGGAACGTCAGGCCATGTCGCTGATCGCAAACTCCTCGGCCAGGTGATCGATCAACGCCCGTACCGATGGCAGCAACCCACGGCGCGACGGGAAGATCGCATGCACGATGCCGCAACGCGGGTGCCAGTCCGGGATCAGTTCCACCAATCTTCCTGCCGCCAGGTCCTCGCGCACCGCCACCCGCGGCAAGTGCGCAATGCCCACCCCAGCCACCACGAAGTGGCGCAAGGCGAACAGGTCATCGGTCACCATGCGCGGTGTATGCGGGATGACGATGCTGCGGCTGCTGTCCTCGCCTTGGAACAGCTCCCACTGGTATTCCCGCTGGGCGCTGCCCCAGTGCACGCTCGGCAGGGTACTGAGCAGCTGCGGGTCGAAGCCTTTCGGCAGCTGTTCCAGATACTGCGGCTGGCCGACCAGGCACTGGGTGCTGTTGCTCAGCACCTTCATCACCATGTCGGTGTTCTCCAGCGGCGGGAAGCGCACCCGCAGGGCAATGTCGAAGCCCTCGTGCAGCAGGTCGACGCGGCGGTTGGTGCTCTCGATGAACAGTTCAACCTGTGGGTACTTGAGCATGTAACGGGTCAGCATCGGCCCGACCCAGGAGTTGAGCAGGGTGGTCGGGCAACTGATGCGCACCAGCCCGCGTGGTTCACTGCGGTTGCGCTCGATGATCTCTGCCGCGCCTTCGGCCTCCACGCGCATGGCCAGGCAACGGTTGTAGTAGGCCTGGCCGATCTCGGTCAGCGAGCAGTGGCGGCTGGTGCGGTGCAGCAGGCGCACGCCAAGGCGGTCCTCAAGGTCGGCGATGCGCCGGCTGAGCTTCGACTTGGGCATGTCCAGCGCCCGCCCGGCCGGGGCGAAGCCACCGTGCTCCACGACTTGGGTGAAGTAGTAGAGGGAGTTGAGGTCTTCCAATGATCGTTCTCCAGATGGAACGCTAAAGGCAATTTTCGCAGTCTACCGCCGTAAAGGTGATGATTTTAATCTGTGCCCATCAACGCGAAACACCCCAGATTGCTGAAAAATTCATAAACCTTAGGAGCACAGACCATGAGCAAATTCACCTACAACCGCCTGAACAAAGACGACGCCGCCGTACTGCTGGTTGACCACCAGGCTGGCCTGCTGTCCCTGGTCCGCGATATCGAGCCGGACAAGTTCAAGAACAACGTGCTGGCCCTGGCGGACCTTGCCAAGTTCTTCAACTTGCCGACCATCCTCACCACCAGCTTCGAGCAAGGCCCTAACGGCCCGCTGGTGCCAGAGCTGAAAGCACTGTTCCCGGATGCCCCGTACATCGCCCGCCCAGGTCAGATCAACGCCTGGGACAACGAAGACTTCGTCAAGGCGGTGAAGGCGACTGGCAAGAAGCAGCTGATCATTGCCGGTGTGGTGACTGAAGTGTGCGTGGCTTTCCCGGCGCTGGCTGCACTGGAAGAAGAGTTCGACGTGTTCGTGGTGACCGATGCTTCTGGCACCTTCAACGAAATGACCCGTGATGCCGCACACGACCGTATGAGCCGGGCCGGTGCACAGCTGATGACCTGGTTTGGTGTGGCTTGTGAGCTGCACCGCGACTGGCGCAACGACATCGAAGGGCTGGCGGCGCTGTGCTCCAATCACATTCCGGACTACCGCAATCTCATGACCAGCTATAACGCGCTGACTGCTGGTAAGTAACAGCGACCAGTTCAAACAGAAAAGGACGGCCCCAACGTGGGGCCGGCCTTTTCTTTTTGGGTACTGACAGCCCGCATCAGCACAGCCCCTGCGCAAGCGGCTGTGAGGATGATTTGGCTCCGGCTACATCCTTTTTGGGAAATCTCTTACATAGAGAAGCGGATGGCATCACGGCGCTAAGTGGGAAGGTCAAGAGCAGACTGGATAGCCCGGAAATCTTTCAGGAGTGTCCCCATGAGCCGCGCCAATGCCCGCTTGAAAAGTGTAAGGCATGACCTTACACTCAATCACCAATGATCAGGAGTTTCAGGCACAAAGGCCTGCGTCTGCTCCATCAACAGCGTGACTCGTCTGGGGTACGTGCAGATCATGTCAATCGCTTGCGTCGCTTGCTTGCTTCCCTTGAGGTCGCACAAACGCCTGCAGACATGAACCGTCCAGGTAACCGCCTTCATCCTCTGCATGGAAAGCTGGACAGCTTTTGGGCAGTGAATGTCTCGGGTAACTGGCGTCTGGTGTTCCGCTTCATTGGTACTGATGTGGAGCTTGTCGATTATCTCGATTACCACTAGGAGGATTCATCCATGCCTATGTTCGATCCTCCCCATCCTGGGGAATCCTTGCGAGAAGACGTGCTGCCTGCAATTGGCATGAATGTCACTGAGTTGGCCCGCCATCTTGGCTATTCGCGAGGGCAGTTATCCACAGTGCTCAATGGGCGCGCCGCCATTTCAGCCGATCTTGCGTATCGACTTGAGCTGGCAGGTCTTGGTCCTGCCCGGCAGTATCTTGCTGAACAGGCAGCTTACGATTTATGGCAAGCCGCGCACCGTGAGCATCCACAGATAGCGCGGCTGGTGATTGCCTGACTACTCAATCCGCATCCGAATCAAACAACCGCGCCAACTCCACCCGCGCCTCCTTGGCCGTCTGCATCACCTTGGCCCGGTCATCGCGCACCAGCCCCTGGGCCTCCAGCACTTCCTCGTCATGTTGGGCAAACCGCTCGATCCGGTCCGCCGCCTGCTCCTCGCTCAAGCCCAACCCGACCAGCGCCCGGCGGGTCATCTCGAGGCTTGAGTAGAACGTCTCGCGAATCGGCTCTGCGCCTACATCCGCCAGCTTGTGCACATGCTGGCGGTTGCGCGCCCGGGCCAGCACTTTCAGGTGCGGGTACATACGTTTCACCCGTTCTGCGGTGTGAATGGCAGCTTCAGGGTCATCGATGGTGATGATGAAGTACTCCGCCTCACCGACCTTGGCCGCATGCAACACTTCAGGGCGCAGGGGGTCACCGTAGAACACCGGCACCTGTTCGAACATGCGCGTCATTTCGATGGTATCCACCGAGGTTTCCAGGGCAATGAACGGGATCTTCTGCGCCCGCAGGATACGCGCGACGATCTGGCCCATGCGGCCCATGCCGACGATCACCACCCGCGGCGTGCCAGCGTCGATGGTCTTGTACTGCTCCGGTACTTCACGCGCCGGTTGCGGGCGTTTGAGGGCGCGGGCGCAGCCGAGCATCAGCAGCGGGGTGATGGCCATCGACAGGGTGATGGTCATCAGCAGCAGGTCGTAGGTCTGGGTGTCGAACAGGCCCTGGTCCTTGCCCAGCTTGAACACCACGAAGGCGAATTCGCCACCGGCAGCCAGCACCATACCCAGGCGCAGCGCGCTGGCGCTGTTCAAACCACCGGCCAGGCGGCCGACACCGATCAGCAGCACCAGCTTCACCGCCACCAGCAGCAGGGTCAGGCCCAGCAGCACCAACGGCATTTCCAGCAGCAGGCTCAGGTTGGCGCCCATGCCGACACTGATGAAGAACAGCCCCAGCAGCAAGCCCTTGAACGGCTCGATTTGCGATTCAAGCTCGTGACGGTACTCCGAGTCGGCCAGCAACAGGCCGGCGAGGAAGGCGCCCAGGGCCATGGAAATGCCGGCCTCTTCCATCAGCCAGGCGGTGCCGATCACCACCAGCAGCGCGGTGGCAGTAGACACTTCCGGCAGGCCGGTGCGGGCCACGGTGCGGAACACCGGGCGCAGCAGGTAGCGGCCGCCGATGATGACCACGGCGATGCTGGCGAATACCTTCAGGCCATGTTGCAGGCTGTCGCCGTGGCTGGTGTCCGGGCCGCTGGCGGCCAGCAACGGGACCAGGGCGATCAGCGGGATCGCGGCGATGTCCTGGAACAGCAGAATGGCAAACGCCAGACGGCCATGTGGCGCATTGAGCTGCTTGGTTTCGGCCAGGCTTTGCAGGCCGAGCGCGGTGGACGACAGCGCCAGGCCCAGGCCGAGCACGATGGCCGCCGGCAGCGACTGGCCGAAGCCGAACAGGGCGATGGCGCCGATCACAGCACCGGTCAGCAGCACTTGGGCGGTACCGACGCCGAACACCGACTTGCGCATCAGCCACAGGCGCTTGGGCGACAGCTCAAGGCCGATGATGAACAGCAGCAGGACCACGCCCAGTTCGGAAATGTGTGCGACGCTTTCGGTATCGCGGATCAGGCCCAGGGCCTGCGGGCCGATGGCAACGCCCGCGAGCAGGTAACCGATCACGGCCCCCAGTTGCAGGCGCTTGGCCAGGGGGACGGCGACGACCGCGGCGAGCAGGAAGATCACCGCGGTTTGCAGAAGGCTGCCTTCGTGTGGCATTGGCTCGTACTCCATGAGCTGCCGGGGCAGCGTTTGAACAGTTTGGCGGACAATTCTGGAGGTTGGTCATGGCTAAGACAATCTGCTGCCGGTTGGAAACATTGTCCCGTGCGAATTGACAACCTCAGCCCCCGCCAAACTGCGCCCGATACTGCGCCGGTGTCATGCCGATCCGCTCGCAGAACACCTTGCGCATATGCCGGTCACTGCCAAACCCGCAGCGCGCCGCGACCACCTTCAACGGCAGGTCGCCGCATTCGAGCAGCTTGCGCGCCTGGTCGATCCGCGCGTTCTGCAGGTACTGCAACGGCGTAACTCCGACCTCGCGCTGAAAGGTCCGGGCAAAGTTGCGCCCGCTCATGGCCACCAGCTCGGCCATCTTCTGCACGGTAAAGGCCTGGTCGATATGGTCGACGATGTACGCCTGCACCCGGGCAATCGGCGAATCATCGCGTGGCACCGCCGCTAGCAGCGGCCCGTAAGGTGTCTGCCCGCCCTGGCGATGGCGGGCGACCAGCAGCACCTTGGCTACCTCCAGCGCCAGCGCCTTGCCGTGGTCTTCGGCCACCACCGCCAGCGCCAGGTCGATCCCCGCGGTGATGCCGCCCGAGGTGATCAGGCAGCGGTCGATCACGTAGATCTGCTCGGTCTCGACCTTGGCCTCGGGAAACGCGCGCGCCAGGCGCTGCACGTAGTTCCAGTGGGTGGTGCAGCGATAACCACCGAGCAACCCGGCGCGCCCGAGCAGGAACACCCCGGTGCAGATCGCGCCGAAGCGCCGGGCCCCTTGTACGGCCTGTGGCAGCCAGCGCTCGATCGCTGGCAGGGCGACGTCGTAGGCGCCCGGCCCACCGGGCACCAGCAGCAGGTCGACATTGGCCGGCAGGTCTTCCAGGCGCTGGTCTGCCAGCACCCTCAGGCCGCACGAGCCGCGCACCGGCGCTTGGCCTTCGGCCACGGTCACCAGGCGATAGCGTTTGTGTTCAGGCAGGAACCGGTTGGCGATGGCAAAGGCGTCCATCGGCCCGGTCACGTCCAGCAACAGCACATCGTTGAACAGCACCATGGCCACGGTGCGGTAAGCATGATTTTCCAGCATAAACCTTTGCCTGAAGCTGAATCCGAATCGGATCTTAAGGTATCGGCCATAGGGCCAGGGCCAGCAGCGCACAATTAACAACAATTCAGGTTTGGCTCAGGACTTTGTCATGTACCGGCGGCGAGACTTTCTCCATTGAACAGGAGAGTCGCCATGCACCCTGGGACGCCCGAAGAGCTTCTGCCAACCCCCGGCGCACTGACGCCCGCGCGGTTGCGCCAGGCCAAGGAACTGATGCTGCGCAGTTCGCTGTCGATCATCGAGATCGCCGCTGTGTGCAACCTCACCCGCAGCCACTTCTCCCGTGCCTTCAAGGTCAACACCGGCCTATCGCCCCAGGCCTGGCGCCTGCTGGCGCGCATGGAAAAGGCCAAGCGCCTGCTCGTCACCGAGGCACCGATCACCCACGTCAGCCTGGAATGCGGCTTCTGCGACCAGGCCCATTTCACCCGTGCCTTCAGCCGCCTGGTCGGCCAGCCACCCAAGGCCTGGCGCCAGGCGCAGGCATTTTCTTAAGCCGGATCTATCCGCCGGTATAAGCCTTCGGGATAAAGCCCTTTAGGTAAGTCCTGGCCCGTTTTACCCACCCAAGGAGTCACCCCCATGAGCCAACCTGATTACAAGCGCCTGAACAAGGACGACGCCGTGGTACTGCTGGTCGACCACCAGACTGGCCTGATTTCGCTGGTGCAGGACTTCTCGCCCAACGAATTCAAGAACAACGTGCTGGCCCTGGGCGACCTGGCCAAGTTCTTCGGCCTGCCGACCATTCTCACCACCAGCTTCGAGCAAGGCCCCAACGGCCCGCTGGTGCCGGAGCTGAAAGAGATGTTCCCGGACGCGCCGTACATCGCTCGTCCAGGCCAGATCAACGCCTGGGACAACGAAGACTTCGTCAAGGCGATCAAGGCCACTGGCCGCAAGCAACTGATCATCGCTGGCGTGGTAACCGACGTGTGCGTGGCGTTCCCGACCCTGTCGGCGCTGGCTGAAGGCTTTGAAGTGTTCGTGGTGACCGATGCCTCGGGCACCTTCAACGAGACCGTGCAGCAGGCGGCGTGGGTGCGCATGACCCAGGCGGGTGCACAGATGATGAACTGGTTCTCGGTGGCCTGTGAGCTGCACCGCGACTGGCGCAACGACATCGAAGGGCTGGGTAACCTGCTGTCGCAGCGGATCCCCAACTACCGCAACCTGATGAACAGCTATGCGGCGTTGAGCGCTCGTTGATGTAAACCTGTTCCGGCCCTGTGGGAGCGGGTTCACCCGCGAAGAGGCCGGAACAGGCTAAACGTTATTCACCGGCAAAGTGAAACGAATCCGGCACCCGCCGAACTCAGACACCAACGCCTGAAGCTGCCCGCCATGGGCCTGCACCACCGAGCTGCAGATCGCCAACCCCATCCCCAGCCCCGCGTCCTTGGTGGTATGGAATGCGTCAAACACCCGTGCCCGCTCATCTTCCGCAATGCCGGGCCCGTTGTCATCGACGCAGATCTCGACCCCATCCCCGCCAACGACAGACGCAATCTGCAGCACCCCATCGCTGCGATACCCCGCCAGCGCCTCCAGTGCATTGGTGATCAGGTTGAACACCAGTTGCTGCAATTGCACGGGGTCGGCCATCACGCTCACCCCCGCCTGCAGGCGCATCTGTACGTCGACCCCGTATTTGGCGGCATCGGCCGAGGTCAGGCGCAGCACCTCGCGAATCAGCTCGTCGACCTTTACCGGCTTGAGCTGCATCGGCGACTGCTTGGCCAACGTGCGCAGTGCGCGGACGATGTTGGCAGCGCGTTCGCTGTCGTTGCGGATGTCTTCCAGGCCGGCAATCGCCTCTTCCAGGTTGGGCTCGGGGCGCTTGAGCCAGCGCAGGCTGGCCGCGGCGTTTGAGGCAATCCCCAGCAGCGGCTGGCTGATTTCGTGGGCAATGGACGCCGACAGCTCGTTCATCACCTGCAGGTGGGCGCTGCGTGCAAGTTCGGCGCGTGATCGGCGCAGTTGGTCTTCCATGTGCGCACGGGCCTGGTTGTCCTCGGCCAGGCGCGTATAGAACTTGGCCGTCTGCAGCGATACTGCCGCCTGCGAGGCGAGGATCTCCAGCATGGCCAGGCGCTGGCTGCCGAACAGGTTCGGCACCAGGCGGTTTTCCAGGTACACCAGGCCGATCAGCA
This sequence comes from Pseudomonas sp. TWI628, assembly GCF_039673865.1. NCBI lineage: Bacteria > Pseudomonadati > Pseudomonadota > Gammaproteobacteria > Pseudomonadales > Pseudomonadaceae > Pseudomonas > Pseudomonas sp. TWI628. The sequence continues at coordinate 84,815 of NZ_JBDJMM010000016.1, read as the reverse complement.
CACCCTGGATCACCAGCGGCAGGCACAACACCGAACGGGCGTTACGCGCGTGCAGTTCCTGGCGGAAGGCCTCGGGGCAATCGCTCTGGGCGTCATTGAGCAGCAGCGGCTTCTTGGTGCGCATGGTGGCGTTGATGATCGACAACGGCGCCTGGGTCATGAACTTCTGACAGTTGTCCATGCTCACGTGCAGCCCGGCATTGTCGATGTAGGCGAGGGCGGCCATCTGGAACTCGGCGCCACTGACGATCAGCAGTGCACCGTGATCGGCGCCGGAGTGCTGGGTGAGGTGACCCATCAGCGTTTCGATCAGGCCTTCGAGCAGCACTTCCTCGGACAATGCGCGCGCCGCCTTAATGCCGGCCTCAAGGTCCAGCTTGGCCTGCTGGGTGGTGCGGTAGGTCTCCTGGACGGGTTGCGTGCGCAGGAACGGGTGTAAGGTCTCCAGTTGGTGCACCTTGCCGGTCGCGCCCCAGATATGGAAGCAGTCACGGGCAATACGCAGGTGCAGGTTGGCGCCGGAGATCAACCCGCTGGGGATGCAGACCTCGGCCAGTTGTTCATGGGCCAGCGCCTGTTCGTGGATGAAACCGGCGGCGGTCGCGGCGATCTGCGCCTGGTCGAAGCAGCGGATGGCCGCCAGGCCGTCGCCTTCGAGCTTGGCGATCACGCCTTCGATCAGCAGCAGCTTGTTGCGGAAGGTCACCGGGTTGAAGCTGGCCCAGCGGCCGAACCGCTCGCGCAGTGCCTGCAGTTCGGCCAGCTTGTGGTCAAGGCTGCCGGGGGCTTCCGGGCTGCCCAGGGCCAGGCCTCGGAACAGGTGATAGTCCGCCAGGTTGATGTGTGCAGGTGCCGCCCAGGCGCTGTCGCCCGCTGCGCTCAGGCTGTGCATGGCTTGCGGGATATTGCCCAGGTAGAAGGCTGACATGCCGTTGAACAGGTGCTGGAAGAACAGCGCGGTGGGTGAGTTCACGTGCGTGGGCGAGGCCGTACCGGGCATTGCGCTCAGGCTGGCGACGAACCCCTGCTGGGCGTGCAGGATCTGTTCGATATCGCGGTGGCCGAAACCGCGCACGGTGGCCAGCCCCTGTAGCACTTCTTCGGCGACTTCCGGCAGATAGCGGCCCATGAACAGGGAGTCGGACACCAGGTGGCTGCAGGCGTAGCAGGCCATGGCCAGGTCGCCGCTCAAACGCGTCGATTCGAGCGCCTCCAGCGCCGTGCGGCGGGCGAACTCCATCGGTGAGGTCCAGGCGCTGACCTGGTCCAGGGCCAGCAGCGCGCTGGTCAGGTCGGCGTCGAAGCCGTGTCGCTCGATCAGCTTGAGCGCAGCCAGGCAGCAGGCGTGGCCATCGTGGTAGGTGCCGAAACGCTCGGCGACCATCACCCCGTACCAGGCCATGCCGTAAGTGCTGCCCGGGGCGACACCGTGCAACAGCGACAGCTCCATGAGCTTGGCCAGGTGCAGGAAGCAGATGTCGTCCTGCACGGAAAACGATGACGACAGGGTGGCCAGCAGGCCGATGGCAACCACCACGTCCTCCGAGTCGCTGCGCGGCAGCGATGCCAGGCAATGACGGCCCTTGTGTTCGATCAGGGCCTGGACACGCGCATGGCTGGCTTCCACCTGCTGCGGGTCGACACCGCAAGTCAGGCTGATCCCCAGCAGTTCGAGGCCGGCAACGGCAGTGGTGATGGCGGCCTGGCAATCGCCGCGCAAGGTGTGCAGGCGTGCCTGCAGCCGGCATACCCGTGCCTGCTCCAGCGTCGAGCGCGTGCGCTGGCGGCATTCCATGAGCCACCCCTCGGCTGCGGTTGTGCGCGACAGCTGCAGGTCGCACTCCGCAGCCATGTAGGCAATGGCAAAGGCATGGGTGGCGTGGCTTTGCGGCGTGGCACCCTGGCGCAGCAACTGCTCGCACGCCTGTAGATAGGCCGCCGATTGTTCACAGGCGCCACTGTCACGCGAGCGCAGCGCCGCATCACGCAAAAGCTGCAGGAAGGTATCGCGCTCATCCGCAGCAAACCCGCGTGGGCTGGCGCGTTGCAGCTGATTGGCGACCTCGAACACCACCTCCTGCAAGTCGTTGTGCCAAACCTGGAGCATGGCCTGGGCAATGCTTGCATGCAGCTGGGCGCGATCAAGTGCAGGGGTGAGTTGGTAGGCGGCTTCCATCACGCGGTCATGGGCGAAGCCCAGGCCTTTCTGGCCCGGCAGCAGGAAGCCCGCGTCAACCAGGGCCTTCAGCGGTTTGCCCGGCAGCGGCGCGAGCAGCAGGTGCAGCAGGCGTTCATCGCAGCGGTTGCCTGCCGCGCTGGCGATCCGCAGCACATCGCGCTGGGGCGCCGGCAAGCGTGCCAGGCGGTGGATCATCAGATCGGCGACGTTGTCGGCGTAACGTTGCCGGGCCACGGCTTGCAGGCACCACGACCAGCGCATGGCCTGGGTATCGAAGGTGAACAGCTGGTCCTCGACCATGGCCCGGAGAATCTGGTTGATGAAGAACGGGTTGCCTGCGGTCTTGTCGTGCACCAGTTCGGCAACTTGCAGTGCCTCGTCGGGGCTGACGTGGTAGCGCTCGCCAATCAGCTCGGTGACTGCGCCGACGGTCAGTGGGCGCAAGTTCAGCGTGATGTTGCGCAGCGTTGCGGGCGTGGCAAGTGGCGTACCGGCGGTTTGCGTATCGTTGCGCCGGGTGAAGATCAGCAGCAGGTTGTCGGGCGCCTGGGCGAGCAGCTGTGCCAGCAGCTGCCGGGTGCCATTGTCAGCCCACTGCAGGCCATCGAAACACAGCACCAGCGGGTGGCCGGGGTGGCTGAACACCTGGAGGAATTCGACGATGGCCCGCTGTTCTTTCTGCAGTGCCAGGCGCGTGGGCTTTTCCGGCAGGTCGGGCAGGGGGCCGAGGATCAGTTGCAGGTCCGGTGCCAGTTTGCCAAGCAACCGACCGTGGCCTTTGATGCGCCACAGGATCTCGCTGCGCAGGGTGTCGAGGTCCTGGCTGTTCTTGGCCAGTAGCTGGGTGGTCAGCGAACCGAGGATCTCGACCCAGGGGGCATAGGGCACAGCCTGTTCCGGGCTGTTGCACTTGCCTACAGCCCAGTAGCCATCGGCATGGGCTTTGAGTGCGGCCCCGACCAGGCTGGACTTGCCCATGCCAGCCGCGCCGTTGATGCACAGCAGCTGAGGCTTGCTGTTACGACGCAGGGCATTGAGCATCAAGGCGATGAGCTTCTGTTCGGTACTCCGGCCATACAGGCGCTCGCGGCTGGGCGAAACCGGGTCGGCACAGCCGGGCTCGAAGGGGGCGATGGTCTTGCTGGCGGCCCACTGCCGTTGGCAATGGGCCAGGTCCACGGCCAGGGCCCGAGCGCTCTGGTAGCGGGCGTCGGGCTCCTTGGCCAGGGCCTTGGCCAGGATCCGGCTCAGTGGCTGCGGTACCTGGCTGTCGACCTCGCAGGCCGTGCGAGGCTGAACACCGGCATGCAGCTGGCGCCAGTGCTGGGTATCGCGACCGGCGAGCGGCAGCTCGCCCAGCAGCAACTGGTAGAGGATCGCGCCCAAGGCATAGATGTCGCTGCGCCGGTCACTGCTGCTGCCATGGGGGCAGATCTGCTCCGGTGCCAGGTAGGCCCAGTTGCCGAGCGCGTTGCCTTGTTCGCTGATCAGCTCTGGTTTGTCGGCACGAAAACAGCCCAGCCGCACCCGTTGGTTCGGCAGGAGACACACGTGCTCGGGCTGCAACGCACCGTGCAGCACATTGCGCGCGTGGGCTTGAGCCAGGGCGTTGGCGGCGTTTGCCGCGATGTCGAGAAAGGCTGCCAGGTCGACCGGGCCCTGGCTGATCAGGTCGGCAATGGAGCGGCTGGCCGGGTACACCAGCAGCGGGCCTTCGGCGCAGCGGACGAATGCTGAGGGGATGACCGCCCATTGCGGGTCCAGCTGCAGACGGTAGTCACGCTCCAGTCGCTGGCAGGCCGCGGGGGCCTCAAGTGGGGCACGCACGGCGATCCAGGCCTGGCGGGTGGTGGGGTCGTACAGGCGGAAGTAACTGAGCTCACCTTCCTGGCCCAGCTGCGTGATATCGCAGCGATTCAGCCAGTCGTCGTCGATCGACTGGTCGAAGTCGATGGGCCTGTTTGCGAGGCGTTCATCGAGCATAAAGCACCCCCTGCTAGCGACATCCTGAAGCGCGAGTATACGCAGCGGCCCCGTCAAGAATGCTGCCTGCAGCCGGCTTGGCAGAAACGGGCACGCTGTTGTCCGTTATCAATACCTGGCGGCTGGAGGGCGCTTGTATAGTGCAGAGGCCAACCTATCCCTCGGGATAATTGTCTGAATGCGTATGCTCGCCTAGGCTGCCCGAGGCTGCGCAAACGCCCACGCCCGCGAGAGGAATCCATGATCCGAATAGGCAATGCCCAGGTGTCGCTGGAGCGGCGAGAAGCCTTTCTCGATGGCAAGCCGATCCCGTTGGGCGGGCGTGCATTCGAGGTGCTGGCCACGCTGATCAAGGCCAGGGGCCGGGTGGTCGGCAAGGATGAGCTGTTCAGCCAGGTGTGGGCCGGCACGGTGGTCGAGGACAATAACCTGCAGGTGCAGGTGTCGCTGCTGCGCAAGGCCTTCGGCGACCGCGGGCTGATCCAGACCGTGCCGCGCCGGGGTTACCGCCTGGCTGCGCAAGTCAGCTTCGACGCACCTTGCCTGGCACTGGGCCAGTCACCGTTGTGCGCAGGGGCCGAAGTCACCGAGCCGTTCAACGACGCTGCGAACGTGCCGGTGCTGGTAGTTGATGACGACCCTTCGGTGCGCAAGGCGCTGGGCTGCCTGCTGCGTTCGCAGGACATCCCACACCGGTTGTTCGCCAGCGCCGAGGAGCTGTTCGACGCTCGCCTGGAAAGCCCCTGCGCCTGCCTGCTGCTGGACATGCATCTGGCCGAAACCACCGGCCTTGAGGTTCAAGCTTCGCTGCGCCGGCTGGCGCTGCCCTGGCCGATCGTGTTCATGACCGGCTTCGGCACCATCCCCATGACGGTCCAGGCCATGCGCGCCGGGGCCGTCGAGTTTCTGACCAAGCCCTTCGACGAAGACCAGTTGCTGGTGCTGCTTGAAGCGGTACGCGCGCGCGCCGTGACCGAGGGGCGCAAATGGCAGCATGCGCGACAGGTCGAGGAAAAGTACCAGCACCTGACCCAGCGCGAGCGCCAGGTGTTCTCGCTGGTGGTTGGCGGCTTGTCGCACAAGCAGATCGCCAAGGAGATTGGCACCAGTGAGGTGACCACCAAGGTGCACAAGAAGAACATCATGAACAAGATGCAATCCCGCTCGCTGCTGGAGCTGGTGGCCATGCACAACGTCATCGAGGCTCGGTCTGGCGCATGAGCAGAGCGGTGTGCATCGTCGATGACGATGCTTCGGTGCGCAAGAGCCTGGGTAACCTGCTGCGTTCAGCGGGGTTCGAGTGCTTGGCGTTCGCCACGGGGGAGGTGTTTCTGGCCTCGGAACTGGCACCTGAGGCAGGGTGCGTGCTGCTTGATCTGAAAATGCCGGGGATGAACGGGCTGGACGTGCAGCGTGAGCTGGCGCAGCGGGGTTGGCGCTTGCCGGTGATCTGCATGTCGGCGCACTGGGACGAAGGTACGCTGCAGGCGGCGCTGCGCAATGGTGCGCGGGGTTGTCTGGCCAAGCCGTTTTCCGAAGAGGTACTGCTCAAGGTGGTCGAAGAGGCGTTGGCAGGTGAATGAGCACACCTGAACAATCAATTGCTGGGCAGTCGGGTGATGCTCGTTGGGTTGATCGAATCGCGAGACCTTCTCCATGCTACGCCTCAAGACCTTTGCCGAGCCCCAATCGCCAGCCCTGATTGCCAGCGGCCTGCTGTTCATGCGGGTGATGGCTGCCGTGCTGCTGTTTACCATCCACGGCTTGCCCAAGCTGCTGGACTGGAGCGGGGAGTTGCAGCGCATCGAAGATCCTTTTGGCCTGGGAGCGCCGCTGACCCTGGGCCTGGCGGTGTTTGCCGAGGTGGTTTGCCCGGTGTTGCTGGTGCTGGGCGTGGTGGCGCGGCTGGCCTGCCTGCCGGTGCTGGCGGTGTTGCTGGTGGCGCTGGTGGTGGTGCACCCGGACTGGTCGCTGGAGCAGGGGCAGTTTGCCTGGTTGCTGGTGGCGCTTTATGGAGGGCTGGCATTGACCGGGCCTGGGCTGTATTCGGTCTCTGGGTTGATTGGTCGATCTAACTGCTCCCCGGCCGGTACTGTAAGGCCTCGGCCAGATGCCCTCGGCTGATCGCCTGGCTGCCTTCCAGATCTGCCAATGTGCGTGCAACCTTCAACAACCGATGCGCAGCTCGCAGAGAAAAGCGTCAGTCGTTCACAGGCACTCTCCAGCCAAGCCTGGTCCGCCGTTTCAAGCTGACAATGGCGCCGCAACCCCTCCAGGCCCAGAAACGCATTGGCACAGCCCTGCCGCCGCTGCTGCACCTCACGAGCCTCGGCCACCTTGGCAGCCACATCGGCACTGGTCTCCCCACTGGGCTGGTTGTTCAGCGTGGTGGTTTCGCGGGCCACGGTCAGGTGCAAGTCGATGCGGTCCAGCAGCGGGCCTGACAGCTTGTTGCGATACCGTGCGATCTGCTCGGTACTGCAGCGGCAGCGCCCGGTAGGGTCGCCCAGGTAGCCGCAAGGGCAGGGGTTCATCGCCGCCACCAGCTGGAAGCGCGCGGGGAAACGTACCTTGTCGCGCGCCCGAGCAATCACGATCTCGCCCGATTCCAGCGGCTCGCGCAGCACTTCCAGCACACGCCTTTCAAACTCTGGCAGCTCGTCGAGAAACAGCACGCCATGGTGCGCCAAGGTGATTTCGCCTGGCTGCGGCCGGCTGCTGCCGCCTACCAGCGCCGGCCCCGAGGCCGAATGGTGCGGGTGGCGAAACGGCCGCTGTGGCCAGCTGCTCAGCGGCGTGTGGCCACTGACCGACTGGATCGCCGCCACCTCAAGCGCCTCGTGCTCATCCAGCGGCGGCAGCAGGCCGGGGAGGCGGCTGGCGAGTAGTGTCTTGCCCGTGCCGGGTGGCCCGGTGAACAGCAGGTTATGGGCCCCGGCTGCGGCCAACAACAATGCCCGCTTGGCTGCGACCTGGCCTTGTACCTCGCTGAGGTCCGGATAAGGCTGTTGCTTCAGCACCAGGCCATTGGCGGCAAACGGGGCTATTGGCACCTGCCCGTTGAGATGCGCTACCAACTCCAGCAGGTGCCCCACGGCATACACCACCAGCCCGCCCGCCAGGCTGGCTTCTTCGGCATTCTCCCGCGGCACCACCAGTGCCCTGCCGGCCTCTCGCGCTGCCAGCGCCGCCGGCAACACGCCCTGCACAGGGCGCAACTTGCCCGACAGGGCCAGTTCGCCCAGGCATTCCATCTCGGCCAGGGCAGGCAAAGGCACCTGGCCATCGGCGGCGAGGATGCCCAGGGCGATGGCCAGGTCATAACGCCCGCCGTCCTTCGGCAGGTCGGCCGGTGCGAGGTTCTGGGTGATGCGCCGCTGCGGGTAATTCAGCCCGGAATTGACGATGGCACTGCGCACACGGTCCTTGCTCTCCTTGACCGTGGTTTCTGGCAGGCCGACCAGGGTAAGGTGGGGCAGGCCGTTGGCCAGGTGCGTTTCGACGCTGACCGCCGGGGCCTGCACGCCAACCTGGGCGCGGCTGTGGACGAGGGCGAGGGACATGGACGCTCCGTTGTCGCTGGATATAGAGCCGCTTCCTGCGGGTTGCCAAAGCCTAGTGAGTTTCAGCAAGCCAAGCGCAAGAAAAATGCGACTTTATCTTGCACGGCAGGTTTTTCCCCTGCCTTTCGACACCCTCTGACAAATACTGGATCCAATTCTTTGCGAAGAGCCCGACTATGGCTTAGTGTTAAAGAGCCACTGCTGTTGCCATTGGAAGGCAACGCGACCCTGAAAATGGACTTAAGGTACTGCCCGTGCAAACGCTCAATCGCACCCGCCAGCAGATCCGAGAACGGGTGCAAGCCAATGAATACGTTGAACTCAACCACTTGTTCGATGCGCTGGAGGCGCAGTGGCGCCAGGCGCTCGCTGGTGAGTGCCCCGGCTACCTGGAGGCAGTGCAAGGCTACATGCTGGATTGGGACGTGCAGGGCGGCAAAGCCCTGACGCAAACCCTCAAGGCCTGGATCGACGCCTGCCCCAAGGCATATCACCCGCATGTGGTGATGGGCTTTCACTGCTTCAACCATGCCTGCCAGATCGGTGGGCGGGCTGACTCCCATGATATGCCCGAAGAACGCTGGCTGGCTGCCGAGCAGGCCTGTGAAAAGAGCGCGGCGCATTTCCTGCGGGCCATGGAACTTGGTGCGCAGCCTGTTGCGGCAGCCATTGGCATGCTGCGGATCAGCTCGCACTTGCGTGAGCCTGGCTGGTTGGTCGAACTGTTCGAAGGCCAAGTGGCGCGTTATCGGCCCAGCGCGCATGCCGATGTGGAGGTGCAGGAGGCCGCTGCGCCATTGTTGGTCAAATGTGGCCTGACTCCGTTGCTGGAGCTGCCACAGGCATTGCCTGCAAGTTTGCGCGCACGTTTGCATAAGCAGGGCGAGAGCGCTCGGGACTACTGGCTGCGCCATGCGTTGGCGTGGTTTCCGGGCTGTTTCGAGGCGATCGAGGCCTATGCCAGTTACCTGACCCCACGTTGGGGGGGCAGCGATATGGCGATCGATGCACTGGCCAGCGGGCCGCTGTGCCACGGTTGGCCTGAAGCACAGCGCAACGCGATCCGTTGGCTGGCCCTGCAAGAGACATTCTGGCTGCCGCATGCCAAGCAACTGCCTCAGCTCGCGACCTGGCACAGAACCTTTGCCCAATGGGCACAGCGCGAGCTCAGGCCAAAGGAGCGGGCTACGCTGCTGGCCTGGCGTGGCGCGCTGCGGCGCTATTCGATGGGTGATTATGCCGGTGCGATGCGCGACTTTGCCGACAGCGTCGCGCTCTACCCAGACCACGGCTTCGTTCCGGACATTGGCGAGCCATTCCAGAGCCTTGTGTGCCTGGTGCTGTTCAACGAGGCGGAGGACGATTCGCAGGTATTGCGCACCGTCATCGAGCGGCTGTGCGACGACCGTCGACAGGCGGCAGCCTGTGCTTTGCGGGCTGCAGGGCACCAGTTCGGCCTGTGGGGCTTTGGGCAATCCGTCGAGCAGGCACGCACGTGGTTGCACATGGCGGTCAAGCGCCAGTGCGGGCGAGAGGTGCAGGGCTTCGATGTGCTCGATGTGCCGCGCCTGCTCTGGGCTGCCAACCTGCATGAGGCCGCGCATTTCCTGTATGAAGCCTGTGCGGAGCTGAAACTGCCGGATGCAGCCATGGCGCTGTACGATCTGCACCGTGGCTGGCTGGACAACACCCCGGCGCACTACCTCAGTGCCAAGGCTGCCGAGCACTGGCTGCTGCGCGCGGCGGAGTCTGGCCACCTGCTGGCCAAGTTCGACCTGGCCCGCCAGCGCATGAGCCCCCCACACGGGCTGGAGGACCGCAAGGCAATGCTGGCGGTCAAGCGGCTGCTGCTCGACGCACTGGGCGATCCGAAAATCCACGCCAAGGCGCAGTTGCAGTTGGGCATCCTGCTCCGCCAGTACGGTGATGCGCGGGAGCGTGTCGAGGCGGTCGGCTACCTTCTCGGGCTGGCCGAGCACCCCGATGCCTGGACCGCCGCGCGTGCCTGTGCGGAACTCGGGCTAGCCTGGATGCAGGGCTGCGGCACGCGCAAACAGAGCCGCTTCGCGGCCATCGAATGGGCCAATCGTGCCGTTGCGCTGCAGTCGAGCGATCCGCTCATCGAGGTCATACAGGCCGAGATCCGCAATTCGCACAGCCGGGTGAAGACGTTGTTCACGGTGTGCGGGGCGGCGTTGTTCCGTGGTGACCTGCATGCCAGCGAGCTGCCGCCCAAGGCCACCGGCCAGCACAGGGCCTCGGCCTGATCGAAGCTGGGGCTGCAACGCAGCCCCACTTTCGATTGTTACTCCTGCGCGGCTGGTGCCATCCGGGCTTCCAGCTCGGCGACTTGCTTCTCCAGGGCCTCGAGGCGGGCGCGGGTGCGCGCCAGCACGACCATCTGGCTGTCGAATTCTTCGCGGCTGACCAGGTCCAGCTTGCTGAAGGCACCTTGCATCAACACTTTGAACTGGCTTTCCAGTTCCGCGCGAGGCTGGGCGGTATCGCTGCTGAACAGGCGCGAGGCCTGGTCGCTCAGGGCGTCGAGAAGGGCTTTGGGCGCAAGCATGTGCGGCTGTCCACTGATACTGAGAAATGGCCCGCAGTGTAGCACGGGGCAAACCTGCGCCACTGACCTCAGGCCATTGCACGCTTTTTGAGCAACTCGCCCGGCCTGTCTGCACCGAAGTTGTGCATGTTTGCCATGCTGGCGACTGGCCAATCCCGACTGATTCACATAACTCGCTGTTTTCCGGCGGTTTAACGGAACTGGCAAGGTTTCTGCAAAGACCTGTACGAGCCATGCACTGATGCAGTTCCTTGTGACCAGGCAGTGCGCACGCGGAGCCGGATGCCGACGACGCGTTACAAAGCCAACCGCTGCGCTTAGACTTGAGACGGGTTTGTTTTCCTGGGGCAAGTCCACCAAATCGGGAGAGAGTTTCATGAAGCTAGTCACAGCCATCATCAAGCCGTTCAAGCTGGACGACGTGCGCGAGTCGCTGTCGGAAATCGGCGTGCAGGGCATTACCGTCACCGAAGTCAAAGGTTTCGGGCGGCAGAAGGGCCACACCGAGCTGTATCGCGGCGCGGAGTACGTGGTCGACTTCCTGCCCAAAGTGAAGATCGACGTCGCCATCGACGACAAGGACCTTGATCGAGTGATCGAAGCCATCACCAAGGCAGCCAACACCGGCAAGATCGGTGACGGCAAGATCTTCGTGGTGAATCTGGAGCAGGCGATCCGCATCCGTACCGGCGAAACCGATACCGACGCGATCTAAGCGCCGAAAAAAGCCTCACCAAACCCAACGCCCCAGGAGAAAACAACATGACTCTGCGTAAGATCGCAGGGCTAGGAGCCCTATTGTCCCTCGTAATGCCCGGGCTTGCCCTGGCAGAGGAAGCAGCTGCCCCAGCGCTGAACTCCGGCGACACCGCCTGGATGCTCACCTCGACAGCGCTGGTGCTGTTCATGACCATTCCGGGCCTGGCCCTTTTCTACGGCGGCATGGTGCGTTCCAAGAACGTGCTGTCGGTGATGATGCAGTGCTTCGCCATCACTGGCCTGATCAGCATTCTCTGGGTCATTTACGGCTACAGCATGGCCTTCGATACCACCGGTATGGAAAAGGGCGTGCTCAACTTCAATTCCTTCGTCGGCGGGTTCTCCAAGGCGTTCCTGAGCGGCGTCACCCCGGCCAACCTGACGTCGGCCACCGCACTGTTCCCTGAAGCCGTGTTCATCACCTTCCAGATGACATTCGCCATCATCACCCCGGCGCTGATCGTCGGTGCCTTTGCCGAACGCATGAAGTTCTCGGCGATGCTGGTGTTCATGGGCATCTGGTTCACCCTGGTCTACGCACCGATCGCGCACATGGTCTGGAGTGGTGACGGCGCGCTGCTGTGGGACTGGGGCGTGCTCGACTTCGCTGGCGGCACCGTGGTGCACATCAACGCCGGTATCGCTGGCCTGGTCTGCTGCCTGGTGATGGGCAAGCGCAAAGGCTACCCGACCACCCCGATGGCCCCGCACAACCTGGGCTACACCCTGATGGGCGCGGCCATGCTGTGGATCGGCTGGTTCGGCTTCAACGCCGGTTCCGCCGCCGCCGCCAACGGCACTGCCGGCATGGCCATGCTGGTGACCCAGATCGCCACCGCCGCCGCTGCGCTGGGCTGGATGTTCGCCGAGTGGGTCTTCCACGGTAAGCCAAGTGCCCTGGGCATCGCCTCGGGTGTGGTCGCCGGCCTCGTCGCCATCACGCCAGCCGCTGGCACCGTGGGCCCGATGGGCGCCCTGGTGATTGGCCTGGCCTCCGGCGTGATCTGCTACTTCTGCGCCACCACCCTCAAGCGCAAGCTGGGTTATGACGACTCCCTCGACGCCTTCGGCGTGCACGGCGTCGGCGGCATCATCGGTGCCATCCTTACCGGCGTGTTCGCGGCACCGGCCCTGGGCGGCTTCGGCGCAGTCACCGACATCGGTGCCCAAGTCTGGGTTCAGGCCAAGGGCGTGATCTTCACCGTGGTCTACACCGCCATCGTCACCTACGTGATCCTCAAGGTGCTGGATGTGGTAATGGGCCTGCGGGTCAACGAAGAAGAAGAGTCGGTCGGCCTCGACCTGGCTCAGCACAACGAACGCGGCTACAACCTGTAACCGCGACGCAGGAAAAACTTGCCCGGTTCGCCGGGCATTTTTTTTGCCTGTTTTTTGCCATTTCCCGTAGTGCAAACGGTTTATCACTCACGTTCGCGACGTAGGCCAAAAACTTACAAGTCTTGGTGCGTTTATGGTGCTTTGCTTTTTCCACGAGCGCGCTAGAATGCGCGCCAAAGAGTGTTGGGCGAGTAGTCCGCACACTTCTCCAGCCTTTGCTAGGCTTGCCAATAGCGTGTGGCCAGCAGGGTTCAAGGATTTGTCAGGTCCTGCCAGGAGCAGGGCCTGCTGGGTGCCGCCTCCCATCAGGAGCGCCGACCCAAGGGCAGTGGCCTAACCCACGGCCAGTTGAATTTTCACTGGTGGCTGCCGGTCTACGGCTGCACTGGTCTATAACTAACCTGCTTTTCGCAAGTCATGAGGTAGAACATGAGCGACGACGATCTGGAAAATGATGACCTCGAAGTAGGCGACGAAGACGAGGCTGATGAAGGCCTCGAAGCGGCGGCTGACGATGGCGCAGAAGATGCTGGCGATGACGACAGCAGCCCGGCACCGACTGCCAAGGGCAAATCCAAGGCCGCTGTCTCGGTAGACGAGATGCCGAGCATGGAAGCCAAGCAGAAGGAGCGTGATGCCCTGGCCAAGGCGATGGAAGAATTCCTTTCGCGCGGTGGCAAGGTGCAGGAAGTCGAGGCCAACGTGGTCGCCGACCCGCCCAAGAAGCCGGACAACAAGTACGGCAGCCGCCCTATCTGAGTGGCTGCATATAAAAGAGCCCGCCGTCGCTGCGGGCTTTTTTGTGGGTGCCTGTCAGCGCCAGGTTGCCAGAAGGTCGGGTAGCTGGGACAAGCGCTGGATCTCTGCATCCGGCGCCCGCTCGCCAGCCCAGGCCTTGCCCTGCGGGTTGAACCACACGGCGCGCAACCCGGCGCGCTGGGCCCCGGCGATGTCGTCGCCCGGGTGATCGCCGATGTGTACCGCCGCACTGGCCTCGACTTCGCCAAGCTTCAGGGCCTCCATGAACGGCGCCGGGTCCGGCTTGCCGATGCCCAGATCCTCCGCGCACAGGGCAAAACGGAAGTAATCCGCAAGCCCCAGGCGGCGTACATCGGCGTTGCCGTTGGTGACCACGCCCAAGGTGTAGTGATGGCGCAGGATCTCCAGCACCGGCTGCACCTCGGGGAACACCTCGATCTGGTGGCGGGCATGCAGGAAGACCTCAAAGCCTTCGTTGGCCAGCTCCTGCGCCTGCTTCTCGCTGTAGCCGACTTCCTCCAGGGCGTGGAACAGCACACGCCGGCGCAGGGCGCTGATGCGGTGCTTGAGGCCCGGCTCGGCTTGCACCAGGCGCTCGCGGATGGCGAACAGGTGCTCCACCGGCACGCCACCGAGGACTGGAGCGTTGGCTTCGAGCCAGTCGCGCAGCACGACCTCGGCGCTGGCAATCACAGGCGCGGTGTCCCACAGGGTGTCGTCGAGGTCGAAGGTGATCAGCTTGATGCTCATGAGTCTGTGCCTTTGCTGCGTTTGGCCCGAGGGTGGGCGCTGTCGTACACCGCGGCCAGGTGCTGGAAGTCCAGGTGGGTGTAGATCTGCGTGGTGCTGATGTCGGCATGACCGAGCATTTCCTGCACCGCACGCAGGTCCTGGGACGACTCCAGCACATGGCTGGCGAAGGAATGGCGAAGCATGTGCGGGTGCAGGTGCTGGCCTAGCTCGCGCTCGCCGGCAGCCTTGACCCGCAGCTGGATGGCCCGGGGGCTCATGCGATTGCCCTGGCGGGTAATGAACACCGCGCTGTCACGCGGGCCGCCGATGCCGCGCAGCTTGAACCAGGCCTGCAAGGCTTCACGGGCCTTGCGGCCGACCGGTAGCACGCGGGTCTTGCTGCCTTTGCCGAGCACCTGCACCAGGCCCGCGGCCAGGTCCAGTTGTTCAAGGTCGAGGTTGTTCAGCTCGGACAGGCGCAGGCCGGAGGAGTAGAACAGTTCGAGAATGGCCTGGTCACGGCGGGCGATGAAGTCGTCGTCGACGCCGCCATCGAGCAGTTGCAGGGCGCGGTCGGTGTCCAGCACCTTGGGCAGCCGGCGTTCGCCCTTGGGCGCGCTCAGGCCAGTGGCCGGATCGTGCTGGCACAGGCCTTCGCGGTTGAGGTAGCGGTACAGGCCGCGCACCGCCGACAAGAGCCGCGCCAGGCTGCGCGAGGACTGCCCTTGGTGGTGCTGGCGGGCGACCAGCTGGCGTAGCTGCTGGATCTGCAGCGCGCCCCAGCCGGCGATGCCCTGGCTGTTGCAGTATTCGATGACCTTGCCGAGGTCGCGGCGGTAGGCCAGCAGGGTGTGTTCCGACACCTGGCGCTCATTGCGCAGGTATGCGCAATAAGCCTCCAGCTGACGTTCCATCAGCGCACCGGACGCAGGGTGTGGGTTACGCGCGGTACCACGCGGCCGAGCACTTCGGCGATGTAGCCGAGGAACAAGGTGCCGACGCTGCTTTTGTAGTGCTGCGGGTCGCGGCTGCCGATCGCCAGCACGCCATGCAGCCCTTGGTATTCGAGGGCTGCAACCGCACTGGAGCCGACTTCCTGCTGTTGCTCCTTGCCGAACAGGAAGGCCAGTTCGTGCTCGCGCAGGTTACCGCTGACCGTCTTGCCGCCGCCGAGCAGGCCACCGATGGCTTGCTGCGCTTCGGCATTGCTGACCCAGCGGCCGACGGGTGCTGCGTTGTCGCCGAACAGGATCAGGCTGACGAAAGGCACCTGAAATTCCTGGCGCAGGCTGTCTTCGACCGCCATCACCACTTCTTCCAGGCTGCCAGCGTCGAGCAGGTCGAGGATCAGCCGGCGGGTCTTGTCGAACAGCCGGTCGTTGTCACGGGCCACGTCCATCAGTTGCGACAGGCGATGGCGCATCTCGATGTTGCGGTCGCGCAGCAGCTTGAGCTGGCGCTCCACCAGCGACACGCTGTCGCCGCGCTGATGGGGGATGCGTTGCTCGATCAGCAACTCGTCGTGCTCGGCGAAGAAGGTGGGGTGGGCGCGCAGGTAGGCGACCACCGCTTCGGCATCGAGCTCATCGGGCTGCTGGGGTACTGGCTGATCGGTCATGGCGGTTACTCGCTTAGAGACGAACCTGTCCTTCGAAGACGCGTACGGCTGGGCCGGTCATCAACACGGGCTTGCTGGGGCCGGCCCATTCGATGTTCAGGCGGCCACCTGGCAGGTCGAGGGACACCGGAGAGTCCATCCAGCCCTGGCTGATGGCGGCCACGGCTGCGGCGCAGGCGCCGGTGCCACAGGCCTGGGTCTCGCCGGCACCACGCTCCCACACCCGCAGGTTGGCGCGATGACGGTCGATGACCTGGAGGAAACCGGCATTCACCCGCTGCGGGAAGCGCGGGTGGTTTTCGATTTTCGGGCCCAGCTCATGGACCGGCGCGGTGTGCACGTCATCGACGCGCAGCACGGCATGCGGGTTGCCCATGGACAGGGCGGCAATCGAATGCACTTGGCCGTCGACTTCCAGCGGGTAGTTCAGCGCCTGTTCGTCGGCAATGAACGGGATTTCTGCCGGGACCAAGCGCGGCGGGCCCATGTCGACACACACCTGGCCGTCGTTCTGCACGTCCAGTTCGATGATGCCGCCCTTGGTTTCCACGCGGATGCGCTTTTTCGCGGTCAGGCGCTTGTCCAGCACGAAGCGGGCGAAGCAGCGCGCGCCGTTGCCGCACTGCTCGACTTCGGAACCGTCGGCGTTGAAGATCCGGTAGCGGAAGTCCACTTCCGGGTTGCTCGGCGCCTCGACGATCAGCAGCTGGTCGAAGCCGATACCGGTGTGGCGGTCACCCCATTGCTTGGCGTGCTTGGGCTGGATGTGCGCGTGCTGGCTGACCAGGTCGAGGACCATGAAGTCGTTGCCCAGCCCATGCATCTTGGTAAAGCGCAGCAGCATGGGTTCACTCCGGCAGCAGGCTTTCGCCAGCGTACAGTTCGGCGATGGTCTCGCGGCGGCGGACTTCGAAAGCCTGGTCGCCGTCGACCAGGATTTCCGCGCAACGGCCACGGGTGTTGTAGTTGGAGCTCATGACGAAACCATAGGCGCCCGCCGACTGCACGGCCAGCAGGTCACCTTCGGCCAGGTTCAGCACACGGTCCTTGGCGAGGAAGTCGCCGGTTTCGCAGATCGGGCCGACCAGGTCATAGGCACGGCCTTCGCCCGCCCGCGGTGTGACCGCGCTGACGCCCATCCAGGCCTGGTACAGGGCCGGGCGGATCAGGTCGTTCATCGCTGCGTCGATGATGGCGAAGTCCTTGTGCTCGGTGTGCTTGAGGTATTCCACGCGGGTCAGCAGGGCACCGGCGTTGGCCACGATGTAGCGGCCAGGCTCGAACACCAGGGCCAGGTCACGGGTGCCGACGCGTTCGCGGATGGCCTTGATGTAGTCGGCGACCAGTGGCGGCTCTTCGTCGCGATAGCGCACGCCAACACCGCCACCCAGGTCCAGGTGGCGCAGGTGGATGCCGCACTCGGCCAGGCGATCGACCAGGGCCAGCAGGCGGTCGAGGGCATCGAGGAACGGGTCGACGGTGGTCAGCTGCGAGCCGATGTGGCAGTCGACACCGACCACGTCCAGGTTTGGCAGCTGCGCGGCGCGCACGTAGATGGCTTCGGCGTCGGCGATGGCGATGCCGAACTTGTTCTCTTTGAGGCCGGTGGAAATGTACGGGTGAGTGCCGGCATCGACGTCCGGGTTCACGCGCAGCGAGATCGGCGCAACCTTGCCCATCTCGGCGGCCACCACTTGCAGGCGCTCGAGCTCATCGGTGGATTCGACGTTGAAGCAATGCACGCCGACTTCCAGGGCGCGGCGCATGTCTTCGCGGGTCTTGCCGACGCCGGAGAACACCACGCGATCAGCGCGCCCGCCAGCGGCCAGCACGCGCTCCAGTTCACCGCCGGAGACGATGTCGAAGCCTGCGCCCAGGCGCGCCAGGACGTTCAGCACGCCGAGGTTGGAGTTGGCCTTGACGGCGAAGCAGACCAGGTGATCGGTGCCTTGCAGGGCATCGGTGTAGCTGCGGTACTGGGCTTCGATGTGAGCGCGCGAGTACACGTAGGTCGGGGTGCCGAAACGTTCGGCGATGGCCGAGAGGGCCACGCCTTCCGCGAACAGTTCACCGTCGCGGTAGTTGAAAGCGTTCATCTGAATTCCTTACTGCTCTGGCGTCTGCTCGGGCTGGATTGGCTGCTCTTCTTGCGGCTGGACCGCCGGAGCGTGCTGATGCTGGTGCGACTTTTTCGGGCCTTTGCCGTCCTTGCCGTCTTCTGGCAGGTACAGAGGGCCCTTCTGACCGCAGGCCGAAACGAGGCAGGCAACCGCGACCAGCGCCGCGAGCGAGGAAATCAGGCGCTTCATGGGTGAAATCCTTTGAAATATGCAGTATTGCGCCCGAGTATACCGAGCGACCGGCGGATTGCCTATGCAAGAGCCGGTCCGTCGGGCGGGCTATGCTTAGGGGCTCTCGCCGCCGGTTATGGGGCCAGTGGCGAGAGCGGCTAAACCTTTGCATTCATGGCCCGGCGCCCGTATCTTGCCCGGCTTGCCCGTAAAGCAGCCAATTTCGAGGTTCCTGCAATGAGTTTGAGCGAAGCGCGTTTCCATGATCTGGTCGACGCGACCCAACAGGCCCTGGAAGACCTGTTCGACGAGAGCGGCCTGGACCTGGACATGGAAAATTCCGGCGGCGTTTTGACCGTCAAGTTCGAAGGCGGCGCCCAGCTGATCTTCAGCCGCCAGGAGCCGCTGCGCCAGCTGTGGCTGGCCGACCGGTCCGGTGGTTTCCACTTCGACTACGACGAAGAAAGCGGCAAGTGGGTGTGCGAGAAGAGCGAAGAGCTGCTGAACGAAATGCTCGAGCGTATCGTCTGGGAGCGGGCCGGCGAGAAGCTGGACTTCGACGAGATCTGACATGACCAGCCAGGCGCGGCCGCCCAAGCCGCTGTACAGCAACGTCAGCCCTGCGGTGCCGTCGCCCTGCATCAGCGTCTGCCGGCTGGATGAGCAGCGGGTGTGCACCGGCTGCCACCGGCATGTCGAGCACATTCGCGAATGGCGCTCGGCCGACGACGAGCGGCGCCGGCAGATCTGCCGCGAAGCCGAGGCCCTGCGCGCACGGGCTTGAGTATTTGCCCGGCTGTGGTAGTGTCGGGTTGTGCGTCGGTGACGCAACAGCATTCACAAACCCCGCCCTTGGGCGGGGTTTTGCTTTATCTGCCTGCAGGAAACCGCCTGTTCAAAGGAGTCTGACTGGATCATGAGCACCAAGCCTTCCCTCATCCTCACCCGATTGGACGTACAGCGTCTCGAGCGCCTGATCGGCAGCCTCGACGACAGTGCGCCGGGTGTGCTCGCCTTGCAGGAGGAGCTGGACCGTGCCGGTCAGGTGGTCGGCCATGATGAAGTGCCCGCCGGTGTGGTGACCATGAACTCGCGCGTGCATTGCCGTGAGGAAGCCAGTGGCAAGGACTACCACCTGACCCTGGTGTACCCGAAAGATGCCGGTGGAGAGGGCAAGGTTTCGATCCTCGCGCCGATCGGTTGTGCGCTGCTGGGCTTGTCGGTGGGTGAGCAGATCGACTGGCCGGCACCGGGGGGCAAGACCCTCAAGCTGAAGCTGCTGGAAGTCGAATACCAGCCGGAAGCGGCTGGCGATTTTGACCTGTGAGACCCTCGGGGCTGCCAAGCAGCCCCAGATCTTCAAGGTTCCAACGTAGCCTGCAACTGCGCCAGTCCATCATTTAGCGCCTGCTCCAGCTCGCGCTTGTAGCGCAGGTACAGGCTGGTCGACCCCTGCTCATCCTCGAGCAGCTCGGACAGGTCCAGGTCGGTGATGTAGCAGCGGTAGTGCCCGGCACTACGCCGCTGGCCAAGGATCTGCCGGGCGACCACTTCATACAGTTGGTCGCCATGCTCCAGCTCGGAAAACTCCTGCTGGTCGCAATACAGCGTCACATGTACGTCATCCCCCGTACCGGCCTGCAGAATGGCCTGAACCTCGTAATAAGGTTGGTCAACGCCGGCGCTGGGCGCCTGGCGAGGCTCGATGCTGCGCGCTTTGCCCAGGCCAGAGGGCAGCAACTGGGCATAGTGGATAGCCAGTGAAGCCTGCTGCAGATGGTCGAGCGGGAGGCGGGCGTCGTGGCGCACCACCACCGAACGCAGAAAACGCTGCAACGGCAGCAGCAGGTGGCTTTCGTCAAACAATGGCAGGCGCTGCTGCCACAGGGCGTTGTACTCGTCCAGCACGTACAGGTCGGCCCAGCCGTCGAGCAGGCGGTAGAACACCTGGATGCAATTGCGCCGGCCTTGTTCCAGTACCAGGGGCAGGTCGTAGTCCTGCAGGGCATTGCCATCCAGGTGCAGCGGGCTGTAGCGGCTGCGCACTTCGCCCAGGTGATCGAGCACGGCGTCATGGTCGGCCAGGGTCGCCAGGCTGACCTGGCCAGGCAACAGTTCCAGCACGTGGGTGTACTGCGCCACTTGCAGCAGGTAGCGGTGATTCAGGCCCTGGTCGAGCAGCAATTGCACCGTATCGAAGATTTCCTCGACCCGCTGGCTGATGGCCTGGGCGCGGTTGTGGCAGAAGCAGCGCACCCGTACCTGCGGGCGGTGGCTGCGCTGGCCGAGGCTGTTGAGAAAGTCACGCAGGCAGCGCAGCAGTGCATGTTCACCGTCGTAGCGCTGCACCAGCACTTCGTTCCAGCTATTGAGGGTGACCTGGTCGAGGGTCAGCACCAGGTTTTCGCGTACGCCGGCATAGCTCAACGAGTCGGTGCGCTCGGTGGTCATCAGGATGTTCAGGTCGCGGTGATGGCGCAGCGGGTCGACGCCGACGTTGACCAGCAGCAGGATCTCGTCAGCCACGCTTGGTTGCAGCAGGCGCGCTTCGCTGACGCTGGCCAGCGGCAGCGGGATGCTCTGTTGCAGGCTGCCCAGCAGGTTGAACAGCTCGAATTCGCTGAGGTCGCTGTCGCCCGGGTGCAAGGCCAGGCGAGTGGTGCTGTCGATGACGCCGTTGCGGTGGGCCCAGGTCAGCAGTTCGAGCAATTCGCGGCAACGCTTGATCGGGCTGTAATGCTCCCATTCGTGCACCCCCAGATTGCCGTTGTACAGGCCCCAGTGATGGCTGCCAGGTTCCTTGCGGTTGGGCGACTGGACCAGCGTCAAGGTGTCTTCGGCGATGTCCGGGGCAATGCCCGGGTTGATCACTTCGATCTTGCCGGCACGGCGTTCGAAGGCGGCGTACAGGCGCCGGCCCAGGACATTCAGGTCGCGCTGGTCGGCACGGCTGCTGGCATCCTGGCTTTGCGCGAACTGGCCGAGGAAGCGATAGCTATGGTTGAGCTCCGCCACCAGTTCACGGCGTTCGACGGCGACCTGGCGCACCTTCCACTGGCTGCGGCTGTCGAGCATGGCCAGCTGGCGCTCGTCCCAGCCCCACTCATCGGCCAGACGCTGCAACAGTTGGCGCTGCCAGCCGTTGCTGCGGGTGCGGTCCAGGCCGCTCAGCTTCTTGTTGACCTTCAAGTACAGGCTGCGCCGGACCAGTTCGAGCCGTGCGCTTTCGCCGCGTTGCTGCAGGTAGCGCTCGATGCGCCGGTACACCATCACATAGGGGTCGAGTTCGTCGAGGTTGAGATGGTTGGCGAACACCGCCTGCTTGTAGTCCAGGCTCAGGCAGCGCACCGTCGGGTGCTCGCTGGCATAGACCTCGGTCAGC
This sequence comes from Pseudomonas sp. TWI628, assembly GCF_039673865.1. Taxonomy (NCBI): domain Bacteria; kingdom Pseudomonadati; phylum Pseudomonadota; class Gammaproteobacteria; order Pseudomonadales; family Pseudomonadaceae; genus Pseudomonas; species Pseudomonas sp. TWI628. The sequence goes on along the minus strand of NZ_JBDJMM010000016.1, from coordinate 63,642 downwards.
AGCAGCTTGAGCAGTGACTTGTAGGGCGAATCGATCCCCTTGAACAGCTGCCAAAGCCCGGCGCCGACATACTCGCCGGACGGGATATGGGCAAGGTTGCCAAGGTCCAGGGCGTCCTGGTTGCGGATGAAGCGCTTGGACAGCAGGGTCTCGGTATAGGCCTGATAGTTGTGCTCTTCATAGACCGGCACCAGCCACCACAGCGGCGTGCGCCCGGCGAGCCAGATAGCGGTGCGGTAGAACTCGTCGAGCAGCAGGAAATGCTGGGTGGTGCCGCAGTCGTCGGAGCTGAGCTGGCTGTCGCGCTGGCCCTGGGCGAAGCTTTGCGGGTCGATCAGGAAGAAGTGTGCCTCGGCACCCTGGCTGGCCGCCCAGGCCTCCAGTAGCTGGCACTTGCGGCGCAGTTCCTCGCGTTCGGCCTCGGTCAGGCCGGGGGCATGGCACACCCACAGGTCCATGTCGCTCTGTTCGGCCTGGGCCAATGAGCCGAGGCTGCCCATCAGGAACAGGCCGTGGATTGGCCGAGGCGGGTTGCCATGGCGCGCCTTGTAGGCGAACGAACGAGCCAGGCGCTGGGCATCGGCGACCTGTTCGGCATCCGGCTCGAACCCCGCCACCCCGGCCGGAGTGGCGCCGGACACGTAACCGGGCAGCAGCGGGTGGTTGACGTGGAACAGCAGCGGCAGCAGGGTCAGGACCAGTTGCTGGCGGCTCGACAGGCCCTCCATCGCGCGCTCGAGCCGGCACTGGTTGATGTGCAGGAAGCGCGCACGCAATGTCGCCAGCACCTTGCGGTCGATGCCTTCGTCCAGGTCAGGGCGGATTTCGTGGGGGTAGTTCATTGCGCACTCAGGGCGGGCGAGGAAAGCTGTGGCGAGTTTAGCCTGAGTGGAGCAGTCGGATAAGCGCTAATTGTTTTATTGACGTCATTTATATAGCGCCTGTTCGGGCCCTTCGCGGGCTTGCCCGCGAAGAGGCCGGTACAGGTTTATGCGGGCTGTGGGTTCTTCAGGACATTCAGCAGCAGTTGCACGCTCTCTGCCGCATCATGCCCCAGGCTGGTCAGGTAACCGCCATCGGGTTGATCGGTCAGTTGCTTGGCATGCAGGCGCTTGGCAGCGGAGACAAGGGCAGGGGAGGCATTGGCGTGAATCTTGATCCCTTCCTGGCTGCTGTCCAGGTTGAACAGGGCAAGCACTTCCAGTTCGGCGATCAGTTCGGGGCTAAAAGACATGGCGACTCCTGACTTCCAGACAAGGATGGCGGCACCGCCAGCGGTGCCTGATCCAAGAGTGTAGCCGGGTTATTCGTCGTCGCCTTGATCCATCTCAGGCGGCAGCTCGGGCAGGGCGCGCAGGGCGGTCTCGTACCACTCGCCGTTGAACGCGCGGTCTTCCTGGAGCATGTTGTCGATCTCGAAGGCCAGTACGTGGGCCATGAGGTTGAGGATGTCTTCGCGCTCATAGCCAACCAGGGTCAGCTTGTTGAAGGTGGCCTTGGCCGCTGGCGGTTCGCCGCTTTCGATCTGGTTTTCGATGGCTTCGGTTAGTGTCGCCTCGGCGAAGGCTTCGTCGTCATTGTCGATTTCGTCGTGTTCGCTCATGGCGCTACTCCTGTGGTGGGACGCACAGTTTGCCACGCCCGCGCTGGCAATGCCCGGTCATCGACAGGGTGCATGACGCTGGTCAGGCGTCGGCGTACGGTCTATAACAGCCGAGCCATCCCCACACGGCCTGGAGGCTGTAACCCCATGCTCAAGCTTCACGGATTCTCGGTCAGCAACTACTACAACATGGTCAAGCTGGCCCTGCTGGAGAAAGGCCTGCCTTTCGAGGAAGTCACCTTCTATGGCGGGCAGGCACCGCATGCGCTGGAAGTCAGCCCGCGGGGCAAGGTGCCGGTGCTGGAAACCGAACACGGCTTCCTCAGCGAAACCAGCGTCATTCTCGACTACATCGAGCAGACCCAAGGTGGCAAGGCACTGCTACCGAGCGACGCGTTTGGCCAGGCCAAGGTGCGCGAGCTGCTCAAGGAAATCGAGCTGTACATCGAGCTGCCGGCGCGTACCTGCTACGGCGAGTCGTTCTTTGGCATGCCGGTGGAGCCGCTGATCAAGGAGCGGGCACGTGCCGACTTGCTGGCGGGGTTTGCCACGCTCAAGCGCAATGGCCGTTTTGCGCCTTATGTGGCGGGTGAGCAACTGACCCTGGCCGACCTGATGTTCTGCTTCTCGGTGGACCTGGCGTACGCGGTAGGCAAGAAGGTGCTGGGCATCGACTTCCTGGCGGACTTCCCGCAGGCCAAGGCGTTGCTGCTACTGATGGGCGAGAACCCGCACATGGCGCGGATCGTGGCGGACAAGGAGGCCTCGATGCCGGCCTTCATGGAGATGATTCGCAACGGCAAACGCTGAATGGCTGGGGCCGCAAAGCGGCCCCAGGTTCTAGATCAGCGCGAAGCCAGCAGCGCCTTGCCACGCACCACGGCAGCCCGCACCTGGGCTGGCGCGGTACCACCGATGTGGTTACGGGCGTTCACCGAGCCTTCCAGGGTCAGCACGGCAAACACGTCCTGCTCAATCTGGTCGCTGAACTGGCGCAGTTCGTCCAGGCTCATCTCGGCCAGGTCCTTGCCGGTGTCGACGCCATACTTCACGGCGTGGCCGACGATCTCGTGGCAATCACGGAACGGCAGGCCGCGGCGGACCAGGTAGTCGGCCAGGTCGGTAGCGGTGGAGAAGCCGCGCAGGGCCGCTTCACGCATGATGGCGTGCTTGGGCTTGATCGCCGGGATCATGTCGGCAAAGGCGCGCAGCGAATCGCGCAGGGTGTCGGCGGCGTCGAACAGCGGCTCCTTGTCTTCCTGGTTGTCCTTGTTGTAGGCCAGCGGCTGGCCTTTCATCAGGGTCAGCAGGCCGGTCAGGGCGCCGAATACACGGCCGCTCTTGCCACGCACCAGCTCCGGTACGTCCGGGTTCTTCTTCTGCGGCATGATCGAGCTGCCGGTGCAGAAGCGATCAGGCAGGTCGATGAACTGGAACTGGGCGCTGGTCCACAGCACCAGCTCTTCGGAGAAGCGCGACAGGTGCATCATCGCCACGCTGGCGGCGGCGCAGAATTCGATGGCGAAGTCGCGGTCCGAGACGCCGTCCAGCGAGTTGCCGGCCACGGCTTCGAAGCCCAGCAGCTTGCAGGTCAGTTCACGGTCGATCGGGTAGGTGGTGCCGGCCAGCGCAGCGCTGCCCAAAGGCATGCGATTGGCGCGCTTGCGGCAGTCGACCAGGCGCTCGTAGTCACGGCTGAGCATTTCGAACCAGGCCAGCAGGTGGTGGCCGAAGGTGACCGGCTGGGCAGTCTGCAGGTGGGTGAAACCAGGCATGATGGTTTCGGCTTCACGCTCGGCCTGCTCCAGCAGGCCCTGCTGCAGGCGAGTGATCTCGGCCAGGATCAGGTCGATCTCGTCACGCAGCCACAGGCGGATGTCGGTGGCCACCTGGTCGTTGCGGCTGCGGCCGGTGTGCAGCTTCTTGCCGGTGATGCCGATACGGTCGGTCAGGCGTGCTTCGATGTTCATGTGCACGTCTTCGAGGTCGACGCGCCAGTCGAAGCTGCCAGCCTCGATTTCGCCCTGGATGGTTTTCAGGCCATCGATGATGGTGTCGCGCTCGGCATCGCTGAGTACGCCGACCTGCGCCAGCATGGTGGCGTGGGCGATCGAACCCATGATGTCGTGGCGGTACAGGCGCTTGTCGAAGTCGACCGAGGCGGTGAAACGGGCGACGAAGGCGTCGACGGGCTCACTGAAGCGGCCGCCCCAGGACTGATTGGTCTTGTCGGTGCTCATGGATTCACTCTATGCAGGCGTGAACGAAAAAGTGGCGCAGATAATAGCAGGGTTTGCGCCTGACACCGCAGGACGTCGGTCGACAGAAACCGGTGGGAAACATCGGTAAAGATGGCTGAAGACGATATTCAACGATTGAACGGCAGTGTTCCACGGACCGTCTACAGTTGGACAGAGGACTGGCAGCTATTCAGCCGACTCAGTGAATCTTTGGCCTTCGTATCGGTCTAGAGCGTGACCGCAGCGTCGCTCGACCTGCTCTTGTCTACGCTATACCTGTGCGAGACTCACTCAGGAATCCAGAGCAATTATGAATGTCCTGATCGTTGATGACGAACCCCAAGCCCGTGAACGCCTCACACGGCTATTCGCTGAACTGGAGGGGTACACCGTGCTGGAGCCCAGCGCCACCAACGGCGAGGAGGCCCTGACACTGATCGAAAGCCTCAAGCCCGATGTGGTCCTGCTGGACATCGGCATGCCAGGCCTGGATGGCCTGCAGGTCGCCGCTCGCCTGTGCGAGCGCGAGGCGCCACCGTCGGTGGTGTTCTGTACCGGCGACGATGAATACGGTGCCGAGGCATTCAAGGACAGCACCCTCAGCCACGTGACCAAGCCGATTCAACCACAGGCCCTGCGCGATGCCTTGCGCAAGGCCGAGAAGCCCAACCGTGCCCAGCTGGCAGCGTTGACCCGGCCTGGCAGCGAGGGCGGCGGCCCGCGTAGCCATATCAGTGCGCGCACGCGCAAAGGGATCGAGCTGATTCCGTTGCCCCAGGTGATCTATTTCATCGCCGACCACAAGTACGTGACCTTGCGCCACGAGGCCGGGGAGGTGCTGCTCGACGAGCCGCTCAAGGCGTTGGAGGACGAGTTCGGCGAGCGCTTCGTGCGCATCCACCGCAATGCGCTGGTCGCGCGCGAACGCATCGAACGCCTGCAACGCACGCCGCTGGGGCATTTCCAGCTGTTCCTCAAGGGCCTTGACGGCGACGCCCTGACTGTCAGCCGCCGGCATGTGGCGGGTGTGCGCAAGATGATGCAAACACTCTAGGGCCCAGCCTGCATGGCAACGGCCGTGCCCTTGTTCGCGGCAGAAGCCGCTTCTACAGGCACGGCGCCGCCTGTAGGAGCGGCTTTAGCCGCGAAGGGACCTCACGCTGATCCACATCTGCAAGCGATGCCGGTGATGCTGTTATCATCAGCGGCATTTCTCTGGATCGGGGCGTTCCATGTCCACTCGCGAAATCCGCATTGCCACCCGTAAAAGTGCCTTGGCCCTGTGGCAGGCCGAATACGTCAAAGCCCGCCTCGAGCAGGCTCACCCCGGTCTGTTGGTGACCCTGGTACCTATGGTCAGCCGCGGCGACAAGCTGCTTGATGCACCGCTGGCGAAGATCGGCGGCAAAGGGCTGTTCGTCAAAGAGCTGGAAACCGCGCTGCTGGACAACGAAGCCGACATCGCCGTGCATTCGATGAAGGACGTGCCCATGGACTTCCCCGAAGGCCTGGGCCTGTACTGCATCTGCGAGCGCGAAGACCCGCGCGATGCCTTCGTCTCCAATACCTTCGCCAGCCTCGACGCCCTGCCGGCCGGCAGCATCGTCGGCACCTCCAGCCTGCGCCGCCAGGCCCAGTTGCTGGCCCGTCGGCCGGACCTGAAAATCCACTTCCTGCGCGGCAACGTCAACACCCGCCTGGCCAAGCTCGATGCCGGTGAATACGACGCCATCATCCTCGCTGCCGCGGGCCTGATTCGCCTGGGCTTCGAGGACCGCATCACCGATACCATCAGCGTCGACGACAGCTTGCCAGCCGGTGGCCAGGGCGCGGTGGGCATCGAGTGCCGCAGCGCCGACACCGAAATCCATGCGCTGCTGGCGCCACTGCACCATGCCGATACCGCCGACCGCGTAGTCGCCGAGCGCGCCTTGAACAAGCGCCTCAACGGTGGCTGCCAGGTGCCGATCGCCTGCTATGCGGTGCTCGAAGGCGATCAGCTGTGGCTGCGCGGCCTGGTGGGCCAGCCAAGTGGCGGTACCCTGCTGGTGGCGGATGCCCGTGCGCCGCGTGAGGCTGCCGAAACCCTGGGCGTGCAGGTTGCCGAAGACCTGCTGGGGCAGGGCGCCGAAGCCATTCTCAAGGAAGTCTACGGCGAGGCCGGGCACCCGTGAGCCCCTGGCGCCTGTTGCTGACCCGGCCTGAAGAGGACTGCGCGGCACTGGCGCAGAGTCTGGCCGCTGCCGGTGTGGCCAGCAGTTGCCTGCCGTTGCTGGCCATCGAGCCCGTCGCTGTGGCTGACGGGCAGCGTCAACAGCTGGCCGGGCTGGCGCAGTACCAAGCGATCGTCGTGGTCAGCAAGCCGGCGGCCCGACTGCTGCTTGAGCAGTTGCAACGCGCTGGCCTGCAAGCGCCGCCCGCAGGCTGGTTCACCGTGGGTGAGGCGACGGCAGCAGTGCTGCAGGGCGCAGGCCTTCAGGTGACATTCCCCATGCAGGGTGACGACAGCGAAGCCTTGCTCGCGCTCCCGGCGCTGCGCCAGGCTATTGCTGCGCCTGAAGCGCGTGTGCTGATCGTTCGCGGCGTCGGAGGTCGCGAACTGCTGGCCGAGCGTCTTGCAGAGCAAGGTGCTAGTGTCGAATATCTGGAACTGTATCGTCGCTGCCTGCCGGAGTACCCGGCGGGCATGCTGATGCGCCGCATAGAAGCGGAACGCCTCAATGGCCTGGTGGTCAGCAGTGGGCAGGGTCTGGAACATTTGCAGCAGATGGCCGCAGCCGATTGGCCGCGAGTAGCCTGCCTGCCGTTGTTCGTACCCAGCCCGCGAGTTGCTGAACAGGCCCGGGCCGCAGGGGCCCAACAGGTTGTGGATTGCCGTGGCGCGAGTGCCACGGCCTTGCTGGCAGCCGTGCAGCGCAGCGCTGCACCTGCCTTTCAAGGCGCTTCGCACTAGCGCGAGGTGCCCCCATGCAAAGGATGGATACGTGAGCGAAACTGTCTTGTCCAACAATGATCAGCCGTCGGTGCAAGCGCCGGCGCAACCCGTCACCGAGCCTGTAAAGCGCTCTGGCAGTGGTCTGGCCGTGCTGGCGCTGTTGCTGGGTGCGGCCGGGGTCGCAGTAGGGGGTTGGGGTGTGTGGCAGGTGCGGCAACTGCAAGGCAGTGAGGTGAACCAGGGCCAGCACCTTGAAGCCCTCAGCCAGCGCGCTGCGGCACTGCAGCAGCGTGAGCAGCAGATCAGTGCACAACTGGCCAGCCTGCCGGCCGCCAGCGAGCTGGAAGACCGCCGCCGCCTGGTGGCGCAGTTGCAAGGCGATCAGCAGCGTCTCAGCCAGCGTCTGGAAACCGCACTCGGCGAAAGCCGCAAGGAGTGGCGCCTGGCCGAGGCCGAGCACCTGCTGCGCCTGGCTACCCTGCGCTTGTCGGCGCTGCAGGACATCACCAGCGCCAAGGCCCTGGTCGAAGGGGCCGACGAAATCCTCCGCGAACAGAGCGACCCGGGCGCCTTTGCCGCCCGCGAGCAACTGGCGCGCAGCCTGGCCACGCTCAACAGCACCCAGCAGCCGGACCGCACTGGCCTGTTCCTCAAGCTCGCCGCCCAGCGAGAGCTGGTGCAGCAGCTCAGCGCCCAGGCGCCCGAGTTCGCCAGCAACGCCGATGCGCTCGGTGCGCTGACTGCCGATGGTGACGGGGCCAGTCGCCTGTCGCAGTGGTGGGCTGAAATCTCCAAGTACTTCCAGATCGACTTCAACGCCGACGACAATGTGCGGCCGTTGCTGGCTGGCCAGCAGCTGAACCAGCTGCGCCTGGCCCTGAGCCTGACCATCGAGCAGGCGCAGTGGGCTGCGCTCAATGGCGAAGCCAAGGTCTACAACCAGGCCCTGGATGATGCCCGCAGCGTGCTGCTGGCCAACTTCAATGCCGACAACCCACAAAGCAAGGCGATGCTCGACAGCCTCAATGCGCTGGCTGAGCAGCCCGTCTCGGTAGTAACCCCGGACCTGAGCGAAAGCCTGGCGGCGGTGCAGGCGTACATTCAGCGCCGCCATCTGCCAGCCGAGGCTGAAGGAGGCAAGCCATGAAGCGTGTCTACCTGCTCGCCGTACTGGCGATCGTGGTTGCCGCAGCGCTGGGTATCGCGGTGGCCAAGCACAGTGGCTACGTGCTGATCGCCTATGGCGGTTTCCGTTACCAGTCCGGATTGTGGGCCGCGCTCGCAGCGCTGGCTGCCGTGGTCGTGTTGCTGTTGCTGCTGCGTTACCTGGTAGGCCTGGTACTGACCTCCAGTGGCGTGGTCAACCCGTGGTCGCGGCGCAACCGTAGCCGGCGCGTGCGGATCGCCATCGAACAGGGCCAGCTGGACTTGGCCGAGGGCCGCTGGGCCAGTGCCCAGCGCCACCTGCATCGTGCGGCCGAGGCCGAGCGCCAGCCGCTGCTGTACTACCTCGGTGCCGCCCGCGCCGCCAACGAGCAGGGGCGCAAGGAAGACAGCGACAACCTGCTGGAGCGCGCGCTGGAGCGCCAGCCCCAGGCTGAACTGGCCATTGCCCTGACCCATGCGCAATTGCAGATGGACCGTGGCGAGCGCGATGCTGCGCTGGAGACCCTGCTGGCCATGCAGGAGCGCCATCCGCATAACACCCAGGTCCTGCGCCTGTTGCAGCGCCTGCACCTGGAGCGTGGCGACTGGTCGGCGCTGATCCGCCTGCTGCCAGACTTGCGCAAGGGCAAGGTGTTGCCGGCGGACGAGCTGGCCGCGCTGGAGAAGCGCGCCTGGGGCCAGAACCTTGGCCTGGCGAGCACCCGTGGCGAGGATGCGCACACTGCCCGTCAGGCCCTTGAGCGTGCCTGGCAGCAGTTGACCGCGGCCCAGCGCCAAGAGCCGCAACTGGTACTGGCCTATGCCGAACAGCTGCGCCAGGTGGGTGCTCAGGGCGAAGCCGAGCAGGTGCTGCGCAACGCACTCAAGCGTGAGTACGAAAGCCACCTTGCGCGCCTGTATGGCCTGGTACGCGGTGATGACCCGGCGCGTCAGCTGCAAACCGCCGAAGGCTGGCTGAAGGCCCACCCGCAGGACCCGAGCCTGTTGCTCACCCTCGGCCGCCTGAGCCTGCAGAACCGCCTGTGGGGCAAGGCGCGCGACTATCTCGAAAGCAGCCTGCGCATGGAGCGTAATCCGGAAGCCTGTGCCGAGCTTGCGCGCCTGCTCGCCAGCCTGGGCGAGACCGAACGCAGCAACCAGCTGTTCGAGGAAGGCCTGGGGTTGCTCGATGAGCGTCTTCTGGCATTGCCCTTGCCAGAAGGTGTACGCGCCTAACCGTTTCATGAGCCCGCGCAAGGGCGCGGGCTCATGGGTCTGGTAACTTGTTCTGCGTTATAAGTTAGATCCGCAGTCTCTTCTTCGGAAGTTTCCTACAGCTTTGATGGAGACTTTCCTTGCAATACAGCGACTTGTCCCTCAAATAGTGCCTTGAAACAAGCCCGGCCTTTCCTCTACCGTTCCAAGCCACTTCAACTTTCCCGGGACCTTTCTTCCCATGCCGATGGCCAGACTGCGCACGCTTTTCATTCCGGCATGCCTTGCTTCGCTGGCAGTGCTGGGCGCTTCCTACTATCTCGAAAGTGTCCTTGGGCTGGTGCCTTGCCCGCTGTGTTTCAGCCAGCGGGTATTGTTGGGGGTCTATGCGCTGGTCTGCCTGTGCGCGGCGCTGCATGCGCCTGGTATTGCCGGGGTTAGGCTGTACGCGCGTACGGCGCTGCTGTGCGCGGCCAGCGGTGCCTTGCTGGCGGCGCGGCATGTGTGGTTGCAGGGCGCAAGTGATACGAGCCACCTGTGCCCGTTGCCCATCGGGCGCATGTTCGAACTGTCCTGGCGTGAAGCGTTGCGACAATTGCTGCTCGGCGGCCCCGATTGCCGCTCGCTGACCTGGAGCTTCCTCGACCTGACCATGCCGGAGTGGAGCCTGCTGGCGTTTCTGCTGCTGGCGGCGCTGCCCTTGAGCTGCCTGCTGGCGTATCGTTTCCGCTCACTTGGCCATCCTTGACCTGGCGCATGCTGCTGGCCGATAGCGCGACCAATGGTGGTGCATCGAGGTATTAAACACTTGTATGAACTTTGTCCGCTGCGTACCTTGATGCTAAGCACGCGCGGGAATAATCTCCCAGCACGCATACCGAAAATACAACTGCTCGATGCCGTCCTGCTGATGTCACCTTTGTGCTGCACGGTCGTGGTGCGAGGTGCAGCGGCATCTACCCAGAAGGGAAGAGATCGCCATGCTCGATAGTTGTCAGAACGCCCAGGAACGCTGGGGTGGGGTTCACAAGCTGATCGACCGTTGGCTCGAGGAGCGAGAGGAGCTGGTCCAGGCTTTCCGCACTTTGCGCGACGCCAAGCCGGCTTTTGCCGACAAGGACACGAACGGCGACTTTTGCACGCTACTCGTTGACTACGTTTCGGCGTGGCATTTCGAAGTCAGCGAGCAATTGGTCAGTGAAGCGAAAGCGTTCGGCGATACACGAGGCCTGGAATTGGCCACGCAGATCAATCCGCGCATTGATGAAAGCACTCAGTTTGCCTTGGCCTTCAACGACCATTGTGACAAGGGTGAGTGCAAGGATCCTGCGCGCTTCGCCGAAAAGCTCGGCAAGCTGGGCGGCCTTCTGCACGAACGCTTCGAGCTCGAAGACTGCCTGATCGAGGTACTGCACAACGCGCACAAGGAAGAGGGCGCGGTCGAGGCCTGACGGTCGGCGTCAGTCGCCGACCGCCAGTAACTCGATTTCGAACACCAGAGGCGTGTAGGGCGCGATCAGGTCACCTGCGCCCTCGGCACCGTAGGCCTGTGCCGAGGGGATCACCAGGCGCCAGGTCGAACCTGCTTTCATGTGCGGCAGCGCCACCTGCCAGCCGTTGATCACCGAGTCCAGGCTGAACCACTGCGGTTGCTGGTTCTGGTCGAACACCGAGCCATCCGGCAGCCTGCCGACATAGCGCACCTGCACCTTGCCGCCGGCTTTGGGTTGCGCGCCATTACCCGCTTTCAACTCACTGTACAGCACGCCTTCCGGCAGCTCGTGCACGCCGGCGCGGGCCCGCTCGTTGGCCATGAAGCGTGTTTCCACGGCCTGCAGTTTGCTCACTTCGGCTTGTTCGGCGGCGGCGCCGGCCTGCTCCTCGTGCTGTTGCAGGATGGCCTCCATGCGTGCCTTGTCGAGTTTCAAAGGCTGGCCCTGATAGGACTGGCGCAGGCCTTCGACCAGCGCATCCAGTTGCAGGCCGGGCACTTCCTGACGCAGGCGCTCGCCCAGGCTGGCGCCGAGGCTGTAGGCCAGATCATGGTCGTTGGCAGGGGCGGTATCGTCGGCGGCCAGGGCGAATGGCGCCATCAGGCACAGGCCGAAAGCAAGATAACGCGGCATGGGTAACTCCAGCTCGATGAGCAGGGAAGTATGCCAGCGTTGTTGCCTCGGCATGTGTAAATATCAGCAACGTTTTGTTAAGCAACTACACTTGCACGGAGCTGCAAGATAACAACTTTGCCCAGGCATGCAACGCGGCGCCATCAATACTGTCAACATGCCCTAGCGGCGGTAGCAGCAGAAGCATAGTATGAGCCGCAATCTCGTCAGCCAGGAGGTAAACCATGTCGGCCAAAAAGAAGCCAGTAAATACGCCGTTACACCTGCTCCAGCAACTTTCGGGCAGCCTGCTCGAACACTTGGAAGAGGCCTGTTCGCAAGCGCTGGCTGATGCGGAGAAATTGCTGGCCAAGTTGGAAAAGCAGCGCGGCAAAGCCCAGGAAAAACTGCATAACGGTCGCCTGAAGTTGCAGGACGCGGCCAAGGCAGGCAAAGCCAAGGCGCAGAACAAGGCGCAAAAGCTGATCGGTGAACTTGAAGAACTGCTCGATTCGCTCAAGGAACGCCAGACCCAGACCCTTACTTACATTCAACAACTCAAGCGTGATGCGCAGGAAAGCCTGAAACTCGCGCAGGGTGTCGGCAAGGTTCGTGAGGCCGCTGGCAAAGCACTCGATCAGCGTGTAGTGGCTGCCAAGACTGTGAAACCGGCTGCTGCCAAAGCACCGGCCCGCAGCGCTGCCAAGCCTGCTGCCGCCAAGGCCCCGGCCAAACCGGCCGCAACCAAGGCGCCAGCCCGCGCCGCCGCCAAGCCCGCCGCGAAACCAGTTGCAGCCAAGCCTGCCGCAGCCAAATCACCGGCCAGAGCCGCTGCCGCTAAACCTGCTGCAGCCAAGCCAGCGGCCGCCAAGCCCGCAGCAGCCAAAGCACCGGCCCGCGCCGCTGCCGCTAAACCTGCTGCAGCCAAGCCTGCGGTCGCCAAGCCTGCAGCAGCCAAGGCCCCAGCCCGCGCCGCCGCAGCCAAGCCAGCTGCCAAACCGGTTGCAGCTAAACCTGCCGCAGCCAAACCTGCCGCGAAACCTGCAGCAGCCAAGGCCCCAGCCAAACCAGCAGCCAAAACGGCTGCTGCCAAAGCACCGGCCAAACCTGCTGCAGCCAAGCCAGCAGCAAGGCCTGCGGCGAAAGCTCCAGCAAAACCCGCGGCAGCCAAGCCTGCCGAAACCAAACCGGCTGCACCTGCCGCCAGTGCGCCAGCGACCAACTCGGCCGCTCCCGCTACCTCCTCGGCACCCGCCAGCAGCCCCGCTCAGACGCCGTCTTCGGCCTCCTGAAGCTCTGCGGCCGCGACGCGCAAGCTAGCCAGCGCGTCGTGGCCGCGGGCCTGGTCCGGTGCCAGCCGGTCCAGCCAATCGTCCGTGCTCTCGAGCGAGCCTGTGGGCCATTGTTGCGCACAGGATTGCAGCCGTTGCAGCAACTGCTTCTCCGCTTGTAACTCCAGCCCCTTCACCTGCTCACGCAACGCCGCCAGGTGCGGATCGTGTTGCGCGGGCGTACGCCATTGCTGGCGCAGGTTGCGTAACGGTGCAACCACGTCGTGTTGCCACGGCCCGGCAATCGCACGCAGTGCCTGGGCGCGCTCTTCACTGAAGGGCACTGCATGCGCCTGCAGCCAGGTCGCGCACAGCAGCAGGCAGACGTCGCCCCCCATCGCCTGGATCTCCAGGCAAGCCGTTTCGACTCCCGGGCGGGCATACAGCGCCAGGGCGTGATTCCACAGGTCGGTGTACATGATTCCACTCACGCTGCGGGCCGAGGAAGCTGGTAGACTCCGCGACCACTATGATCAGACTATCCAACCTCACTTTACAGCGTGGTCCGCAGCGCTTGCTAGAAGGCGCCGAGATGACCCTGCACGCCGGTCACAAGGCCGGCCTGATCGGCGCCAATGGCGCCGGAAAATCCAGCCTGTTCGCCATGCTGCGCGGCGAACTGTCGCCCGATGCCGGCGATTGCCAGCTGCCCGGCGACTGGCGCATTGCCCACATGCGTCAGGAGGTCGATACCCTCGACCGCCTGGCCGTGGACTATGTGCTCGACGGTGACGCCCGCTTGCGCAAGGTCCAGGCTGAACTGGCCGTGGCCGAACAGGCCCACGACGGCACCGCCCTGGCGCGCCTGCACAGTGAGCTGGAAGTTGCCGACGGTTACACCGCCGATGCCCGCGCCCGTAAATTGCTGGCTGGCCTGGGCTTCACCAACGAGCAGATGGACCGCCGCGTCGGTGACTTCTCCGGTGGCTGGCGGATGCGCCTGAACCTGGCCCAGGCGCTGATGTGCCCGTCCGACCTGCTGCTGCTCGACGAGCCGACCAACCACCTCGATCTCGATGCGATCCTGTGGCTGGAAGACTGGCTCAAGGGTTACCCGGGCACGCTGTTGCTGATCTCCCACGACCGCGATTTCCTCGATGCAGTGGTCGACCATGTGCTGCATGTCGAGCAGCGCAAGCTCAACTTGTACAAGGGTGGTTACACCGCCTTCGAGCGCACCCGTGCCGAGCGCCTGGCGCAGCAGCAGCAGGCCTACGAGAAGCAGCAGGCGCAGCGCGCGCACATGGAGAAGTACATCGCCCGCTTCAAGGCCCAGGCCACCAAGGCTCGTCAGGCGCAGAGCCGGATCAAGGCCCTGGAGCGCATGGAAGAGCTGTCGGCGGCACATGTCGATTCGCCGTTCGACTTCGTCTTCCGCGAATCGCAGAAAATCTCCAGCCCGCTGCTGAGCCTGTCCGAAGGCCGTTTGGGTTATGGCGACAAGGCGATCCTCGACAAGGTCAAGCTGCAGCTGGTTCCGGGTGCACGCATCGGCCTGCTCGGCCCCAACGGCGCCGGCAAGTCGACCCTGATCAAGAATCTCGCCGGTGAGCTGGAACCGTTGTCGGGCCGCCTGGTGCGTGGCGAGAACCTCGCTGTCGGCTACTTCGCCCAGCACCAGCTCGACTCGCTGGACGACAAGGCCAGCCCGCTCCTGCACCTGCAGCGCATCGCGCCGACCGAGCGCGAGCAGACCCTGCGTGACTTCCTTGGCGGCTTTGATTTCCATGGCGACCGCGTCGACGAGCCAGTGGTGAACTTCTCCGGTGGCGAGAAGGCCCGTCTGGCCCTGGCGCTGATTGCCTGGGAGCGGCCGAACCTGCTGCTGCTCGACGAACCGACCAACCACCTCGACCTGGAGATGCGCCTGGCGCTGACCATGGCCTTGCAGGAGTTTGCTGGTGCCGTGGTGGTGGTTTCCCACGACCGTCACCTGCTCAAGAGCACCACCGACGATTTCCTGCTGGTGGCCGATGGCAAGGTCGAGACCTTCGATGGCGACCTCGACGACTACAGCCGCTGGCTGGTCGAGTACCGCCAGCGCAGTGCGCCGGCCAGCAATGCCCCGGTCAACCCGGACAAGACCGACAAGAAGGCCCAGCGCCAGGCTGCGGCGGCCTTGCGTCAGCAGTTGGCACCGCACAAGAAGGTGGCCGACAAGCTGGAGACCGAGCTTAACCAGGTGCATGCGCAACTGGCCGAGATCGAGACCGCGCTGGGTGACGGCGGTGTGTACGAGGCGGCGCGCAAGGATGAATTGCGTGATTTGCTGGCTCGGCAGACCAAGTTGAAGCAGCGTGAGGGTGAGTTGGAAGAGGCCTGGATGGAGGCTCTGGAAACGCTGGAGAGCATGCAGGCTGAGTTGGAAGCGCTTTCCTGAAAGGTCTCTATCGCCTGGGCTGGCCTCTTCGCGGATAAATCCGCTCCTACAGGGGCCAGTGCAGGCGATGGAAATCCCGCAGAATTTGCTGGTTATTTTTTCGCCAAGACCTTAGCTTAACGTTTTGCAACAACTGTTGAGCGAGGTGTGTGATGTCGATGGAAGTGTGGTTGGGCTTCTTTGCTGCGTGCTGGGTGATCAGCCTGTCGCCAGGTGCCGGGGCCATTGCCTCGATGTCCAGCGGGCTACAGTACGGCTTCTGGCGTGGCTACTGGAATGCCCTGGGCCTGCAACTGGGCCTGATCGTGCAGATCGCCATCATTGCTGCCGGCGTCGGCGCCATCCTCGCCGCTTCCGCCACCGCCTTCCAGGTCATCAAATGGTTCGGCGTGGGCTACCTGGTCTACCTGGCCTACAAGCAATGGCGTGCCCTGCCCATGGACATGACCGACGAATCCGGCGTGCGCCCGATCGGCAAGCCGTTGAGCCTGGTGTTCCGCGGCTTCCTGGTCAACGTCAGCAACCCCAAGGCGCTGGTGTTCATGCTGGCGGTGCTGCCGCAGTTCATCAACCCGCACGCGCCACTGCTGCCACAGTACATCGCGATCACCGTGACCATGGTCAGCGTCGACATGCTGGTGATGGCGGGTTACACCGGGCTGGCTTCGCGGGTGTTGCGCCTGCTGCGAACGCCCAAGCAGCAAAAGCGCCTGAACCGTACCTTTGCCGGCCTGTTCATCGGTGCCGCCACGTTCCTGGCCACCCTGCGCCGGGCGCCACTCTGATCGAATACCGGGGCTGCCCTGCAGCCCCGGTCATTTCTGCTTGTCCACCAACCCCTTGAGCAAGTCGACCGGCAACGGAAAGACAATGGTCGAGCTCTTGTCCCCGGCAATCGTCCCCAGCGTCTGCATGTAACGCAACTGCATGGCCCCAGGCTCCTTGCTGAGCATCTGCGCGGCTTGCATCAACTTCTCCGACGCCTGCAACTCGCCCTCGGCATGGATCACCTTGGCCCGCCGTTCCCGTTCGGCCTCCGCCTGACGGGCGATGGCGCGGACCATCGACTCGTTGAGGTCGACATGCTTGATCTCGACGTTGGCGACCTTGATGCCCCAGGCATCGGTCTGTGCGTCCAGTACCTGGCGGATGTCCAAATTGAGCTGCTCGCGTTCGGCCAGCAGTTCGTCCAGCTCGTGCTTGCCCAGCACCGCACGCAAGGTGGTCTGGGCCAGCTGGCTGGTGGCGACGAGGAAGTCCTCGACCTGGATGATCGCCTTCTGCGGGTCGAGCACGCGGAAATACAACACCGCATTGACCTTTACCGACACGTTGTCGCGGGTGATCACATCCTGTGGCGGCACATCCAGCACCACGGTACGCAGGTCGACCCGGACCATCTGCTGGATGACCGGGATCAGCAGGATCAGCCCCGGCCCCTTGACCTGCCAGAAGCGCCCCAACTGGAACACCACGCCCCGCTCGTACTCGCGCAGGATGCGGAATGCTGACAGCAACAGCATCGCCAGCACGATCAGCACAGCGCCGAAACCCACTTGCATGAACATCGTCAATCTCCTTGCGCCGCGGGCGCGGCGGCGCTCACTTCCAGCATCACGCCATGGCGTGCCATGACCCGGACGTTCTGCCCGGCCTGCAACGGCGTGGCGCACTGGACTTGCCATTGTTCGCCCTGGGCCTGGACCGAGCCACAGAACGGGTTGTCCGCCAGCACTTGGGTGACCGTCACCAGGCTGCCGATCAGGCCGGCGTCACCGCTGACCAGCGCCCGTCGCCGCGCCTTGATGGCCATGCCCAGCACACCGCCGATCAGCAGGGCCGAGAGCACGGCGAGGCTGCCGATCAGTGCCAGCGGAATACCGAAGCCGGGGGCATCGGTGTCAATCAGGATCACCGCACCGACCACGAAGGCGACGATGCCGCCGAAGCCGACCACGCCGAAACTGGGCAGGAATGCCTCGGCGATCATGAAGGCGATGCCGAGCAGGATCAGCGCCACGCCAGCGAAGCTCACCGGCAACAACTGCAGGGCATACAGCGCCAGTAGCAGGCAGATGCCGCCGACCACGCCGCCCAGTGCGGAGCCGGGGTTCATGAATTCGAACAGCAGGCCGTATACCCCGATCATGATCAGGATCAGCGCCACGCTGGGGTTGGTGATGACGGCCAGCAGGCGCGTGCGCCAGTCCGGCAGATGCTCGATCAGGGCCGCATCCCGTGTTTGCAGCAGCTGTGGCTGGCCAGCGGCGAGCAAGGTCTTGCCGTCAAGCTGGCGCATCAGGTCGGGCAGGTCGTTGGCCAGCTGGTCGATCACTTTCAGGCGCAGCGCTTCACTGGCAGGCAAGCTGACCGCCTCGCGCACGGCCTGCTCTGCCCAGTCGGCATTGCGCCCGCGCAGTTGCGCCAGGCCTCGGATGTAGGCCGCTGCGTCATTGACCTGTTTGCGGGCCAGGGTCTGTTCGTCGTCGCTCGGCTTGGCCTTGTCGTCCTTTGCCGTGCCAGGCAGGCCGCCGATCTGCACGGGCGTGGCGGCGCCGAGGTTGGTCCCCGGGGCCATGGCGGCGACGTGGCTGGCATAGAGGATATAGGTGCCGGCGCTGGCGGCACGGGCGCCACTGGGGGCGACGTAACTGGCGACCGGTACCGGGCTTGCGAGAATCGCCTTGATCATCTGGCGCATGGCACTGTCCAGCCCGCCGGGGGTGTCCAGGCGCAGCACCACCAGCTGGGCGCCCTGGGCCTTGGCCTGTTCGAGGTTGCGCACCAGGTAGTCGGCGCTGGCCGGGCCGATGGCGTCATCGATGCTCAACAGCCAGACGCTGCCGGGCGCTGCCAGGCCCGCCTGGGCAAAGCCAAGCAGCAGCAACAGCAGCAGCCCGCGGCAACATCGAGTGATCACCTGTCGTCACCTCGTTGACCTCTCTGCTTGAAGTTTAGCCATGCCTGCCGGCCCAAGGCCTAAAATTGGAAGTTGGGGGGCGAAACCGGAGGTGCATCATGCGTATGGCCAAGACCCTGCAGCAACGCCTGGACCAGGCCAACTGCGATTACGACATCATTCCCCACCCACACTCGGCCACCAGCCTGGAGTCGGCGCGCACGGCTGGCGTACCTGCCGAGCGGGTGGCCAAGTCGGTCATGCTCGACGACCGTCATGGCAACTACATCATGGCCGTGCTACCGGCCAACCGGCACATGGACATGAGCAAGGTGCGCATGTCCGGCGCCTGGCAACTGACCCGCGAAAGCGCCTTGCCGATGCTGTTCGGCGACTGCGAAAGGGGCGCCATCCCGGCAATGGGTGACGCCTATCAGATAAAGATGCTGCTCGATTCGAGTCTTACCCGCCAGGGCGATGTCTACCTGGAGGCGGGTGACCACGATCACCTGATCCACATGAGCATGGAGCAGTACCTGAAACTGGTACCGCAAGCCGAAGTACGCGAGCTGTGCTGATGTGCTCAAGCCAATGCCGGGCTGGCGTCGTGGACGGCCCGCCCGGCACACAGGAGGAACCATGGACGCACCGATCCATCCATTCGCAGAGCTGTTCAAGCAATTGGGCCTGCCCGACGATGCGCAGAGCATCGACCAGTTCATCACCAGCCATTCGCCGTTGAAAAACGAGACCAAGCTGGTGGATGCACCGTTCTGGACTGACTCACAGCGCACCTTCCTGAAGGAAAGCATCATTGAAGATGCCGATTGGGCGGTGCCTTTCGATCAACTCAACGAAGCGCTGCGCCGCCCCCGAAAATAAAGTGCCGAGCGGCACCTGACGAGTGATTGGCCGTTGCTATGCTCAGGGAAAACAAGAGGGGATAGCGTGATGAAAGATCCCTACGCACCAGGCTTCTGGTGCTCCGTGACGATCCTGGGCACCTTGACGGCCGGTTACTTCTACGGCATCCGCCACACCCAGCAGATGAACCAGGCCATACAGTTCCTCTACGCTGCCGCCGCGGTCACTGGCGCGGTCGCGATGGTGGCGCTGACGTGGATTGCCTGGCAGCAGTTACGCCTGAACAAGCGCGAAGTGATCCAGGGGCGAACGTTGCTGACCATCTGGAACACCAAGGTCGCGCTACGCCGCGTCGAAACGGTGTTCGACCGCTATTTCTGGGGCAGCTACTGGCATTCCGGGCGCACCTTCGAGGAGGTGATGGGCGAACTCAAGGGCACGCCGCTGGAGCAGAGCCTGGATGCGTTGAAACGCCAGTGCCGGGCGCTCGACCGGGAAATCCACGACCATCACCATCACTGGCTGGCCAATGCCCGCGACCTGTCCAGCGTGGCCACGGCCATGGCCCGCGAGCGTTATCAGCTGGACCTGTGCGAGCCGTCGAGCAACGGCCATGGTAATACCGCCGTGCTCAATCGTGACCTGGAAGTGCTGGTGTACACCTGGTCGGCGCGGCTGCGCAGCTTCGACCATCAGCTGGACGAACTGGAGCGCGCCTACCACTGAGGCCCGGCTATTCGCCGCGGATGTACTGCTCCAGTTGCTTGATCAGGCTGGCCTGTTCGGCGATGGTTTCCTTGACCAGGTCGCCGATCGACAGCAGGCCGAGCAGCTTGCCGTTTTCGACCACTGGCAGGTGGCGCAAGTGACGGTCGGTCATCTGTTGCATGCAGTAATCCAGGTTCTTCTTTGGCTCCACCGTGATCACTGGCGCACTCATGATCTCGCGCACCGGCGTGGCGGCCGAGGAGCGGCCCTTGAGCACCAGCTTGCGGGCATAGTCCCGCTCACTGACGATGCCCACCACCTGGTCGTTTTCGACGACCGGCAAGGCACCGACGTTTTTCTCCGCCAGCAGTTTCAGGGCGTCGAGCACCGAGTCATCCGGGCCGATGGTGTACACGGTCTGGTGCTGGGATTTGGTCTTGAGGATTTGTTCGACGGTCTTCATACGGGCCTCTGCGGGTGAAAAAGACGAGCTCCTGGAGTAAATAAAGCATCCGGCACGCCGGCCTGCACGGCAATGCAGGAAACGGCATGGAGTCGATTGAAAAACGTCATCGAGCAGGTACGCACGTTGGTGAAGAGGCGGATTTCAGGTTTTTCAGAATTTGCCTACGAAAACTGCCCTCCTACGGCATCGGACTTCGAATTTACCCATCGCAATCAAAGGCTTAATTTCTTGAACTAGCTGAGACTCTCACGCCCGTAGTGCTGCGCACACGGGCGTTGATCTTTCTGGGGAGGAAAATGCTCGCGATGGAAAACAAGAAGTCATGCAGAACTCACAATTACCCAGGCGTAGCGCGTTGCAAGATGCCTTCATTGCCTTGGTTGAAATTGCACTGGCCCGTCGTCGCTCCGCTGACCACGGGGCAAATGATGAAGGTGTGCCTGCGTTCTCGTACTTGCTCACGCCTAAGCAGTTTGATCGTGTAAGGAAGATCTGCAAGGAGAAGGGCTGGGATGTGCCCAATCAGAGAGGCGTACTCATTGATCTGGAAGCGGTCGCTCATCCTTTGGATGCGCGGATGACCAAGGATCAATGCACGGTTGAGGAGGTCGTGGAAATTCTGTTCGCGGCCTATTCGCCACAAAGCCAGGTTGGCTTGAACAAGCCGAAGCATGCACAAGCGATCGTCTTCAATACGCGACAGAAAGTCCGCATTGGCAAGGCCAGCTTTTATGCTGTCGCTGTGGTCAGGATACGAGTTGAGGGAGGTAAAAAGTACTTGGCCCCGGTTACTGCATATCATGCAACCGAGGCCAAGATCAGGAATATCAGGTGACTACGCGGAAGGACGGCTTTGTAGGCGAATCTCCCACACTCAAGTGGAACGACTCATTTTGCCTGCAATCTCCCTTCATATGACCCCAGTGTTTCAAGGCCTTCGCAGCACCGCCGACAAATTTTCTGCTGTCGTCGTAGTCAGGGCCAATGGTAGTTGGATGGCTACGCCGCTGCAAGCATTGCTCAAAGCTTCGGCATCTGCCCGATGCGCGCCACCATCTCGCTCACCACCTGCAAATCGAGCATGAACTGTTCCACGGTCTTGAACTCGTTGTCGTTGTGCCCGGTGTACTTCACATCTGGCATGGCCAGGCCGAACTGCACGCCGTTGGGCAGGTCATGCACCGAGGTGGCACCGGCCGAGGTGCCGAATGCGTGTTTCATGCCCAGGTTCTCGCTGGCCACATCGAGCAGCGCCTTGACCCATTCACCCTCGGGGTTGCGGAACATCGGCTCGTCGAGGCTGTAGTCGAAGGCCACCGAGGTGTGGCTCTGGCGGGTCCATTTGCCCAGCTTGTCGGCCAGCTGGTCCTTGAGTGTGGCCAGTGGCTTGCCTTTGGGAATACGCAGGTTAACGGCCAGCTTCAGGCCCTTGTCATCCACGCCGACGAAGGTCAGCGAGGTAGTCAGTGGGCCCATGAACGTGTCTTCGAAGCCGATGCCGAGTTTCTTGCCCAGGTAATCCAGGCCCCAGTTGTCGGCGGCGTAGCGGGCGGCATCGGTGAAGTGGTTGTGCTTGAGTGGTACCTGTTTGCCAAGGCCATTGAGGAAGTCGAGCATGCGCGCCACCGGGTTGACGCCGGACTCTGGCTCCGAGGAGTGGGCAGAAACGCCGGTCACGGTGAGCAGCACGTTGTTGCCGTCGACCTTGGCGTCGATGCTGAAGTCATTGCCATGACGCTTCACATAGTCGGCGCCGGCTTTCTCCAGACGCTTGGCCAGTTCCGCCGGTTTGTCTGCCACCAGGGTCGCTACCGACGTCGTCGGGATCTGGTTGGTCGCCAGGCCGCCGGTCAGGTTGACGATTTCCGCTCCCTGGCCGGTAGCCGGGCGTTTGCTGAAGCTGGCCATGACCGTGCCGTAGCCTTTTTCGGCAATCACCACCGGGTAACCGCCATCGAGCGCCAGGTTGTAGTCGGGAGTAGGGTTGCGCTCGAAGTAGTAGGGGATGGCGTCGCCGCTGGTTTCTTCGGTGGTGTCGATCAGCAGCTTGAACTGGCGGGCCAGTGGCAGGTTTTCGTCCTTGGCCACTTTCAGTGCATACAGGGCGACGATGATGCCGTTCTTGTCGTCTTCAGTACCACGGCCGTACATGCGGTCGCCGACCAGGGTGACCTTGAACGGGTCGAGGCGGGTGCCGTCGGCCAGTTTCCAGTTGTCCGGGTTGACCGGCACCACGTCAGCGTGGGCGTGGATGCCGACCACTTCCTTGCC
Organism: Pseudomonas sp. TWI628; assembly: GCF_039673865.1. Taxonomy (NCBI): domain Bacteria; kingdom Pseudomonadati; phylum Pseudomonadota; class Gammaproteobacteria; order Pseudomonadales; family Pseudomonadaceae; genus Pseudomonas; species Pseudomonas sp. TWI628. The sequence goes on along the minus strand of NZ_JBDJMM010000016.1, from coordinate 41,479 downwards.
TTCGCCCAGCGAGATCTCGTAGACGCGGTTGTCGACATTGCGGAAAGCCAGGCCGAAGCTCTCGGCCAGGGCTTTGATCTTGTCGGCCATCTTCAGGAACTCGGGGTTTTCGTGCTGCGGCACGCCGTCGACGCTGAAGGTGGGGATGGCTACCAGCTCGCGCAGGTTTTCCGTGGCGGCCTTGGCGTACTTGATGCGGGTATACAGGCCGAGCAGGCGGTTGATCTCGTTCTGCTGCTCGGCTGCGAGCGGCTTGCCGGCCAGGTAGGCGTCGAGGGTGGCTGCAAGGTTGTCGGCCTTGGCAAGGTCGCTGCCTTTGAGTTTGCCGAGGAATTGCTTGAAGTCGGCCGGGTTGCTGCCGTCGAAAGCCTTGACGATGGCGGCGGACTGTTGCGGGGAGAGGTTGGCCTGGGCCGGTTGGGTGAACAGGCCGATGCTGGCCAGCAGCAGGGCGGTGGAGGTGAGTTTTTTCAGGTGCATGGGCACGCATTCCTTCGCGAATCATTGTTATGGGATACCCGTCGGGACGGGAGGGGACCCACGCTAACACCAATGACCCATGGCACGGGAGTGCCAGAAACGCGACATGTCGCACAAATGAAAAAGCCCCGGGAGTGATCCCAGGGCTTTCAGGTATGGCGCACTCGGCGGGATTCGAACCCACGACCCCTGCCTTCGGAGGGCAGTACTCTATCCAGCTGAGCTACGAGTGCAACGCGCACGCATGATACCCATCTGATTCGGCGGCGTCCATCGCCTTGATCTATGGCTGTTTTTCCACTGTGGCCCGCTCAGTCCAGCGAAAATCCATCTATTCATATGCGATATCAGTATTTCCTTGACGGTTCTTATGCCCTCTATTATCTGGTCACAACTTGTTATAACAAGTCACCGACTTAGCGAAGAGACCCATGGCCGAACTGCTCCCCCTGTCCCCGGTACCGCTCTACACCCAGCTCAAGGAGCTGCTGCGCGAGCGCATCCTCGACGGTAGTTATCCACCGCACAGCCGTATGCCCTCGGAAAGCGAGCTGGGCAAGGCGTTCGATGTCAGCCGTATTACCGTGCGCCAGGCGCTGGGTGATCTGCAGAAAGAAGGGCTGATCTTCAAGATCCACGGCAAAGGCACCTTCGTCGCCAAACCCAAGGCGTTCCAGAACGTCAGCACCCTGCAGGGCCTGGGCGAGTCGATGACGCAGATGGGCTACGAGGTGATCAACCGCCTGCGCAGCTTCCGCCATGTGCCAGCCAATGCCTTGGTGGCGGCGCGGCTGCAGGTCGAGGAGGGCAGCCTGGTCACCGAGATCCGCCGGGTGCGGCTGATCAACCGCGAGCCAGTGTCGCTGGAGCTGACCTGGCTGCCCAAGGCCGTCGGCGAAAAGCTGGAAAAGGCCGACCTGGTTACCCGTGACATCTTCCTGCTGCTGGAAAACGACTGCGGCATCGCTCTGGGTCACGCCGACCTGGCCATCGACGCAGTGCTGGCCGACAGCGACCTGACCCAGGCGCTGGAGGTGGAAGAGGGCGCGCCGATCATGCGCATCGAACGCCTGACCCACGCCGCCGATGGCACGCCGCTGGACTTCGAACACCTCTATTACCGCGGCGATGCCTTCCAGTACCGCCTGCGCATCGACCGCCAGAAGGGGAGCAAGGCATGAGCATCGAAACCCAGGACTACGACATCATCGTGATCGGCGGCGGCACCGCCGGGCCGATGGCGGCGATCAAGGCCAAGGAGCACGACAAGCGCCTGCGCGTGCTGCTGCTGGACAAGGCCAACGTCAAGCGCAGCGGCGCCATCAGCATGGGCATGGACGGCCTGAACAACGCCATCATCCCCGGCCATGCCACGCCCGAGCAGTACACCAAGGAAATCACCGTGGCCAACGACGGCATCGTCAACCAGGCCGCCGTGCATGCCTATGCCACCCACAGTTTCGAGACTATCGAGCAACTCGACCGCTGGGGGGTGAAGTTCGAAAAGGACGAGACCGGCGACTACGCGGTGAAGAAGGTCCACCACATGGGCGCCTACGTGCTGCCCATGCCCGAAGGCCACGACATCAAGAAGGTGCTCTATCGCCAGCTCAAGCGTGCTCGGGTCGAGATCAGCAACCGCATGGTCTGCACCCGCGTGCTGCTCGATGCTGAAGGTGCTGCTGCCGGTGTGCTGGGCTTCGACTGCCGCACTGGCGAGTTTCGCGTCGTGCGGGCCAAGGCGGTGATCCTCGCCTGCGGCGCCGCCGGGCGCCTGGGCCTGCCGTCGTCCGGTTACCTGATGGGCACCTACGAGAACCCGACCAATGCCGGCGACGGCTATGCCATGGCCTACCATGCCGGCGCCGAGTTGGCCAACCTCGAGTGCTTCCAGATCAACCCGCTGATCAAGGACTACAACGGCCCGGCCTGCGCCTACGTCACCGGCCCGCTGGGTGGCTACACCGCCAATAGCAAGGGCGAGCGCTTCATCGAGTGCGACTACTGGAGCGGGCAGATGATGTGGGAGTTCCACCAGGAGCTTGAAGGCGGCAACGGCCCGGTATTCCTCAAGCTCGACCACCTGGCCGAGGAAACCATCCAGAACATCGAAGAGATCCTGCACAGCAACGAACGCCCCAGCCGTGGCCAGTTCCATGCCGGGCGTGGCACCGACTACCGCCAGCACATGGTCGAGATGCACATCTCCGAGATCGGCTTCTGCTCGGGGCATTCGGCTTCCGGGGTATGGGTCAACGAGAAGGCCGAGACTAGCGTGAAGGGCCTGTATGCCGCGGGTGACATGGCTGCGGTGCCGCACAACTACATGCTCGGTGCGTTCACCTACGGCTGGTTTGCCGGCGTCAATGCCGCGCAGTATGTGGCCGGGCGGGAATTGGCCGAGGTCGATACCGGGCAGGTCGAGCGCGAACGTGCCCGGGTCTTCGCCCCGCTGCAGCGAGAGCATGGCCTGCCGCCGGCGCAGGTCGAGTACAAGCTGCGGCGCATGGTGAACGATTACCTGCAGCCGCCAAAGGTGACCAAGAAGATGGAAATCGGCCTGGCACGCTTTGCCGAAATTGAACGTGATCTCGACCAGATGAAGGCCAGCAACCCGCATGAGCTGATGCGCGCGATGGAAGTGGCGGTGATCCGCGATTGTGCCGAGATGGCAGCACGGGCCTCGTTGTTCCGCGAGGAGAGCCGCTGGGGCCTTTACCACCACCGGGTGGACTTCCCCGAGCGCAACGATGGCGAATGGTTCTGCCATTGCCATCTGAAAAAGGGCGAAGACGGTGCAATGACCAGCTTCAAGAAAGCCATCGAACCGTACCTGATTGCGTTGGATGCCCAAGAACAGACCGCCTATGACCGGCTGCGGGTGAAAGCCGACGCTGCCTGATTAAAACAGAGGGCCGAAGGCCCCAAGGACCCCGTGAAATGGCCTACCAGCCCCAGGAAATCTTCTTTCGCAGCAGCGCCCCGGTAACCATCGACGAAGACAAATGCATTGCCGAAAAAGGCTGCACTGTCTGTGTCGAGGTCTGCCCCATGGACCTGCTGGCGATCAACCCGGCCACGCAAAAGGCGTACATGGCCTTCGACGAGTGCTGGTACTGCATGCCCTGCGAGAAAGACTGCCCCACCGGCGCGGTCAAGGTCGACATCCCGTACCTGCTGCGCTGATCCATCCCCGCCATCCGGCAAACCACCGGACGCGCCTTCCTGCAATGCCCCTCGTTTCCCACCCCCCAAGCCGGGCGGCGGAGACGATTCCAGAACTCAAAACGATTCGAGGGGAAACACCCATGCGCCTTGTAGCAACCGTGGCCGGCCTCGCGCTGGCGCTCACCGGCCTGAACGCCAGCGGCGAAACCATCCGCATCGCCATCGGCACCCAGGACACCACCATCAACTGCGCCACCGGCGGCCTGCTGATCCGCGAGCTGGGCCTACTCGACAAATACCTGCCGCACGACGGCAAGTACAAGGATGCGCAGTACCAGGTCGAGTGGAAGAACTTCACCAGCGGCGCGCCGCTGACCAATGAGATGGTCGCCGGTAAGCTCGACTTCGGCGCCATGGCCGATTTCCCCGGTTCGTTCAACGGCGTCGCGCACCTGGATGCCGGCAAGCGCAGCCTGTTCATCAGCGTGCTGTCGGGCAGTGTGCATGGCAGCGGCAATGGCATTGTCGTACCGGCAGCATCGAAGGTGCAGTCGCTGGCTGAGCTCAAGGGCAAGACCATCTCCGTGCCGTTCGCCTCCACCGCCCACGGTATGCTGCTGCGCGCCGTCGCGGCCCAGGGCTGGGACCCGCAGAAGGACGTGCAAATCATTGCCCAGGCGCCTGAGATCGCCGGTTCCGCCCTGCGCAGCAACCGCATCGAAGCCCACGCCGACTTTGTGCCGTTCGCCGAGCTGTTCCCCAATCGCGGCTTTGCCCGCAAGATCTATGACGGCGCCCAGGCCAATGCACCGACGTTCCATGGCGCCCTGGTGGATGCCGACTATGCGAAGAAGTACCCGGAAGTAGTCACCGCCTACCTGCGTGCCAGCCTTGAAGCCGACCGCTTGATCGCTGCCGAACCAGAGAAATACAGCGAGCTGATCGAGAAGGTCACTGGCATCGAGGCCGAGGTCAATTACCTGTTCCACGGCCCGCTCGGCTTGCAGACCCGCGACCTGACCTGGAAGCCGGAGTACCGCCAGGCGGTGGCCACGTCCATTGATACGCTGAAGCTGCTGAAGAAGACCGACCGCGGCCTCGACACTGACCAGTTCATCGACGACCAGTACATCCGTGCGGCCTTCAAGCAGGCCGGCCAGGACTACGACAAGGCGCTGAAGAACTACGACCCGCTGCCGCTCAAGGCCAACGACGCGCTCACGGGCAAGCCGATCACCGACTTCAGCCGCCTGGCGCAGATATGGGTGCGCGGTGAAGACAAGGTGCGCCACTACGCCTCGCCAGAGGCTGCCCTGGGTGCCTTGAGTCAGCTCGAGCAGGAAGGCAAGGACATCCGTGCGATCTACGCCCAGGCTGCCGACAGCGGCATCAAGCTGCTGGCCAACCAGGCCTGGTTCGTGCGCAATACCAAGGGCGAGCTGGCCGCGTTCCTGCTCAAGGACCAGGCCGAACAGTACGCCAAGGCCCACGGCGGTGAAGCGCTGGACTTCGTCAGTGCCAACCAGAAGCTGGTCGCCCAGCGCTGATCGGGAGGCACCGACATGACCCGCGACCTCAAGCGTTGGCCCGTGCGCCTGGTTTCGCTGCTGGCCTGCTTGCTGTTCTGGCAGGTGGCGGCCAGCGTCAAGCTGGACCTTGGCCTGCTGACCTTCACCTATGTCCCCACACCGCAGGCGGTGCTGAATGCGGCCTGGCAGTTGTTGACCTCCAGCGCCCTGTTGGCGCACCTGGGCAGCAGCCTGTCGCGGGTGTTTGCCGGTTATGCCGCTGCGGCGCTGCTGGGCTTGGCCCTGGGGCTGCTGATCGGCCGCTCGAAATGGGCCGAGGACACCTTGCTGCCACCACTCGAAGTGCTGCGGCCGATACCGGCGGTGGCGTGGATCCCGCTGGCGATCCTGATGTTCCCGTCGTCGGAGCTGTCGATGGTGTTCATCACCTTCACTGGCGCGTTGTTCCCGATCCTGCTCAACACCGTGCATGGCGCAGAGGCCGTCGACCCGCGCCTGGTGGCCTCGGCGCGCAGCCTTGGTGCCGGGCCCTGGGCGATTCTGCGCGAAGTTGTACTGCCTGGCGCGCTGCCGAGCATCATCACGGGCCTGGCCATCGGCATGGGCACCTCGTGGTTCTGCCTGGTCACCGCCGAGATGATCGCCGGGCAGTTCGGTATCGGTTACTACACCTGGGAGTCGTACACCTTGCAGAACTACCCGGACATCATCGTCGGCATGCTGTTGATCGGCGTGCTGGGCATGGGCAGTAGCGCACTGGTCAAGCGCCTCGGTGCACTGGCCATGCCCTGGTACCGCACGCGGAGGGCCGCTTGATGAGCCGTAATCAACCAGCCCCCGGGCGGATCGATGGGCATGGCCTGTCGATTCGGCTGGGGCAAGGCCGTGAAGCCTTCGAGGCGGTGCAGCGCCTCGACTTTACCGTGGAGCCTGGGGAGTTCGTCTGCATCCTCGGGCCGTCTGGCTGCGGCAAGTCGACCCTGCTCGGCGCCCTGGCCGGGCACCTGGTGCCCAGCAGCGGCCAGCTGAGCGTGGATGGCCAGGCCATCGCCGGGCCGTCGCCGCAGCGCGGCATGGTGTTCCAGCACCACACCTTGCTGCCGTGGCGCAGCGTGCTCGACAACGTCGCCTTCGGCTTGAAGATGCAAGGCCTGGGCAAGGCCGAGCGCCGCCAGCAGGCACGCGAAATGCTGCAGCTGGTGGGCCTGGCCGACTTCGCCGAGCGCTGGCCCAGCCAGTTGTCCGGTGGCATGCAGCAGCGTGCCGAGATTGCCCGGGTGTTGATCAACCGCCCGCGCCTGCTGTTGATGGACGAGCCGTTCGGCGCCCTGGATGCGCAAACCCGCTCGCGCATGCAGGAGCTGCTGCTGGACATCTGGGCGCGCATCCGCACCACCGTGGTGTTCGTCACCCATGATATCGACGAAGCCTTGTTTCTGGCCGACCGCATTTTGGTGATGAGCCCGCGCCCCGGTCGCTTCATCGAGGACCTGCGCCTGGACTTTGCGCGCCCGCGCCGTGCCAGCCTGTTGACCAGCCCTGAATTCACCCACCTCAAACGCCATTGCCTGGCCTTGCTGCGCCATGAAGAGGGCCGCGAACTGCCGCGCCTGACGCCACTCGGCCTGCCAGCCACCGACCATCCGTCGCTAAGGATCGCGCTATGACTGTACGAAGCACCGACAACCCTGAAATTCGCGAATTGCTGCCACGTCTCGAAGCCGATGACGCGGGCATGCGGCGCATTGCCTTGATCGAACTGGCCGACCTGGAAGACCCCGATGCCTTGCCGTGGCTGACCGACGCCCTGTTGGTCGATGGCGCCGACGAAGTGCGTGCCGAGGCCGCGCGCCTGCTGGAGGCCTGGGAGGAACCGGAAGTGGTACAGGCACTGTGCGCTGCGTTGGCCGATGGCGCCGAAGCGGTTCGCCTGGCTGCCGCGCAGAGCCTTAGCGAGTTGAAGAGCCCGGAAGCCGGCCAGCTGATTCTGCCGTGGACGGTACATGCCGATGCCTTTGTTCGCGCCAGTGCCTTGCGTGCCTTGCGTGAGCTGCGCCTGGAAGACGCTGCCAAGCCTGCGCTGCGGGCATTGGAGGATCAGGACGCAGCCGTACGGCGCGAGGCCGTGGGTATTCTCGGTTGGCTCAAGCACGAGCCTGCGCTGCCTGCCTTGGCAAAACTGGCCGAACACGAGCCCGACACCGAGGTACGTCGCGCCGCGATTGGCGCCTTGGGCCTTGCGCGCGACCTCGCCGTATTGCCGGCGCTGGTTGGCGCGTTGCGCGACCCGGCCTGGCAGGTACGCGAAGAAGCCGCGACGACGCTGGGCAAGGTTGGCCATGCCCAGGCGGGGCCGGCACTGGTGGCGGCGCTGGGCGATGGCTTCTGGCAAGTGCGCTTGCGCGCTGCCCGTTCACTGGGCCGGCTGCGGCATGCCGAGGCGCTGGATGCCTTGGCCGACTTGCTGGGCCACGGTATCGCCAACCTGCGCAAGGAAGCGGCGCTGGCGCTCGGCGAACTGGGCCAGGCCCGCGCCTTGCCGGCGTTGCAGGTGGCTGAAGCGGACAACGACCCGGAAGTGCGCAAGGCCGTGCGCATCGCTTTGGCGCAGCTGCGCGGGGCGGCTTGATGGACAGCCCGAGCGCAATACGCAACCAGCGCGAGGCCGGGCAACTGACCGTGCAATGGCACGATGCCGAGCAGGTCATCAGCCATGCGCGCTTGCGCGGTGCCTGCCCGTGCTCGCAGTGCCGCGCTGCCCGTTTGCGCGGTGCGATCGGCGTGGTGCAGGACGATGTGCGAGTAGAGGGCATCGAGCCGCAGGGTTACGGCGTGCAACTGCTGTTCAGCGATGGGCACCAACGGGGGATCTACCCCTGGGAATACTTGCGCGGATTGGGGGTGGCATAGCAGTACCCCCATTCAGTACCTCGGGTCGGAGCAGTTTCAAGGCTTTCGAACCGAGGAACATGAGCATGAACGATCCGTACCAGCAGAGCCTTGATTGGCTCAAGGACGCCAAGACGATCCTGGAAAAGGCCCGGCGTTATCGTGAGGCATTTCCTGACCTGCATTCACTGGCGCATGAGCAGGCAAGTGCTTACCTGTCGATGCAAGCCGGCATGGCGCTGGACCCTGACCAGGTCTGGTGGCACCACTTCCGTGACGGTGACAATCGGCGCGCCCGCTGTTTCACTGGCTGGACGCATCAGCAGGCACCCGTCAGCTCACTGACCTTTACCGATCTGTGGATCAGGCGCCTCGATGTCGAGTTGCAAGACGAAGATGCCGATACGCTCTTTCGCCTGAACGGTTTTTACCGTGACGGCCCGGATGCAAAGGCATTCGATGCGCAGAACGAAGTGAAGCTCGACCCGGTGAAGGTCAGGAAACATTTCTGGGAACTCAACTTTGCCAATGGGGTGCGTGAGCGCACGGACCGGTTCTGGAGCAACGAAGGCAAGGATCTGCCTGTGTTGCTCAAGGTCAGCTTCATCTCGGCTATCGAGAGCAGCCTTGTTGATGGCCACATCACCACCGAGGATCGCCAGCGGTTATGGACGTGGCTGGGCCTGGAAGCCGGGAAGCGCCTGAACCTCGCCGGCTTGAGTGGCCCAGGTGGCAGCACCGAATACGCGGTTCGGCACTACCCGATGCACGGAGGGGGGCACTTGTTGACCTTCGCGCTGCGCAGTGGCCGGTTTCTTCTGTATACCCCGACTGCGGATGTGGTACTGCAGGCATTCGATGACGTAGTAGCCTTGCGCGTCTGGGTTTCCAGGCGGCTGCACGGTGCCGATGGCCAGCACTGGTACGACTCCCTGCACAAGCCTTACGCCGAGGTAGACGAGGCCGCGCGCAAGGCCGGGTTACAGAAACTGCGCGAGCGCAGCGGCACCGGGCCGGCCCCACACTGGCCGTTTGGCCTGGGCGCTGAAGTGTCTCGACCGTTGTTCGAACAGATGAGCGAATGGGTCAGGGATGACGTTGAGGCCAGCCACCGCATACTGGTCTCCAATAGCGACCTGCACAAACAATACTGGCGCCATGAGCTGGGTATCGCGCTCGCCGTGCTGAGTGTGTTCGCCTTGGCGTGGCAGCCCTTTGGCATGGTGCTGTTCATACTCGGCAGCGCCCGCTTGGGGTTGGATATCGATGCGTTGGTGCATGCCCCTACCCAGGCTCAGCGCATCGAAGCGTTCACCTCAGCCCTGTGCGACGTGCTGGTGATCGCGTTTTCGGTGTTCTCGGTGCTGCCCAAGGGTGCCCCTGAACAGTGGGATACCTACATGGAGGTGGACGAGACGTCCAGCGACCTGGTTTCACGCGCCGTGCGCCAGCGTCACAGAGCCTTGCTGAACCAGGCCGACCTGCCCGAGTTCGAAGGGCACATGGCGCCGATGGACGAATTCGGCACCCCACATGTGGAGCGCCAAGGCGCGCGCTTCTACAGCTTCAGGCACGAAGGTGAAGTGCACAACAACCTCATCGAGCAATACAGTGGCCACATGGCCAAGGTCAACGATGTGTTCAGTGTCGGCAGGCAGCGCCTGGCGGCGATACCTGAAGACGAGCTGCGGGCATACCTGGACAATCTGTTCGACTCGATGGAGCAACTGCCAGGCAGCGACGCCAAGGTGCTGTGGCGCGGAGGCCGTGGCCCGCGCGTGACCATCGGGGCGCGCTGGCGGGCTGGCGCACTCCGCCAAGGTGATGTGCTGGTCAGCACCGACGTCACGTCCTTCACCGAGAGCCCGTACATCCCGCGGCGGTTCATGCTGCCCAAGGAGGCGGTCGACCTGCCGCTGGCGCAGGTGGCGGGGCATTTCGATGACCACACAGTCTTGTACGAGTTGCTCGCCGATGGCCAGGCCAGTGGTGTGCCGGTGGCATCGCTGTCGTTGAACTGGCAGGAGGCTGAAGTGTTGTTCACGCCTGGGCGCTACTTCCGGATCGAGTCCGCCGGCGAGATCAGCGGCACGCATTATCGCTTCCTGCGCATCCGTTTGCGGGAAGTGCCCAGGCCCACCGGCAAACCGGTCTACGCCATGCGCAGCGGTCTGCCGTTCGATCGTCAGGCCTACCTGCAACGGGTGCAGCATGACGCTGTGGTCGAGCGCTTCTTCCCCGTTGTGGATTGGACCTAAAGGGCAATCAGTTCGGGCCGCAACCCTTCCACGCGGCGCGCTGGCGGCGGCAGGTAGCCGCCGTCACCGGTGATCTGGTGCAGAACCTGCTCGCGTAATGCATGCAGGGCCACACCGGTACGCAGCCGCGGGTGTGGCAGGCCGATCTCCACCACCGACTTGATCCGCCCTGGGCGCGGCTCCAGTACCACCACCCGGTCGGCGAGGTAGGTGGCTTCCTCGGCATCGTGGGTCACCAGCAATGTGGTGATGCCGGCGCGTTCGCGGATGGCCAGCAGTTCGTCCTGCAGTTGCTGGCGGGTCAGGGCATCAAGCGCGCCGAACGGCTCGTCGAGCAACAGGATGCGCGGGCTGGCCACCAGGCCTCGGGCAATTGCCACGCGTTGGGCCATGCCGCCAGACAGCTGGTGCGGGTAGGCCGACTCGAAACCGACCAGGCCCACCAGTTGCACAAACTCGTGCACACGACGGGCGCGCTCGCCCTGGGTCAGGTGTTCGTTGACCAGGCCCAGGGCGATGTTGTGTTCCACCGTCAACCACGGGAACAGGCGATGTTCCTGAAACACGATGCCACGCTCGCCGCCAATGCCGCTGACTGCCTGGCCATCGACGCGGATGCTGCCGCTGTAGTCGGTGTCCAGCCCGACCAGCAGGCGCAGCAGGGTCGACTTGCCGCAGCCCGAGGCGCCGACGATGGCGATGAACTCGCCTTCGTTGATGGCCAGGTTGAAGTTGCGGATGGCCTCGAACGGCTGGCCATCGACGCTGAAGACTTTGCCGACGCCTTCGAAGCTGACCAGCGGCGGCGTGGTGTCGGCCTGGTTGGCCGCGAGCAGGTGTGAAGCATTGAAGGCGTTCATGCGGTTCTCCAGCGCGTGGCGCGCGATTCGAGGCGTTGGCCGAGGGTGCCGAGCAGGGCGCCGACCAGGCCGATCAGGACCATTGCGGCCATCACCTGGTCCATGCGGAACAGTTGTTGCGCGCCGATCATCAGGCTGGCGATGCCACCGTCCGAGGGCATGAAGTATTCAGCACCGATGGTGCCCAGCCAGGCGTAGATCAATGACAAGCGCAGGCCGGCAAAGATGGCCGGGGCGGCACCCGGCAGTACCAGCAGGCGTAGCCGTTGCCACAGGTTCAGGCGCAGTGTGCGGGCCGCCTCGCCCAGTTGCGGCGAGAGGCTGGCGATGCCGCGCTGGGTGGCGATCAGCAGCGGGAAGAATGCCGCGAGGCCGACGAACACGTTCTTGGCCCCTTCGCCGAGGCCGAACCAGGCAGTGAGCAAGGGTACCCAGGCGAATAGCGCCACTTGCCGCAGCGCCGACAGGCTTGGCCCGAAGAGACGTTCGGCGTTATGCGACAGCCCCAGCAACAGCCCGCTGAGCAAGCCGGCGCCGCCACCCAGGAGCAGGCCGGTCAGGGTGCGCTGCAGGCTCAGCAGCATGGCTTCTGGCAGCGAGCCATCGGCCAGGCCGCTGAATAGGGCGCGCAGTACATCCAGCGGGGAAGCAAGAATGTTCGGGTCGATCCAGCCCAAGCTGTTGCTCGCCTGCCACAGCGCCAGCAGTGCCGCTGGCAGCAGCAGGCTTTGCCAGCCCCGTGGAATGGGCCCGCGCTGTTGTTCGCCGGTGGCTGCTTGTGGCCAGTACAGCAGGCGCTTTTCCAGAGTCGAAAAGCCTCGTTCCAGCAGCGCACCGACCAGGCCGATCACCAGGATGCACAACAGCACCAGGTCGAGCATGAACAGCTGCCTGCCCCAGACCATCAGGTAACCGATGCCCTCGCTCGAGGCCAGCAGTTCAACGGCGAGCGATGAAGTCCAGCCGGTCGCCAGGGCCAGACGCACCCCAGTGAGGAAGGCGGGCAAGGCCGCTGGCAGCAGCAGGCGCAGGAACAGCAAGTGGCGTGGCAGGCGCAGCGCGGCGGCGGCTTCGCGCAGCTTGGGCTGGGCATCGCGTACACCCACCAGCGTGTGCAGGGTGACCGGCACCACCACAGCCTTCACCAGCACCACCAGCTTGAGCAGCTCGCCGATACCGAAGAACAGCATGAACAGCGGGATCCAGGCCAGGGTGGGAATCTGCGCCAGGGCCACGAAGGTTGGCAGCACCCAGGTTTGCGCATGGCGTGAGGTGCCCAGCCAGGTACCGAGCAGCAAGCCGCTGCTGACGCCCGCCAACAGCCCCCAGAACAGCCGCTGCAGACTTATCCACAAGTGCCCCCAAAGCTCACCGGAGCCAAACTCCAGCGCGCTCTGCCACACCAGCGACGGCGCCGGCAGGATCTGCTCGCTCATCCAGTGCTGCCGGCTCGCCACTACCCACAACAGCGCAATCAACGCTGGCAGCAGGTAAGAGCGGCCTTGTGTCACCAAAGGGCCGCGAAGCGGCCCCAGCTGCCACCACGATCTCCTGCTAAGCACTCCATTCATCGGCCATCTCTCGAAGCGTTCCAATGTTATTCACTTATGGAATTAAAAAATCACACAAGCAATATTCAAGAGATAAGAGCATGCAAGCCGTGCATGCGAAACCCCCTCGCCCTTGCGTTTTCCTCATATTTTCCATGCGTTTCCCGCAAGCCGCCCCGCGCACCGCATGAATCCTCGGTTATGTCTTTCAGTTACTAAAAAATGAAGTTTTGATCTTTGTAGGTTCTAACCATACCTGCCTAGCTTCTGGCCAAAGCGCCGGCCATCGCCGGTGGCAGCCTGCCAAGGAGCCTTGCCATGAAAACCCCTCTGCGCCACCTGATCACCGCCCTCGGTCTGGCTTTTACCCTGAGCGCCCACGCAGCCGAGCCGGCCAAGCCGGAAAGCATCCGTATCGCCGTGCCCGACCTGAGCGCTGGCAGCAAGCACAGTGCTGGCGGCGTGGTCGATGTACTGCGTGACCAGCAATTGCTGGAAAAGGAATTTGCCAAAGACGGCATCCGCATCGACTGGCACTTCTTCAAGGGCGCAGGCCCCGTGGTCAACGAAGCCTTGGCCAATGGCCAGGCTGACTTCGCCTACCTGGGCGACCTGGCGGCGATCGTCGGCAAGGCCAACGGCCTCGACACCCGCGTGCTGTCCGCCGGTGTGCGCGGGGTGAAGAGCTATCTGGGCGTAGTGCCGGGTTCCGGCATCAAGACCCTGCACGACCTCAAGGGCAAGCGCGTGGCGGTGTTCCGCGGCACTGCCAACCAGCTGTCGTTCGCCAGTGCCCTGGCCAGCCAGGGGCTGGCCGAGCGTGACCTGAAAGTGATCAACCTGGATTTCAACGCCGCTAACGCTGCGTTGGCCGCGAAACAGATCGACGCCACCTGGGGGCTTTCCAACCTGCTGTCGCTGCGGGAGCGCGGGCTGGTCGAGCTGCCCGTCAATTCCAGCGACCTGGCAGGCGCCGGCAGCACCCAGGCGGTGTTGCTCGGCACGGGCGATTTCATTCGCAAATACCCCGAACTGGTGCAGCGCCTGGTCAATGCCCAGGAGCGGGCCACCCGCTGGCTGCGCGACGAGCATAACCGCGAGGCTTACGTCGACCTGGTGGCAAGCAACGCCAACTGGCCTCGCAGCATCCTCAGCGATGACCTGGCCAAGGAAGACCTTGCCCATTACTTCGACCCCCGGCTCGATGCCGACTTCGTCGCCCAGTTGCAGCAGGGCGTCGACCTGGCCGCCCGCGAGCGCTTGATCCGCCGCGGCTTCCAGGTTTCCGAGTGGATCGAACCACGCTTTCTCGATGCCGCACTGCAACAGCAACAGGCCGTGCAGGCCGCCCGCTGAACCCTCAACCCGACCCAGACCGCAAGGACCACGACCATGAGCAATGCCGCACTAGCCACCGCGCCACATGCCCTCGAACTCGACATCCATCCGGTTGCCGGGCGCATCGGTGCCGAAATTCGGGGGGTGAAGCTTTCCGCCGACCTCGATAGCGCCACTGTCGAAGCCATCCAGGCTGCCCTGGTGAAATACAAGGTGATCTTCTTCCGTGGCCAGACTCACCTCGACGACCAGGCCCAGGAGGGCTTCGCCAAGCTGCTCGGCGAGCCGGTCGCCCACCCCACCGTGCCGGTGGTGGATGGCACCAGCTACCTGCTCCAGCTGGACGGCGCCGAAGGCCAGCGGGCCAACTCCTGGCACACCGACGTGACCTTCGTCGATGCCTACCCCAAGGCCTCGATCCTGCGCAGCGTGGTGGCGCCGGCCTCCGGCGGCGACACCGTCTGGGCCAACACGGCGGCGGCCTACCAGGAACTGCCCGAGCCGCTGCGCGAACTGGCCGACAAGCTGTGGGCAGTGCACAGCAACGAATATGACTACGCGAGCATCAAGCCCGATGTCGACCCGGCGAAGCTTGAGCGTTATCGCAAGGTGTTCACCTCGACCGTCTACGAGACCGAGCACCCAGTGGTGCGGGTGCACCCGATCAGTGGTGAACGGGCGTTGCAGCTGGGGCACTTCGTGAAGCGCATCAAGGGTTATTCACTGGCCGACTCGCAGCATCTGTTTGCGGTGCTGCAGGGGCATGTGACGCGGCTGGAGAACACCGTGCGCTGGCGCTGGCAGGCGGGGGATGTGGCGATCTGGGATAACCGTGCCACGCAGCATTATGCGGTGGATGACTACGGCACCCAGCCACGGGTGGTGCGGCGGGTGACCTTGGCCGGTGAAGTGCCGGTCGGGGTGGATGGGCAGTTGAGCCAGACCACCCGTAAGGGGTAAGCCTAGAGAAGCCCTGTGGGAGTGGGCTCGCCTGCTCCTTCGGTTTCGATTAAGGCCTTCAGCTTTCGGTATCACAGGCAATCAGCTGCCTGACCAACCCCTGAGCCAACGGCGACAAGCCATATCCCACCCGGCTAACCACCCCATAGCGGGTGTAGAACGCCTCTTCCTGCTCCGGTGCCAGGTCGACCAGTTTCAACGCGACCAGGCCCCCCTCCCTCTGGTAGGGCCGCAAGTTGGCATTGCAGGCGATGCCAATGGTGTCCGACTGCATCACCACGTTCAGCAGCGCATACCCATGCTCGCATTCCACCGTTGGCAGAAAGTCCTGACGACCGCTGAGGTCGCTGAGGATCTTGCGGATGTTCGGCGGCCGGAAAGTGGTCGCCAGCGGGTAATCGAATACGTCCCGTGCATGCACCTCGGCCTGCTCGGTCAGCGGGTGCCCGGCCCGGCAGCAGAAGTGCCAGCGCTGCGGTGCCAGCTTGTGCACGCGGTAGTCGGGGTCGGACTCGAACTGGCGGGTATCGGCAACGAAGAACTCGATCTCCTCGGCGACCAGCTTGCGGTTCAGCGCCTGCCAGTTATCCACCTGGAAGCAGGTGCGTGCCGCCGGGTACTCGGCCACGAAGCGCGCCACTGCCTTTGGCACCAGGCCGCCAGCGGGTGCCGGGCCAGAGCCGAAGCGCACCACGCCAGTGGTGGCACCGTTGAACTGGTGGATCTCGTTCACCAGGTTATGCGCGCCATGCACCAGGCGCCGCGAGTGCTCCAGCACCAGCAGGCCCTGGCGGGTGGGTGAAAGTTCCTTGCTGGCACGGTCGACCAGGCGGCAGCCGATGTTGTGCTCCAGGGTCTGGATGCTGCGGCTGAAGGCCGATTGCGACAGGTTCACCGCGGCCGCCGCGGCGACAAAACTGCGGTGCTCGACAAGGGCGATGAAGTGGCGGAGCTGGCGGAGGTCGATATGCATTTTCTACATGAAAACTTTCGGTCGAATGCAATTGATGAAGAGGGTTAGCCACCTTATAAAGGGAGTCACTTATTCCACAAAATATGAATTATAAATATTTATATTTCTTAAAAGAATATAAGCCCGACTGACCGCGATTCGGTTCCGCCAACGGAAATGCTCGCCCAGGGCCCATGCCTCAAGGAGCATTTGCATGTCCGGACTTTCCCGTTGGCCTGCGCGCGCGTCGCGTTTCACCTTGCAACCCTTGGCCGCCGGCGTGTTGCTGGCGGCATCCAATGGCAGCTTCGCCGAAGAACCCGTCAGCACCACGCCGGCCGTGGAGCAGGAAGCCAAGCTCGGCACGGTCACGGTCAATGCCCGTCGCCGTGAGGAAACCGCGCAGAGCGTGCCCACGCCAATCAGTGTGCTCAGCAGCGAAACCCTGGAAACCCAGCGCATTTACCGTGTGCAGGATCTGCAACAGCTGGTGCCCAGCACCAACGTCGCCTATGTGCATGCACGGCAGTCGAGCATCTCGATTCGTGGCCTGGGCAACAACCCGGCCAGCGATGGCCTGGAAGGCAGCGTTGGCATCTACCTGGACAACGTCTACCTCGGCCGACCGGGCATGGCGGTGTTCGACCTGCTCGATGTCGAGCAGCTGGAAGTGCTGCGCGGCCCGCAGGGCACGCTGTTCGGCAAGAACACCACGGCGGGCGTGCTGAACATCACCACGCGCAAACCGACCTTCCACCCGGAAGGCAGCATTCAGCAATCGATTGGCGAGGACGGTTACCTGCAGACCCAGGGCAGCTACTCCGGGCCGATCACCGAGACGCTGGCCGGGCGTATCAGTGCTTATCACACCGAAGACGACGGCTATGTGAAGAACATCCACAACGGCGACGAGCTCAATGGCGGCAAGCGCCAGGGCTTTCGTACCCAGTTGCTGTTCAAGCCGAGCGACACCTTCAACCTGCGCTGGATCGGCGAGTACAACGAAGAAGACTCCAACAACGGCATCCTCAGCCTGTACAGCACCGGGCCGACCATCAACGGCGTCAACCGCTATGAAAGCCTCGCCGCCCAGGCGGGCGCGACGCTGGTGTCGGGCAAGCACCGCAAGGTCAATTTCGATGCCGACCAGCAGGTGACCGTGTTCCAGGGCGGTACCTCGGTGGAGGCCAACTGGACCCTGCCCAACGACTTCACCCTGACCTCGATCAGCGCCTACCGCTGGTGGGACTTCACCCCGCGCAACGACGACGGCCTCAATGTGCCGGTGTTCTACAGCGCCGGGGTATCGGTGCGCGACAAGCAGTACTCCCAGGAAATCCGCCTGGCTTCGCCTACCGGTGGCTTCTTCGACTATGTGCTCGGCGCGTACTACTTCAAGCAGGACCTGGACAACAAGTCCTTCACGTATTACGGCCCCCAGGCAGACATCTGGAACATCACCCCGGCCGGTGCCCTGGCCAACGTCAATACCATCGGCAACGGCCATATCGATACCGACAGCTACGCGCTGTTCGCCCAAGGCACCTGGCACCTCACCGATCGCCTGGACTTCACCGCTGGCATTCGCGGCACCTACGAAGAAAAGAGCGCCTGGGTGACCCGCGATGCGCCAACCGGCGGCGCTGCCGTGACCGGTGCCGCCGCTGCTGCGCGCCAGGGCAGGGTGGGGGCGTACGATTCGGGCGACCTCAACCAGTACGGTTTCAGCCCTTCCGGGCTGCTGGGGCTCAGCTACCGCTTCAACGAGCAATTGCTCGGCTACGCCACCCTGACCCACGGTGAGAAGTCGGGTGGTGTGAATCTGACCGTCGGCGCTGCGCCACGCCTGGGCACCGATTCGCTGCTGGTCGGCACCGAGCGGGCCAACAACGCCGAGTTGGGTCTCAAGAGCACGCTGTTCGACAACCGCCTGCAGCTCAACACCAACCTGTTCTGGACAGAGGTGCATGGCTACCAGGCCAACGTCTACGACCAGATCAACCGCGTGCAGTACCTGGCCAACGCCGGCAGCGTGCGCTCGCGTGGCCTGGAATTCGAAGCCACGGCGTTGCCGATCAATGGCCTGACGGTGAACTTCAACGGTTCGTGGAACGACGTGCGCTACCTGAAGTACGACGATGCGCCATGCCCGCCGGAGGTGAGCCTGGCCAATGCCACCGCCACCTGCGACCTGTCCGGCCACCAGGTGGTCGGCGCCTCCAAGTACATCGCCAACCTCAACGGCGAATACAAGTGGCAAGCCAGCCAGCACGTCGAGCCCTACGTCACCGCCAGTTACGCGTTCCGCTCCAGGGCGGTGGGCACCATCGACGATTCCGACTTCGGCCAGATCCCCAGCTATGCGCTGGTCAACCTCTCCGCCGGTGTACGCCTGGACCAGGGCGACGGCGTGGTCGACCTGTCGCTGTGGGTAAAGAACGCCGGCGACAAGACCTATTTCACCAGCCTGTGGAACTCCGCCAACGGTGGTTATGCCGGCGTGCTCGGTACCCCGCGCACCTTCGGCGCCACCGCCCGTTACGACTTCTGAGTAAACAAGGAGCTTTGCCATGAATGCCAAGACCCAAACCCCTGCGCTGCCTGAAGGCGCATGCCTCACTGCCAAGGTCCCCGAACGCGCCGAGGCGCTGCTTGGCGATGTGGTGGTCAACCCGTACCGCCTGGCGCCGCTGACCGCGATCATCCGCGATGGCGGGCGCAGCCTGAGCGCCGCCCATGTGCGGGTGCGCGGCAAGGGCGAGCGCGGTGTGGACATCGCCTACGAAGTGTCCGAGCGCTCGCTATGGACCTATGGCGGCATCCCGGTATTTGGCCTGTATCCGGATCACGTCAACCAGGTGGAGGTGAGCTACAAGCTCGATGGCGAGCGCATCCGCCAGCAGTACCAGATCTACGCCCCGGCCGTGCGCCTGCCGGTGGTGGCGAAGCAGACCGCCGCGCTGCCCGAGGTGGAACCGGTCAAGGTGGCGCCAGGCTTCGAGCAGCGCCTGTACCTGTTCAACCACCTGCAAGGTGACATTCCCGGTGGCCGTGCCTTCAAGTGGAACGGCCTGGGCGGCGCCGCCGAGTGGGACCAGGTCGGCAACAACTGGATCGCCGACAGCAACGGCGACGTGCGCTGGTACCTGGACATCGAGCAGATCCACGACTCCAACCGCCGCGATGGCCTGGGCGGGACCATGGGCTTCCAGCAGACCCGCGACGGCAAGCTGATCTGGGGGCAAGGCCAGACCTACTCCAAGTTCGACCTGCTGGGCCGGCGTATCTGGCAGCGCAACCTGCCGGACAAGTTTGCCGACTTCTCCCACGAGATTCGTGAAACCACCAACGGCACCTACCTGCTGCGTGTCGGCACCAGTGATTACCGTCGCCCGGACGGCAAGCGGGTGCGCTCGATCCGCGACCACATCATCGAGGTCAGCGAGGCGGGGGATGTGCTGGACTTCTGGGACCTGAACCAGATTCTCGACCCCTATCGTGGCGACTTGCTGGAAACGCTGGGTAAGGCGGCGATTCAGCTGCCAGAAGGTGTACAGAAGCAGGACGATCGGTTGGCCAACGAACTGGCCGAAGGCGACTTGCCGTTCGGCGATACCCCGGGCGTGGGCACCGGGCGTAACTGGGCGCACGTCAATGCCATCGACTACGATGCCGATGACGACAGCATTATCGTTTCGGCTCGCCATCAGGGCGTGGTCAAGATCGGTCGTGACAAGCAGGTTAAGTGGATTCTTGCTTCGCCACAGGGCTGGCCGCAGCACTTGCGCGAAAAAGTGCTGACCCCCGTCGAGAGCGAAGGCTTCGACTGGTCCTGGACCCAACACACCGCCTGGCTCACCGGCAAAGGCACACTGACCGTATTCGACAACGGCTGGGGGCGTGACTTTGCGCCCACCAAGCTCAGCGGTAACTACAGCCGGGCGGTGGAGTACAAGATCGATGAAGCCAAGGGCACGGTCGAGCAGGTGTGGGAATACGGCAAGGAGCGCGGCGACGAGTGGTACAGCCCGGTGACCTCGGTGGTGGCCTACCGGCCAGAGACCGATACCCAGTTCATTTATTCGGCTTCGGTGAATTTCCTCACGCCTGAGAAACTGACCACCACGGTGCTCAATGAGGTGCGTCGTGGGACCCAGGAGGTGCTGGTGGAGCTCAAGGTGCACAGCCGGCAGCCGGGTTCCGTTGGCTATCGGGCGCTGGTGATCGACCTGGCCAAGGCGTTCTGATTCATTCCCTCCGGGAGGGCCGTCGGTCCTCCCATCACATTTCCTTCAGCTCGTTCGTCTACCCTGTAATGCCGCTGTGCAAAATCATGAAATTTTGCCGGGGTGTTCAACCATTCGTTCTTTTTTTCGAACAGCCTATTGTCCAACACCCCAGCAGCCGCTTAGCATTCGTTTGAGATTTCAAACGCTCGATGCCCTGCCTTGGGCGCTTTTCAAACAATCAACAATTCGGGAAGCCGACATGCAGCTCAAAGACGCTCAGTTGTTCCGCCAGCAAGCCTTCATCAACGGTGAGTGGCTGGATGCGGACAGCGGCCAGACCATCAACGTGACCAACCCGGCCACTGGTGAAGTCATCGGTACCGTGCCGAAGATGGGCACTGCGGAAACCCGCCGCGCCATCGAAGCCGCCGACAAGGCCCTGCCGGCCTGGCGTGCCCTGACCGCCAAAGAGCGCTCGAACAAGCTGCGTCGCTGGTTCGAACTGATGATCGAGAACCAGGACGACCTGGCGCGCCTGATGACCACCGAACAAGGCAAGCCGCTGGCCGAAGCCAAGGGCGAAATCGCCTACGCCGCCTCGTTCATCGAGTGGTTCGCCGAAGAAGCCAAGCGCGTCTACGGCGACACCATCCCGGGCCACCAGCCAGACAAGCGCCTGATCGTCATCAAGCAGCCGATCGGCGTTACCGCGGCCATCACCCCGTGGAACTTCCCGGCCGCCATGATCACCCGTAAAGCCGGCCCGGCCCTGGCCGCTGGCTGCACCATGGTGCTCAAGCCTGCTTCGCAGACCCCGTACTCCGCCCTGGCCCTGGTCGAGCTGGCCACCCGCGCCGGCATCCCGGCTGGTGTGCTGAGCGTGGTCACCGGCAGCGCTGGCGAAGTCGGCGGCGAGCTGACCGGCAACTCCCTGGTACGCAAGCTGTCCTTCACCGGCTCGACCGAAATCGGTCGCCAGCTGATGGAAGAATGCGCCAAGGACATCAAGAAGGTTTCCCTGGAGCTGGGCGGCAACGCGCCGTTCATCGTGTTCGACGACGCCGACCTGGACAAGGCGGTCGAGGGCGCAATCATCTCCAAGTACCGCAACAACGGCCAGACCTGCGTCTGCGCCAACCGTATCTACGTGCAGGACGGCGTCTACGACGCGTTCGCCCAGAAGCTGGCCGCTGCTGTTGCCAAGCTGAAGATCGGTAACGGCCTGGAAGAAGGCACCACCACTGGCCCGCTGATCGACGGCAAGGCTGTCGCCAAGGTTCAGGAACACATCGAAGACGCCGTTGGCAAAGGCGCCAAGGTGCTGTCCGGTGGCAAGCTGATCGAAGGCAACTTCTTCGAGCCGACCATTCTGGTCGACGTGCCGAAAACCGCTGCTGTCGCCAAAGAAGAGACCTTCGGCCCACTGGCGCCGCTGTTCCGCTTCAAAGACGAAGCCGAAGTCATCGCCATGTCCAACGACACCGAGTTCGGCCTGGCCTCGTACTTCTACGCCCGTGACATGAGCCGTGTGTTCCGTGTTGCCGAGGCCCTGGAATACGGCATGGTGGGTATCAACACCGGCCTGATTTCCAACGAAGTCGCGCCGTTCGGCGGCATCAAGGCTTCGGGCCTGGGCCGCGAAGGTTCCAAATACGGTATCGAGGACTACCTCGAAATCAAATACCTGTGCATCAGCGTCTGATCGCCGGGTAAAGGTTTTACCTCTGCCAGCGGGGCGCGAGAGCGACGTCTCGCTGGCCTTTTTGACATCGCAGTACCTGGTGGCCAGGGCGTTCACGGCAGTCGATCAACGAATACTGTTCGCGAACACACCCAGCCACCCCCGAATAAAAGCGCTGCTATCGGCGCAATGAGGGCTTTATGAGCAAGACCAACGAATCCTTGATGCAACGTCGTGTAGCCGCCGTCCCACGTGGCGTCGGCCAAATCCACCCGATCTTCGTCGAATCCGCGAAGAACTCGACGGTGATCGACGTTGAAGGCCGCGAACTGATCGACTTCGCCGGCGGCATCGCAGTACTGAACACTGGCCACCTGCACCCGAAAGTGGTTGCAGCTGTGCAAGAGCAGCTGACCAAGGTCAGCCACACCTGCTTCCAGGTGCTGGCCTACGAGCCTTACGTAGAGCTGTGCGAAAAGATCAACAAGCTGGTCCCAGGCGACTTCGACAAGAAGACCCTGCTGGTTTCCACCGGCTCCGAAGCCGTTGAAAACGCCGTCAAGATCGCCCGTGCCGCCACTGGTCGTGCTGGCGTGATCGCCTTCACCGGCGCCTACCACGGCCGTACCATGATGACCCTGGGCCTGACCGGCAAGGTCGTGCCGTACTCCGCTGGCATGGGCCTGATGCCAGGCGGCATCTTCCGCGCCCTGTTCCCGAGCGAACTGCACGGTGTCAGCGTTGATGACGCCATCGCTTCGGTCGAGCGCATCTTCAAGAACGATGCCGAGCCACGCGACATCGCCGCGATCATCCTCGAGCCAGTACAAGGCGAAGGCGGCTTCCTGCCAGCGCCGAAAGAGCTGATGAAGCGCCTGCGCGAACTGTGCGACAAGCACGGCATCCTGCTGATTGCCGACGAAGTGCAGACCGGCGCTGGCCGTACCGGCACCTTCTTCGCCATGGAACAGATGGGCGTCGCGCCTGACCTGACCACCTTCGCCAAGTCCATCGCTGGCGGCTTCCCGCTCGCCGGTGTGTGCGGCAAGGCCGAGATCATGGACGCCATCGCTCCAGGCGGCCTGGGCGGCACCTATGCCGGTTCGCCGATCGCCTGCGCCGCGGCCCTGGCCGTTATTCAGGTGTTCGAGGAAGAGAAACTGCTGGACCGCAGCAAGGCTGTCGGTGAGCGCCTGACTGCTGGCCTGCGCCAGATCCAGGAAAAGCACCCGATCATCGGCGACGTCCGTGGTCTGGGCTCGATGATCGCTGTGGAAGTCTTCGAAAAAGGCACCCACACCCCGAACGCTGCTGCCGTTGCCCAGGTTGTGGCCAAGGCACGCGACAAGGGTCTGATCCTGCTGTCCTGCGGCACCTACGGCAACGTCCTGCGTATCCTGGTTCCGCTGACCGCCGAAGACGCGCTGCTGGACAAAGGCCTGGCCATCATCGAAGAGTGCTTCGCTGAACTCGCCTGATGTGACGCGCTTCATGAAAAAACCCGCTTAGGCGGGTTTTTTTTGTGCCCAGAAAAGCCGTGTGAGGCTATGGTGGTCAAAGGATTCGCTTTGGAAGCTGCGAAGGACTGTGTGTCAGGGATATTCAGGAGTTGGCCATGAGTGCTGCAGACCCCGCCCCACCTTGCGTATTGATCGCCGAGGGCGACCCTTGGGTACGCGAAATGCTGAGCGAAATGCTGCTCAGCGTGCGTTGCGACGCCCGCTTGCACGTCTGCGCCGACGGCTCGCAAGCGCTCACGGCGCTGGCCAGCAAACCTGACCTGATCATCGCCGCCCGCGAGCTGGCAGGCTGCGATGGCCTCGACCTGCTGCGCAAGGTGCGCGCCAAGGGCCCGGGGCTGCCGTTCATTCTGATGAGCAACCGCAGCGATAGCGCCAGCGTGCGCGAAGCGTTGCCGCTGCACCCCACGGCTTACCTGAGCAAGCCGCTGAACCTGGACAAGCTGCGCAAGAGCCTGGAAGAGCTGCTGCTGGCCGTGGGCGAGCAGGTCGCCTGCCCGGTGCCGCCATTGCAGCCTGGCGCCAACCTGCCGGCCTACCTCGAACAACGCCGCGCCACTGCCGACGGCGGGCCGCTGTTCGCCGATGTACAGCTGGCGATCAAGCGCGCACTCAACCCGCAGGGCCTGAACCTCAAGGTGCTCGAAGAGGAAGTGCGCGACGACCCGCAGATCACGGCGGTGCTCATCGCTGCTGCCAACAGTGCCAGCCTGCACCGTGAAGCACCTGTGCAGACGCTGATGCAGGCGCTGAACAAGCTTGGCAGCACCCAGAGCATGAACCTGATCCTCGGCCTTACCCTCAAGCGCAGTGCACGGCTCAGCGACCCGCTGCTGACGCAACATGCCACGCATTTCTGGAACCTGTCGCTGCACACGGCTGAATACGCCCGCACGCTGGCGCGCATGCTCGAACTGGACCAGGAGCGCTGCTATTGCGCTGGCCTGCTGCATTGCCTGGGCGACCTGGCGGTGTTGCGCTGCCTGCAGGAGTGGCGCCTGGCCGGTGGTGAACTGGACGAAGACCATGTGCAGCTGTCGCTCAATGAGTTCGGCGCAGCGTTCGGCTCGGCGCTGCGCACCCGCTGGCGTTTGCCGCTGAGCCTGCGCGAGCTGATCGCGGCGATCTACCAGCTGGGGGGCGGGGTGTATTCGCGGGAGATCCTGGCCCTGAACCTGGCCGGGCAACTGGCGCGCTTGCCAGCGGATCAGGGACTGGAGAAGATCGCCAGCAGCAAGACGGCGCGCTTGCTGAAGATTGGGCTGCCGGAGCTAAGCCGGTTGCGTAAGGTGGAGAATGCTGAGGCCACGGAACAGCAGACACCGCCATCTACCGAAGAGCCTGCATCGACTTGAGATCCCGGGGCCGCTTTGCAGCCCCAGTCAGCCTCGGACTATCTGATTCTTGCCCTGTCGTTTGGCCCGGTACATCGCCGCATCGGCGCGGGCGAACAAGCTGTCCAGTGACAGGTCTTCGTCGGTCAGCCCAGTCAGTCCCTGGCTCACTGTAACGTTGTACGTCTGGTCACCATGGCTGAAGGCCTGCCGCTGAATCTCTCGCTGCAACCGTTCGGCGATCTGTTCGGCCACCTGTGCATTACAGCCCGGGAACACCGCCGCGAACTCCTCGCCACCGATACGCCCGAACAGGTCACCGCGACGTAGCACGGCCTTGCCGCTGTCGGCGATGCGCTGCAGCACCTGGTCGCCTTCCTGGTGCCCGTAGCTGTCGTTGATGCGCTTGAAGTCGTCGATGTCCAGCAGCAGGAAGGCCAGCGGGGTGCCTTCTTCACGGGCGCTGTCGAAGGCCTGCTGGGCGCACTCGAAGAAGTGCCGGCGGTTGCTGCTCTGGGTCAGCACGTCGGTGGTCGCCAGCCGTTGCAGTTCGCCTTCGAGCTGTTTCTTCTCGGTGATGTCTTCGGCGATGCCGACGATGATCACCCGGTCGCCTTCGCTCTGCTGGTTGATATAGCACTTGTCGCTGAGCCAGCGTACCTGGCCGCTGGCGTTGAGGATGCGGTACTCGCGGTCTTCCACTGCGCCCTTGAGCAGCACCTGGGCCAGGCTGCGTTCGGCGAACTCCAGGTCGTCGGGGTAGATGCTGTCGCGCCATTCGTTGTAGTCGGCCAGTACCAGGCTGGCCGGGCGACCGAAGATGCGTTCGTAGGCGGGGCTGACGTAGAGCACCTGGCGGGTTTCCCAGTCGAAGGCCCAGAGCACGGCGTTGACGCTGTCGAGCAGCGAGCTGTAGAGCTGGTCGCGTTCACTCAGGCGGGCGACTTCGCCCTGGGCATGGAGCAGGGCCAGCAAGGTTTGTGCAGCTTCAGGAGGCGGGGTACCTGACAACGGCGGAGGAAGGTTCTTGGCCATGAGCACGGAGCAGTTCTCGACGATAGAGCGCGCGGCCACAAACCGGCCCGCCACGCGGGCGATGTGCCGGGTTTGAGTGGATTTTCAGGCGGGAAGTTCCAGCAGGCACGCCCCGTTGCAGGGCGTGCCGATCAGCGGCTATCAGGCGCCGGTGGGGCGCAGGGAATAGGTTTTCAGCTGTGCTGCGAAGTCGCGCAGGGCGTGGATGCCGCTGGCCTCGGCCTCGTGTACCCAGTCCTTCATGGCCGCCAGCATGTCGTGGCCGTTGGCGCTGGTGCGGGCCCAGATCTGTTGCAGTGCCAGGCGCTTCTCGTAGATGGTCTTCAGCGCCTGGCTGTGGGCGAGCATGCTTTCGATGCGCACATGGTGGCGGTCTTCCAGCAGGCTGGTTTCACGCGAGAGCAGGCGTTTGGCACGGCGGAAGCGGTGGCGTACCGAGGCATCGACCTTGGCCAGCTCTTGTTTGACCAGCGGGCCGATTACCAGCTTGCGGTACTGGGCCATGATCTGGAAGCGGTTGTTGAGGATGGCCATGGCCGTGTCCATGTCCAGGCTGGCCTTGCCCTCGACGCGGTGGGCGATGGGCGCCACGCGTTGCACCTTGGCCAGGCGCAGCAGACAGAACAGGCGGATCCACGCCCAGCCCATGTCGAACTCCCAGCGCTTGACCGAGAGCTTGGCCGAGTTGGGGTAGGTGTGGTGGTTGTTGTGCAGCTCTTCGCCACCGATGACGATACCCCACGGCACCAGGTTGGTGGCAGCGTCGCGGCATTCGAAATTGCGGTAGCCGACTGCGTGGCCCAGGCCGTTGACCACGCCAGCGGCCCAGAACGGAATCCACATCATCTGCACCGCCCAGATGGTGATGCCGAGGGTGCCGAACAGCAGCAGGTCGATGATCGCCATCAGCACGATGCCGCCGAGCTTGTAGCGCGAGTAGAGGTTGCGCTCGATCCAGTCTTCCGGGCAGTTCTTGCCGTAGATGCGCAGGGTCTCGGGGTTGCGTGCCTCTTCGCGGTAGAGTTCGGCACCTTTGCGCAGTACCGTGCCCAGGCCCTTGTACACCGGGCTGTGCGGGTCGTCCGGGGTTTCGCACTTGGCGTGGTGCTTGCGGTGCACTGCCGTCCATTCGCGGGTGTTCTGTGCCGTGGTCAGCCACAGCCAGAAACGGAAGAAGTGCTTGAGCGCGCCATTGAGCTCCAGCGCACGGTGGGCGGAGTAGCGATGCAGGTAGATGGTGACGCTGACGATGGTCACGTGGGTCATCAGCAGGGTGACGCCAACCAGTTGCCAGGCCGACAAGTCGAGCAGACCGTTGTACCACATAGGTGTAGAAGCCCTCGGTAATGCAGGGAGAAAGGCGTGATTATCCCTTGGCGGGGAAATAAAACCAGTCACCCTTTCAGATAGGAAGTCACGGCATGTTTCAGCCTTTATAATGCCCCATCCTTTTTCATGGGCTTTCCCCCCCGACATGTCTGTTTCCGTTCGCGACGCCTTGCGCATGGCCGCGCTGTATGTGGTGCTCTCGTTCCTCTGGCTGGTGCTGGCCGAGGTGGTCCTGCGCAGTATGTCTGACGACCCCCTGGCGTTGACCGTGGGCCGGCAGATCAATGTGGTGGTGTGGGTACTGGTCAGTGCCTTGCTGATCTTCGTGTCCCGCGCCCGCCTGCTCAACTTCATCGGTATCGGCGCGCGCCTGCGCAGCGAGGACCGCGAGCGCCTGCGCATGGCCGCGGCGGTGTTCGACAGCACCCTGGAAGGCGTGCTGGTCACTGACCGCCAAGGCCTGATCGTGCACGTCAATCGCGCCTTCATGCGCATCACCGGCTACCAGCAGGAAGAAGTGCTGGGCCAGCGCCCCAGCAAGTTCAAGTCGGGCCGCCATGGCGTGCCCTTCTACCAGCAGATCTATGCCACCCTGGCCGAAAAGGGGGAGTGGAGCGGCGAGATCTGGAACCGCCGTAAAAGCGGTGAAATCTACCCACAATGGCAGACGATCTGCGCCATCCGTGACGACAGTGGCGAGCTCAGCCATTACGTGGCAGTGTTCAGCGACATCAGTGCGATCAAGCATTCCGAGCAGGAACTGGCCTACCTGGCCCACCATGACCCACTCACCGGGCTGCCCAACCGTCTGCTGTTCAACGACCGCGCCGAACAGGCGCTGGCTGCGGCACAGGCCAACAAGCGCGGCTGCGCCTTGCTGTTGCTCGACCTGGATCACTTTCAGAGCATCAACGACGGCCTTGGCCATACCATTGGCGACCAGTTGCTCAAGCTGGTTGGCGAGCGCCTGGGTGAGACCGTTGGCAGCAACGTGACCCTGGCGCGCCTGGGCGGTGACGAGTTCGGCGTGCTGGCCGAGAACTGCCAGCAGGTTGGCCAGGCCGGCAAGTTGGCGCAGGGCATCATCGAACGCATGCGTGAGCCCTTCGAATTCGATGGTCACCGGCTGTTCATCAGTGCCAGCGTGGGTATCAGCCTGTTCCCCAACGACGCCCTGAGCGCCGAGCAACTGTTGCGCAATGCCGACTCGGCGCTGTTCAAGGCCAAGGGCAATGGCCGTGCCTGCTATGCGCTGTACACCGAAGAATTGACCGCCCACGCCCAGCACCGGGTGGAGACCGCGAGCGAGTTGCGCCGGGCGCTGGCCAAGGATGAGCTACGAGTGTTCTTCCAGCCGGTGCATGACCTGTTCACGACGAAGATGGTCGGTGTCGAGGCATTGGTCCGCTGGCAGCACCCGCAGCGTGGGTTGGTGCCGCCGAGTGATTTCATCCCCATCGCCGAACGTACCGGCCTGATTGCCGAGATTGATGCCTGGGTGTTGCGTGAAGCTTGCCGGCAGATGGTTCAGTGGCGGGTGGATGGGCGCGCGCTGGAGTTCGTGGCGGTGAACATTTCCAGCCGCCTGTTCGGCCAGCGCGAGTTGTATCGGCAGGTGGCTGATGTGTTGCATGAAACCGGTCTGGACCCGGCACTGCTGGAGCTGGAAGTGACCGAGAGTGCGGTCATGGAAGACCCGGAAGTGGCGCTGGAACAGCTGCATCGCCTGCGCGAGCTGGGGCTGAACCTGGCCATCGATGACTTCGGCACGGGGTACTCGTCGTTGCTGCGGCTCAAGCGCCTGCCGGTGCAGAAGTTGAAGATCGACCAGGGTTTTGTGGCCGGCTTGCCGCAGGATGACGATGACATTGCCATCGTCCGGGTGATTGTCGCGCTGGCGCGAAGCATGGGCATGCAGGTGCATGCCGAGGGCATCGAACAGGCGGAGCAGGCGCGGTTCCTGCTGGAGCAGCAGTGCCAGTTGGGGCAGGGGTACTGGTTTGGGCGGCCGTTGCCGGCCGCGGAGCTGCGCTGGGGCTGAGGGGTATGGCGGAAGTTGTTGAGCGCCTGCGAGATCGAGCGCCGCCCGCGCGCTAGGTCTCACAGGCGCTGAAAATCTTGTGCCAGGCATTTCAACGCTTGTTCAAGCCTTTCGCCAACCGGTCCCCTCCCAACTGGATCAGCGCCACCAACGCCACCAACATGGCAATCACGGTCAACATGATCTGGCTGTCGAAACGCTGATACCCATACCGATAGGCAATATCCCCCAGGCCACCCGCACCAATCGCCCCGGCCATGGCTGACGAGTTGATCAGCGTCACCAGGGTAATGGTGAACCCTCCCACGATCCCCGGCAGCGCCTCGGGCAGCAGTACGTGCCAGACGATGTGCCAACGCCGGCAGCCCATGGCCTGTGCGGCCTCCACCAGGCCATGGTCGACCTCGCGCAGGCTGACCTCGGCAATCCGCGCAAAGAACGGCGTCGCGGCGATGGTCAGTGGTACCACGGCGGCCCACACCCCATAGGTGGTACCCACCACCAGCCGGGTGAAGGGGATCAGCGCGACCATCAGGATCAGGAACGGGATCGAGCGGAACAGGTTGACGAAGGCACCGAGTACCCGGTTCAGCAACGGTGCCTCGAAGATGCCACCCTTGTCGCTGGTGACCAGCAGTACCGCCATCGGCACCCCCACCAGCAGCGCGACCAGCGAGGACACGCCGACCATCAGCAAAGTGTCGAGCAGGCCTTCAAGCAAGCGATCAAACCACATGGCCCAGTACCTCCACGTCTTCGGCCCAGCGACGGGCGCGCTCGAGCAATTGATGGGTGTCGTGCGGCGAGCCCTGAATCGACAGGATCAGCTGCCCGAGCGCATGTTCGCCGATGGTCTCCACGCCACCTTGAAGCAGGCGCACGCGTCCGCCAAGTTCGGCGAACAGGTCGGATAGCGCCGGTTCGCCGAGCAAGGTGAGTTTGAGCACCACCGCACTGTCACGGCCCACGGGGCTAGCCCGGAGGCTTGCCTGCAAGGCCGCGGGCAGCTTGGTTTGCAACGGCGCGAGCAGGGTACGGGTGACTTCATGGTGTGGGTTGCCGAACACACGCCAGACTTCACCCTGCTCGACGATTGCGCCACGCTCCAGCACCACCACGCGCTGGCAGATGTCGCGGATCACTGCCATTTCGTGGGTGATCAGCACCACGGTCAGGCCCAGGCGCTGGTTGATGTCGCGCAGCAGTTCGAGGATCGACGCGGTGGTCTCGGGGTCCAGCGCCGAGGTGGCTTCGTCGCACAGCAGGATCTCAGGGTCATGCACCAGCGCCCGGGCGATGCCGACCCGCTGCTTCTGGCCGCCGGACAACTGCGCCGGGTAGACGTGATGTTTTTCCTGCAAGCCCACCAGCTCCAGCAGCTCGCGCACCTTGCGCTGGCGCTCGGGCTTGACCACGCCCGCCACTTTCAGCGGCAGCTCGACGTTCTGCCACACGGTCTTGGCCGACATCAGGTTGAAGTGCTGGAAGATCATGCCGATGCGCCGGCGCAGCGCCACCAGGCGGTCCTCGTCGAACGGCGCGATGTCCACCTGGTCGATCAGCACGCGGCCCTGGCTCGGCTGTTCGAGGCGGTTGATGGTGCGCAGTAGCGACGACTTGCCTGCGCCACTGCGGCCGATGATGCCGAAGATCTCACCACGGCGGATGTTCAAGTCGATGCCGTGTAGCGCTGGCTGTTGCTGGCCAGGGTAGGTTTTGCCAAGGCCGATGAAGCGCACGTGGGCTTGGTTGACCTCCGGGCGCAGAGCCTGCTCCCTGGCCGTTGGCGGCGATGGTTGTGCGGTGGGCGCCCTGAGCGCGTTGGCCTGGCTCATGTCAGCTTTCCCAACCGGCCTGGTACAGGCTGCCATGGGCCTTGTTCAGTGCCGCACGCACGGCAGGCGAGTGTTGGTAGATATCGACGAATTTGGCCAGGCGCGGGTCATCCTTGCTTTGCGGGCGGATGACGAACTGGATCACGTACTCTTTGTTCTCCAGGCCATCGAACAGCAACGCCGAGGTGGCATCGAAGCTGTTGGCCAGGCGGATATAGGCCGGGTAGCCCTGCACCAGGTCGGCGTCGTCATAGGCGCGTACCAGTTGCACGGCTTCGACCTGCAGGATCTTCAGCTTCTTCGGGTTGGCGACGATGTCGTCCTCGGTGGCCTTGTAGCCGACACCCGGCTTGAGGGTGATCAAGCCAGCCTTGGCCAGCAGCTGCAGGCCGCGGCCGCTGTTGATCGGGTCGTTGGCGATGGCCACGCTGGCGCCCTCGGGCAGCTCGGCGAAGCTTTTGTACTTTTTCGAGTACAGGCCGACGTTGTTGATGATGCCCGGGGCGTAGGGCACCAGGTTGAAACCGGCTGCAGCCTTGGCGTTCTCCAGGAAGGGGATGTGCTGGAAGTAGTTCACGTCGATGTCGCCGCTGTTGAGGCTGACATTCGGCGCGATCCAGTCGCTGAACTCGATCAGCTTCACTTCCAGGCCTTGCTTGTGGGCTTCTTCCACCGCCGCTTCCAGGGGGATGGCGAAGGCTGCGGTGGTGCCGATCTTCAGCGGCTCGGCAGCGAAGGCGCTGGTGGCCAGGCCGAGGGTGATGGCGATGGCCGCGACGGGCCGGAACAGTTTTTCAAGCATGGTGCAGGGCTCCAGTCGGGGCAGGGGTAGAGGTGTTGCGGTAGGTGGAACCTGGGTGGTCGGCAGGCAGGTGCGGGTGGTCGCTGGCGAACAGCTTCTCGCGCAGGGTGCCGTCGGCGTAGGCGGTCTTGTAGCGGCCACGTTGCTGCAGTTGCGGGACCACCAGTTCGATGAAGTCCTCATAGCTTTCCGGGGTGACGGTGCGGGTCAGGTTGAAGCCGTCCAGGCCGGTTTCGTCGATCCAGGCGATCAGCTGTTCGGCTACCTGATCGGGCGCGCCGACCAGGGTCACATAGCGCCCGCCAAGGGCGTGCTGCTCCAGCAGGCGGCGGCGGGTCCAGGCGTTTTCCTGCAGTTGGCGGGTGGCCGACTGGATGGCGTTGCCCTTGCTGGCGCCGATCGGCTCGTCCAGCCCGTAGGCGGCAAAGTCGATGCCGGTAGAGGCGGCGAAGTGCGCCACGCCGGCTTCGGCGCTGGCATGTTGCAGGTACTCGGCATATTTGGCCTGGGCCTGCTGCTCGGTGGGCGCGACGATCACCGTGATGCCCATGAACACCTTCACCGCCTGAGGATCGCGGCCAGCGGCCTGGGCGGCCGCGCGCACCTTGTCGACCTGGGCGCGGGTAGCGGTTTTGTCCTGGCCGCTGATGAACACGCACTCGGCGTGGTTGCCGGCGAAGGCCAGGCCGCGCGGCGAACTGCCCGCCTGGAACAGTACCGGTGTGCGCTGTGGCGAGGGTTCGCACAGGTGGTAGCCCTCGACCTTGTAGAACTCGCCCTGGTGGCGCACCTTGCGCACCTTGCCCGGCTCGGCGTACACCCGGCGCTCGCGGTCATTGACCACGGCGTCATCGGCCCAGCTGCCTTCCAGCAGCTTGTACAGCACCTGCAGGTATTCGTCGGCCTGGTCGTAGCGGCGGTCGTGCTCGGGCTGTTGCTCCAGGCCCATGGCACGGGCGGCGCTGTCGAGGTAACCGGTAACGATGTTCCAGCCGACCCGGCCGTTGCTCAGGTGGTCGAGGGTGGAGAGGCGCCGGGCGAACAGGTACGGCGCCTCGTAGGTGAGGTTGGCGGTGAGGCCGAAGCCCAGGTGGCGGGTGGCGGCGGCCATGGCCGAGACCAGCAGCAGTGGGTCGTTGACCGGCAGCTGGATCGACTCTTTCAGGGTCACGTCCACGGAGTTGCCGTAGATGTCGTAGGTGCCGACGATGTCGGCGATGAACAGGCCGTCGAACAGCCCGCGTTCCAGCAGGCGCGCCAGGCCGGTCCAGTATTCCAGGGTCTTGTATTGGGTCGAGGTGTCCCTTGGGTGGGTCCACAGGCCGTGGTTGATGTGCCCGATGCAGTTCATGTTGAAGGCATTGAGCAGGATCTGCTTGGGCATCAGATAGTCCCCCGGCGTGGTGGGTGCTCGTTGTTCAGGTAGTAGTTGCCGATGGCGTGGTACTTCCAGCGCACCGGGTCGTGCAGGGTGTGCACGCGGGCGTTGCGCCAGTGGCGGTCGAGGTTGTGCTCGGCCAGGGTGGCCTGGCTGCCGGCCAGTTCGAACAGCGTGGTGCCGGCAGCGAGGGAGACTTCCGTGCTGATTGCCCGTGCTTCGGCAACGGCGATGGAGGCAGCGGCCACGGTATCGGCATTGCTGTCGGCCTGGGCGCGGTCAAGGAATTCGCCGGCGCGCTCGAGCAAGGCTTCTGCGGCGTGCAGGCGGATTACCAGCTGGCCGAAGCTTTTCAGGGTCAGCGGGTCGTCGCTGGCCTTGTCCAGGCCGGAGTCGACCCATGGCCGGCTGCGCGTGCGCACGAAGTGCAGGGCGTCATCCAGAGCGGCACGGGCGATGCCGGTGTCGATGGCGGCGTGGAGAATCTGCGCCAGCGGGCCGACCGGTGTCGGCCGTTCGAAGGCACTCTGGAACGGCACCACGTCGTCGGCATCGACCCAGACGTTGTCGAAGGTCACCGAGCCGCTGCCGGTGGTGCGCTGGCCGAAACCGCTCCAGTCGTCGATTACCTGCAGGCCCTGGCTGTCGGCGGGGACGAAGGCCAGTTGCTGGCGGCCTTGGTCGTCGATCACCGAGGTCGGGATACGCTGGGCGTAGAGCGCGCCGGTGGCGTAGAACTTGCGGCCGTTTATGCGGTAACCGGCGCCGTCGTGGGTCAGGCGGGTGGTGCGCTCGTGGGCGGTTTTCGTGCCCAGCTCGGCCAGGGCGTTGCCGAAGCGGCGGCCCGCCAGCACTTCGGCGTAAAGGCGGCGCTGGTGCTCGGGGCTGCCGTTCACCCGCAGCACTTCGAGGGCGTAGAAGTGGTTCTGGGGAATCTGGCCAAGGGAGGCGTCAGCCTGGGCGATGCGGGCGATGACCTGGGCCAGGGTGACGTTGGATACACCCGCCCCGCCAAAGGCTTTGGGGACGCTGATGGCCCATAGGCCGGAGCGGGTGAACAGCTCCAGTTCGGCGTGGGGCAGACGGCGTTCGCGGTCGCGCAGGGCGCTGTCGCGTTTGAGTTGCTGGGCAATATGTTCGGCGGCAGCCAGGGCTTGGCTGTCACTGGTGATAACGGATGTTGTCATGGTCACCTCAAATCAGATCCAGGAATGCCGCGCAGGCAGGGTGCCGTTGAGGTGGTAAGCGCCAACCGCGTGGTACTTCCAGCGCACCGGGTCGTGCAGGGTGTGCACCCGGGCATTGCGCCAGTGCCGGTCGAGGTTGAACTCGGCCAGGCTGGCGCGGCTGCCAGCCAGCTCGAACAGCTTCTCGCTGGCCTGCAGCGAGATCTCGGTGGTCAGTACCTTGGCCTCGGCCACGGCAATCGATGCCCGCGCGGCGGCGGCAGCATCGATCGGCCCGGCATTGACCTCGTCGAGCACCCGCGCGGCCTTGCGCAGCAGCGCTTCGGCGGCATGCAGCTCAAGCTTCAGGCGGCCGATGTCGGCAATCACGTAAGGGTCATCGCTGGCGCGCTCGACCTTGGCCTCGATCCAGGGCCGGGATTTTTCGCGGACGAAGGTGATGGTGTCGTCGATGGCTGCCTCGGCGATGCCGGCATCGATGGCCGCCTGAATCAGCTGCGAGGCCGCACCCTGGATATTGGGGGTATCGCGCTGGCGCCAGTTGTCGATGACCAGTTCCGCATCGACCGGTACCTGGTCGAGCAGCACGGTACCGCTGGCAGTGGTGCGCTGGCCGAAGCCGGACCAGTCGTCGACGATGCGCAGCCCCGGGCTGCCACGGCGGACGAAGGCCAGGCGCTGGCGGCCCTCGTCGTCCAGTGCCTTGACCGCCACCCAGTGGGCGAACAGCGCGCCGGTGGAATAGAACTTCTCACCGCTGATGCGATAGCCGTCAGCGCTGCGGGTGATCCTGGCCTTGAGCGTCAGGGTGTCCTTGGTGCCGCGCTCGGGGCCGGCGTTGCCGATGCGCCAGCCGTCCAGCACGCTGCGGAAGATCAGCGCCTGCTGGGCCTCGGTGGCGGTCAGGCGCAGCAGTTGCAGCATGCCGAACTGGTTCTGCGGGATCTGCCCCAGGGCCGGGTCGGCGGCGCTGATCAGGCGGAACACTTCGGCGACGGTTGCGAACGAGACGTCCGGGCCGCCATGGGCCTTGGGCACAGTGATGCTGCCCAGGCCGCTGCGGGTGAACTGTTCGATTTCTGCCCAGGGCAGCTTGCGTTGCTGGTCGCGGCGGGCGGCCTGCTCGCGGGCGCTCTCGGCCAGCTCCCGGGCGGCTTGCAGGGCTTCGGCGTCGTTGCGCAGTATCTTGGCCGGCAGCAGCAGGGGCGAGCTGTCGAGATCGCTATGGAATGGGGTATTTGGCTGGGTGGTCATCAGAACCGAACCTCACAAAAGTGGATGCGTCGCTTCAGCTGATGGCGACAGACATTTGCTGGTCCGGTGGTCCGGTTTATATACCCTAAAGGCTTATTAAAAGTTTATGAACTAACTTTTTGGAATATGTATAGAAGAGGGGGATTTGCTTGGATGTTCCGGCCCTTTCGCGGGTAAACCCGCGAAGAGCCAGAGAGGGTTTACTCTGAAGCAGCAGTCCCGAGGAACTTGCGCAGGAACTGCCGGGTACGTTCTTCCTTGGGGTTGGCAAACAGCGCCTTGGCTTCACCCTGTTCCACGATCACACCCTTGTCGAAGAAGATCACCCGGTTCGCGACATCCCGGGCAAAGCTCATCTCGTGGGTCACGATGATCATGGTGCGCTTTTCCTCGGCCAGGCCGCGGATGGTCGCCAGTACCTCGCCGACCAGCTCCGGGTCGAGTGCCGAGGTAGGTTCGTCGAACAGGATCACTTCAGGTTCCATGGCCAGCGCGCGGGCAATCGCCACGCGCTGCTGCTGGCCGCCGGAAAGGCGCCGTGGGTAGGCGTCTTCCTTGCCTGCCAGACCGACCTTGGCCATTAACCGCCGACCAAGCTCGATGGCCTGTTCACGAGGCGTCTTCTTGACGATCACCGGGCCTTCGATGACGTTCTCCAGCGCAGTGCGGTGGGGGAACAGGTTGAAGTTCTGGAACACGAAGCCAGCTTGCTGGCGCAGGCGGCGGATCGCACTTTGCTGGCCGCTGAGCGGGCGGTTGGCATCGATGCTGATGTCGCCGATCTGGATCTGCCCGGCATCCGGGGTTTCCAGCAGGTTGAGGCAACGCAGGAAGGTGGTCTTGCCCGAGCCGCTGGGGCCGATGATGGCCACCACTTCACCCGGTTGCACGGTCAGGTCGATACCGTTGAGTACGGTCTGGCCCTTGAACTGCTTGGTCAGGCCTTTGGCGACGATCATCTCATTGCTCCTGGTCGTGCTGGTTGACCCGCGCTTCCATGCGGTTCTGGAAGTGCGCGAGGATGCTGCAGAGGATCCAGTAGACCACTGCTACGGCCAGGTACATGGTGAACACTTCGAAGGTGCGCGCGGTAATCAGCTGGGCCTGGCGGAACAGCTCGGGCACCTGGATGGTCGCGGCCAGCGCGGTGTCCTTGACCAGCGAGATGAAGCTGTTGCCCAGTGGTGGCAGCGCGGTGCGCAGCGCCTGGGGCAGGATCGCCCGGCGCATGGCCTGGGTGCGGGTCATGCCGATGCTGGCTGCGGCTTCCCACTGGCCACGGTCGATCGAGGAGATCGCCGCACGCAGGATTTCGCAGATGTAGGCCGCCATGTTCAGTGACAGGCCGATCAGCGAGGCCGGGATCGGATCGAGCTCGATACCGATCTGCGGCATGCCGAAGTAGATCACGAACAGCTGCACCAGCAGCGGCGTGCCGCGGAAGAACGACACATAGACCCGGGCCAGCCAGTTCAGCGGCAGGATCTTCGACAGCCGCATCAGCGCCAGGGCAAAGCCCAGCACCAGGCCAAAGAACATGCCGCCCACACTGAGCAGCACCGTATAACCCGCGCCCTTCAGCAGGAAGGGCGTGGAATCGGCAACGAGTTGCAGGCTTTCAGCGATCATTTGGTGACGTCAGCACCGAAGTATTTCTCCGACAGCTTGGCCAGCGTGCCGTCGGCCTTGAGCTTGTCGATGGCCTTGTTGATCGCGGCCAGCAGCTCAGGCTCGCCCTTGCGCAGCGCCACGCCGCTTTCCAGGCGCGAGAAGGCATCGCCTGCCAGTTCGGTGTCCTTGGCCTTCTGGGCGTATTCCAGTGCGGCCAGGCGGTCGATCAGGATGGCGTCGATGCGGCCGTTGCGCAGGTCGGCGAACTTGCTCGGGTCGTCTTCATAGGTGCGCACGTCAGCCTTCGGCACGTCCTGCTTCACCCATTGCTCGTAGTTGGTGCCCAGGCCGACACCGACTTTCTTGCCGGCCAGGTCCTGCGCGGTCTTGATGTTCAGCTGCTCGGCCTTTTTCTTCAGGATCAGCGCCTGGATGCCGGAGATGGTGTACGGCTCGGAGAAGTCGTATTTCTTCTTGCGCTCTTCGGAGATGGTCACCTGGTTGACTACCACGTCCAGGCGCTTGGACTCCAGCGCGGCGAGGATGCCGTCCCATTTGGTCGGCTGGATCTTGGCCTTGACCCCCAGCTCCTTGGCCAGCAGCTCGGACAGCTCAACCTCGAAGCCGGTCAGTTTGCCGTTTTCATCCTGGAAGCTGAACGGCGGGTAGGTGCCCTCCAGGCCGACGTTGATCACGCCTTTTTCCTGGATGGTCTTCAGTTGCTCGCCGGCGAAGGCATGGCTGAGCAAGCCGGCACCCAGCAGGATGGCCAGGCTGGCGTTGAGAAGCGGTTTGGCAAATTTCGACATGGCAGGCCCCGCGCTTGTTGTGGAAGTGGTGGGTGGCGACTATAGAGTTGGCTTGATAGGTCAGGAAATAATAAAAACTTATTTTCTTATTCCTGTTGTGATCTGTGCCAGGTTCTGGCTGCTTTGAGGGTAGGCCAGGATGCTGGCGCCGTCATCGCGGCTTATGCCCGACTTAGCGCAGGATGGAATAAAGCGTTGTTTTTTCCAAGGGCCAGATTTGCCGTAGAGTGGATCGCATAACGACAGATTGGCCACCTTCGGCAGGAGAACACCGTGAGCGAACAACCTTCATCTGGGCACTGGCAACTGCACAGCATCGTCAGTGGCCTGCGCGGTGCCCGCGAGCAATGGCGCAGCCGCAATGGCCGCAGCAGTGGCGAGCAGGGCGGGCGCGAGCTGCCTTCGCGTGAGGCCATGCGGCAGATTCTCGAGCAGCTGTGCGGGGCGCTGTTCCCGATGCGCCTGGGCCCGGTCGACCTGCGTGAAGAGAGCGAGGACTTCTACGTCGGCCATACCCTCGACGCGGCACTGACGGCATTGCTGGTACAGGCGCGGCTGGAACTGCGTTACGCCGCCCGCCAGAGCAACACGCAACTGGAGGGCATCGATGCCCAGGCCCTGCGCCTGATCCAGGACTTCGCGGCGGCCTTGCCGGGCCTGCGCGTGCTACTCGATACCGATGTGCTGGCGGCCTATCACGGCGACCCGGCGGCGCGCAGCGTTGACGAGGTATTGCTGTGCTATCCGGGGATCCTGGCGATCATCCATCATCGCCTGGCCCACCACCTTTATCAGGCGGGCTTGCCGCTGCTGGCGCGGATCAGTTCGGAACTCGCGCATTCGGCCACCGGTATCGACATTCACCCAGGCGCGCAGATCGGCCAGAGCTTCTTCATCGACCACGGTACCGGCGTAGTGATTGGCGAGACCGCGATCATCGGTGAGCGGGTGCGTATCTATCAGGCGGTAACCTTGGGCGCCAAGCGCTTCCCGAGCGATGAGTCAGGGACGCTGCACAAGGGGCTGCCACGTCACCCGATCGTCGAGGACGATGTGGTGATCTATGCCGGGGCGACGATCCTGGGGCGGATTACCATCGGCAAGGGCTCGACCATTGGTGGCAATGTCTGGCTGACCCGCAGTGTGCCGGCCGAAAGCAACATCACCCAGGCCAACCTGCAGCTGGATTGCCAGGACAAGAACTGAGTTGCAAGGGGCGCCAATCGGCGCCCCGGTTCGCTTTGAAAGCCGATCCATGTTTAACTTGAACGCTTGTTCAATGAAAAACGCTGGTCCGCTGCCGGTGTTCAACAGGAGGATTCCTTTGCTGAACCCGTTCATTCCGAACCTCACGTCGATCGACGAGGTGCCTGTCTCATGAGTGCACCGTCCCCCTCCCTTGCCAATGGCAAGATCCGCATGAACCCGCCGGTGTTCTACTTCGCGGCAAGTTTCATTCTCCTCTTCGGCCTGGTGGTCATCGCCTTCCCGCAGGCTGCCGGCGAGTGGCTGCTGGCGGCACAGAACTGGGCGGCCAACACGGTCGGCTGGTACTACATGCTGGCCATGACCCTGTACCTGGTGTTCGTGGTGGTCACTGCCTTGTCTGGCTACGGCAAGATCAAGCTCGGTGCCGACCACGACGAACCCGAGTTCAGTTACCTGTCCTGGGCCGGCATGCTGTTCGCCGCCGGTATCAGCATCACGCTGTTCTTCTTCTGCGTGTCCGAACCGCTGACCCACATGCTCGCGCCCCCTCAGGGCGAAGGGGGCACGGCCGAGGCCGGGCGCCAGGCGATGGAGATCCTGTTCCTGCACTGGGGCCTGCATGGCTGGGGCGTGTTCGCCTTCGTCGGCATGGCGCTGGCCTACTTCGCCTACCGGCACAACCTGCCGCTGGCCTTGCGTTCGGCGCTGTATCCGCTGATCGGCAAACGCATCAACGGCCCGATCGGCTATGCCGTGGACGGCTTCGGCATCATTGCCACGGTGTTCGGCCTGGGGGCCGACATGGGCTTTGGTGTGCTGCACCTGAACGCCGGCCTCGACTACCTGTTCGGCATCAGCCATAGCCAGTGGGTGCAGGTGATCCTCATCGCGCTGATGATGGGCGCGGCGGTGGCGGTAGCCGTGGCGGGGGTGGAAAAGGGCGTGCGGGTGATGAGCGACATCAACCTGTTCCTGGCCTGTGCACTGCTGCTGTTCGTGCTGTTCGCCGGGCCTACCCAGCACCTGTTCAATACCCTGATCCAGAACCTTGGCGATTACCTCGGCGCCTTGCCGCGCAAGAGCTTCGACGTGTACGCCTATGGCGAGCAGCGTGACTGGCTGGGTGGCTGGACGGTGTTCTACTGGGCCTGGTGGATTGCCTGGGCGCCGTTCGTGGGTTTGTTTATTGCGCGTATCTCGCGTGGCCGCACCATCCGTGAATTCGTCTTCGGCGTGCTGCTGATTCCGCTGGGCTTCACCCTGGCGTGGATGTCGATCTTCGGCAACAGCGCGCTGGACCAGGTGATCAACCACGGCATGACCGCGCTCGGCCAGTCGGCGTTGGACAACCCGTCGATGAGCCTGTACCTGCTGCTGGAAACCTACCCGTGGAGCAAGACGGTGATCGCCGTGACGGTGTTCATCAGCTTCGTGTTCTTCGTCACCTCGGCCGACTCTGGCACCGTGGTGCTGTCGACCCTGTCCGCCAAGGGCGGCGGTGCTGACGAAGACGGGCCGAACTGGCTGCGCATCTTCTGGGGTGCGATGACGGCGCTGATCACCAGCGGCCTGCTGTTCGCAGGCAGCATCGACTCGCTGAAGTCGGCGGTGGTGCTGACCTCGCTGCCGTTCTCGCTGATCCTGCTGTGCATGATGTGGGGGCTGCACAAGGCCTTCTACCTGGAGAGCCAGCGGCAGATCGCGCAGATGCACTCGCTGGCACCCTTCGCCCAGTCACGCCGTGGCCGTGGTGGCTGGCGCCAACGCCTGAGCCAAGCCGTGCACTTCCCGTCGCGCGATGAGGTGTACCGCTTCATGGACGACGTAGTGCGCCCGGCGATTGCCGATGTGCGTGAAGTGTTCGAGCAGAAGGGCCTGGTGCTGGTGACCCAGGACGACCCGAGCCATGACAACGTCAGCCTGAAGGTGGGCCATGGCGAGGAGCAGCCGTTCATCTACCAGGTGCAGATGCGTGGCTACTTCACGCCGTCGTTCGCCCTGGGTGGGCTGGGTACGCAGGAGTTGAAGAACCGCCGTTACTACCGCGCCGAGGTGCACCTGAGCGAAGGCAGCCAGAACTACGACCTGGTGGGCTACAGCAAGGAGCAGATCATCAACGACATCCTCGACCAGTACGAGCGGCACATGCAGTTCCTGCATCTGGTCCGCTGATACCTGTACCGGCCTCGTGGCGGGGGGGCCCCCGCAAAGGGCCGGGGCGGGAGGGAGAGTAACGTGGCA